>CANCSL010000008.1 GCA_947380835.1 Actinomycetota bacterium | reverse complement strand
GGCTATTTACAGCAGACTGCGCCAAGCCTGTGCCTGTTGCAACGGCCGGAGTGGGATTCAACAGCGCCACCGGGTGGGTTGATGTAATGATTTGAGGCACTGTGAATGTGATCACCGCCCAAGTAACAATGGGATAAAGCAGCGCGGATTCTTCAGTTCTTGAAAAGAGACCGAAAGTAAAACTGAGGGTTGCGATGGCGAACATAAGTGCACCAGACATCGTGCCGAATATCAAAAGGTGTTCGAACGCCACAAAACTCAATGGTGTCTTTTCGATCAACCATATTGTTAAAATACTTGAAGAAAGTGCTACGGCCTCTAGGGCAACGATAATAGCACCGATAGCACTTAACTGCCCCAGCACACGGTGCGAAAGGTTGACATTTCTGGTTCTAATCAGAAGGTCTGCACTCGATTTGCGATCTCGCAAACTTGCCTGAGCCCCCAAAACGATCGCCATGAGCGATCCCACTAATACAATATAGATAACGGAATCACGCATGTAATACAGAGAATGTGTAACTGAAAAGGGATTCGGGGCTTTTGTGAGTCCTTGTCTTACGATCTCCGCATATATCTTGGTGACGTTTCGAACAGTGAGCCAACCAATTATTGAAGAAATGGAAGTGAGCGTTAGGAAAACCGCGACAATGAGTTGAGGAGACCTAGAGCGAGCGCTTGAAAGAAGCTCATGTTTAAAAGACGCTTTAAATGTCAGCATTCCTAACTCACGCTATCAATCTTGAAATAGATATCTTCCAAGGAGTCGCTTGCATCGAAGGATCCCATGGTCTTGGCCATGCTGTCCTGATAGATGAGGTTTCCATTTTTCAGAATTCCTATTTGAGTACAAAGTTTGGTGACTTCCGAAAGCAGGTGAGTATTCATGAAGATAGTCATGCCCAATTTGCGATTTAGCATTGTTATCAGATCCCTCAACTGAATCACACCCTCAGGGTCTAATCCTGAAGTTGGTTCATCAAGAAATAGAATTCTTGGATTGTGAAGAATTGCCTGTGCGATACCTACTCTTTGCTTCATGCCCTTACTGAAAGTTGATATTTTTTCGTTTAGATGTCTTTCAAACTCAAGCAACTCGAGAACCTCGATAATACGCTGACGGGGTTTATCGAGTCCGGAAAGTCTTGCCAAGTAGTCAAGATTCTCGAACACAGTCAAGTATTCATAGAACTGGACACTTTCGGGAAGGTATCCGATGCTTCCCCTAACTTGCCTCGGTTGAGATTGAATATCAAAGCCATTGATTTTTGCTTCTCCTGAGGTGGGAGCGACCAAGGTGGTCAGAATGCTGACCGTGGTCGTCTTACCCGCCCCGTTGTGCCCGAGGAGACCAAAAATCTCTCCTTGGGCGACCGAAAGAGATAGATCATTCAATGCGCTTTTTTGCCCATATTTTTTGGCGATTTTATTCGCTGATATCGCTAGGTCTGGTGTCATGGGTAAATCATGGATGCTGCAACATTAGTTCCGTATGAGAGTGGCCTGAGTCAGATACGTCCAGTGGCTAGTTGCAGTAACCACAGGCGGTGTCAGTCCGATTGGTTGGAATTCACCGGCGAAGATTGTTATTGATCTGGCTCTCAATGATTACGAAGTCGTTTGGGCAGCCGCAGGACATCCACATGCCGTTTACCCAACTACTTTTGCCGAACTTATAGCGGCCACCCAAGCAGAGCCCATGACGGTTGGCGATTAGAAACTTTGCCTTATAGCTCGACTGGAGTAGTTCTATTCTTAAAGTGAGTATAAGTTCCGTTCGATTTATGAACCCATTTCCTCGTTGCGCGAACATGGCCCCATCTCGTAACCGAAATTTTGGGGCGACGCCTCACAACACGAGATGATGATTGCGACATAATTGCAAGAGAACCTTCCAAGAACTTCTCGGTCTTAGTCTTTTCTCGTGAATAGACAATCCAGCCCTCAGACTCCAATTCCACACATTGTTCTTGGGAAAAAGAAGTACTCCACAAATATGCAATGTGGCGCCGAATTGCAATTGGGTAGGCAAATTTCTCAAAAACTGGCATAAGGGCTAACAGTTTTAGCCAACCTGGGCCATCTTCGAACCTAAATTCAATTTCGCACTTTTCAGGAAGAATATCCCACCCCAAGATGTCCATCTTCCCTCCGTAAATGCCTCAGCACTTTAAGTATCGATGCAAGCGCGTTACTCCAATCGACCCACCTTGCTCTTTATGCGCCGATTCAACAACATATTCTATGGCGGGATCTCCCGATTTCCACTTGCATTTTAGAGCTACATTTATTCGAACGGAATTTTTCCCGGAGTTAGAAGCGCTTACCGAATCGCGGAATATCAACCAGCGGTGGCGATAGAGCGTTGTGCGAATACTTACTTCTTTCCCGGGGCAAACGGTCTCAGCCGTAACATTTACTGTATAGGGAACATGAACAGATTCGTGAGGGTAGTCAGATCGACCGAAGCATGGTCCAGAGGCTGGTGTTCTCTCATATCTTGTCGAAGCTTTAGAGTTACTGTGAGTAACTTTGGAAAAACTGTTAATTGAACTTGGTTCAGAAACTCCCGCCAAAATAGCTCCGGCAATGGCAGCGATACTTATTGCAAAAATTTTCACTTTGGTCCTCATTCACACGCGATGGCAGAAGCCAGCAAAGTATGAGGCAGAAAGTGAACTACATAATGTGGTTGTGGACAGAGAACAAACTAAATTCTTTAGCTCTTAGTACCAATCTTGTGAGCAATTTCGGCGATGTAATCCATGGCCGCAAAGAGCACTCCCGAAATGACAAAGGTAATATGAATCGCAATACGCCATTTCAGGCCAGGCTCTACAACGGTTGCAGCGCTCATAAAATCTTTAAGAAGTTCAATCACCGAAATGGCTACGAGCGAACCAATTAACTTCAACTTGAGGCCAGAGAAATCGACGCTTCCCATCCAGTCCGGACGGTCAATGTCATTCTGGGCAACTTCGATCTTTGACACAAAATTCTCATAGCCGGCGAAAATCACGATGAGAATCAAGTTTGCTAGCAGCGTTAGGTCCAACAGCCCCAAGATATTCAGAATTACATCGTGGGTATCTGTGTGCATGATTTGACGAGCAAAGGTCCAGAAGGTCTGCGCGAACTTCATGAGCAGCAAAACCAAGCCAGCCGAAAGTCCAACGTAAAAAGGCGCCAACAGCCAACGGCTGCCAAAAATAAGTTTTTCGGTTACGCGCTCAACGAAATGGCGATTGTGGGCCTCTTTTTCCATATGCAAACTCTACAAGGCGCAGACTGAGTTCAAGGAATTGTGCTCGCAAGCCCGTCCCTTTCCTCTACAGTCCGACGGTGACGATTAGCCCAAGAATTCGTGCCCGCGAGGTAGATCTAGTCCTACTGCTGGTCGCGCTCTTCTGGGGCGCCAGCTATCTCGCCGCTAAATCGTTGACTCAGCACGCGCCCGTCATTGTGGTCTTGAGCCTGCGTTTTATTTTGACGGCGATTGGAATGACGGTTATTTGGATCATCAAACGCCCTCAGTTTTCTCGGAATGAGGCGCTGCTCGGCCTGGCGCTGGGTTCCGTTCAAGCCCTCATCATTTACTGTGAGACTGCAGGCGTTTCGAGAACAACGGCTACAAATGCTGGGTTGATCATTAGTTTGGCAATTGTGATGACTCCCCTCATGGAATCCTTTGCCTCCAAAAATTGGCTTCCGCCAAAATTCTTCGCAGCGACAATTGTTGCTGTGGTTGGCGTCCTACTGTTGGTTTCGAATAAAGGTTTCTCGGCGCCCAATCTCGGCGATTGGCTGATGTTGGCAGCGGCTACGGTTCGTGCCCTGCACGTAACTTCGATGGGCCACTTCACTAAAGGAAAGACCTACAGCTCGGTCAACATCACCTTGCTACAAAGTATTGCGTGCGCATTAATCTTCACGGCTATCTCCGGTAGCCGTACCTTTTCTTCGGCTCGCCATCTGCCCAACCACCAATGGTTAGGTTTACTTTTTCTCAGCGGGTTATGTGGAGTCTTCGCATTTTTGGCCACCTTGTGGGCAATTCGCCAGACCTCTTCATCGCGAGCAAGTTTGCTGCTCGGAACTGAACCAGTCTGGGCCGTCGTAGTGGGAACTGTCTTGGGTGGAGAGTCATTGACCCTCATCGGAATCATCGGAGCTCTCCTTATTATTAGCGCCACGGGATACGGACAGAAAATTGAAAGTGGGCACCGAACCGATCAGGCGCTTCACAGTTTCGAGCCCTAGGCTTCCAAGATGACCTCGAGCAAAAACTGGAAGAAATCCAAACTTCTCATTCCGCTTGGGGCGGCCACCTTGTTGCTTTCTGCCTGCGGAACTGTTTCTAGCAAGCCAACTCCCAGCTCTACGCCGATCGAAGTCCGCTACCGCGTGCCGGCTTCATGCGACTCGACTGGGATGCTCAGTGCGATTAAAACGTCAATTTCAAACGCAGAAGTAATTTCTACTCAATGGACTCCTGCTCCTGGCACTGAGCTTGCCGATGTTATTGATCATGGCGGTATTGCATGCTCGTATGGCGTGCAAAGTGCAGAAATTGGCGCAACGGCAATGTGGGTTGAAAATAAGGGTCAGATGTTCGAATATCGCATCCCGTCTTGGCTTAATACCGGCTATAAACGCGTAGACATTACTGGCTACCCAAAGTCGCGCGCCTATTTGCTCTTCAAGCCTCAATCCCCCACGCAAGAATTTCGAGTCTGGCAACTAGAAATGTTGATCAATGGCTTCTGGATTCGACTCAGCACTTCTTCGGGCGATACGAGCGAAAGCAATCTCCATCTCATTATTGCCGCAGTGAAGTCGATTCATCCCATCGCCTAATATCTTGAGTATTATTTCGTGACAGGACAAAGGTGCGAGGTGATGAAATGAAATTGTCGACGAAAGTACAGGGCGAAGGTGAGCCGCTGCTGCTTATCCACGGCATGGGTTCAGCAAGTACCGCCTGGAAGTTAATTACCCCCGAACTCAGTAAACATTTCACTGTAATCACTATTGACCTGCCCGGGCACGGAAACTCCCCTTACGACCCTGGCCAACACATGGAACCGGTTGCGCTAGCGCACCTAGTTTTTAAGAACATGCACGAATTGGGTTACACGCGCTTTCACATTGCCGGCAATTCCCTGGGCGGTTGGATCGCCCTCGAGATGGCGGCTATGAACCCCGAGCAAATTATTTCTATTACCGCTCTGGCTCCCGCCGGTTTATGGCTCACACCATTCATGATTCGTCTTCCCGGCGCTGCCGTAACTAAGTACCTGGCAAACAGTCTCAAGATCGTGGCCCCCAACCTGTTGAAATATGAATGGGCAAGAAAAGTGGGCTTCACGACCGTAAGTCCGTTGTGGCGAGAATTCAGCATTGAAACTTGTACCGACGCCACTTTGGCAATGGGAAGTGCTCTTGGGTATTTCCCAGCTTGGGATAGTTTGTTGACTAAACGCTTTGATAAAAAGATTTCTTCGGATATTCCCATCACCATTCTCTTCGGAGATACCGATAACACTTTGCCGGCCAAAACATGTCAAGAGAGATCGTTGACTCCATCTCACTCCCGATGGGTAATTTTGCCCGATAGCGGCCACGCGCCGATGTGGGATCACCCCGAAGAAGTCATCGCCGAAATCATGCAGACCACGCGCGTGAAATTGTGATTGTTGCTCTGTACTTTTGGGATGTAAAAATATCTTCCGCGCCACGGGCTATTTCACATATGGCACTAGACCGGTTTGGGCTGGCACGATTAAAACGAAAAAAAGAGATTAGTTTCTTTAAATTGCTAGGAACTGGCAAAGGCCAGACATTTACGCCTCGAGATGCCGATGCAACGCGTTGGGGTTTGCTCGTTGTATTACCCAAGAGCGCGGTCGACAAGTTCGATAACTCCACATTAATTAATAGTTGGCGTGGGTGCGCTCGTTCGGAATACCGAACTCTGTTATCACCTATAGCTAGCCACGGACTCTGGGCCGGAGCTGATCCTTTCCCCATCACCCAATCTGCTTCCTGGGATGGAAAAGTTGCGGCGATTACCCGTGCTCGAATTGTGCCCAGCAAGAATTTGCTCTTTTGGAGATCGGTTCCACCGGTGACGGCCAGTCTCAAGGGCTCTCCTGGTTTGCTCGCTGCTATCGGAATAGGAGAAGCCCCGATTGGCTTGCAAGGCACTTTTTCTATTTGGGATAACGCTGCTGCGTTGCGAAATTTTGCATATGGCGGGGTGGCTCATCAAGCGGCCATCGCGGCGACTTCGGAACATAACTGGTATTCCGAGGAGTTATTTGCTCGATTTGCCGTAACACACGAGCGCGGTGAGTTAAAGGCACATTAGTACGGCAGAATTACCCCATGTCCATTCGTCAATTTAGACCGCGCGGAGATCGCAGGCGGGGCATATCGACGAATCAAACCCTGATTCTCTATGGCGGATTTGCCTTATCTGTTTTCTTGCAGATCTTGTATCCGTTGGTTCATGGTCAAATACTCCTCTTCATAACCATCGCCACCGTCTATGCCGGTGCGGTGGTAATGCTGGTCCATGCCTGGTTGTCATATGGCGCTCGTTACGCGATTACTTTCGTTATTTTAACTTTTGGAATTTCACTCGGAATTGAACTCCTGGGGAGCAAGACCGGATGGCCGTTTGGCCGTTATGCATATGACGCTTCACTGGGAATTCAAATTGATGGCGTGCCATTGATTGTTCCCTTTGCTTGGATCATGATGGCACATCCCATTTTGGTCGCAGCTCGAAAAGTTACTCAACACTGGGTTTTTCTCTTTGGCGGATTTGGCTTGATGGCTTGGGATCTCTTTCTCGATCCACAAATGGTTGCAGCGCATCGTTGGACCTGGAAGGTCGTTGGTCCGCATGTACCTTTTCAACCCGAAATTCCATTATCAAACGCCGCGGGCTGGCTATTCGCCGGCATGGGGTTAATGGCAATTTTGCATATCGCGCTTCCAAAAGAACATAGAAAGCGCGGCGCGAATACGACTTTGATTGATCTTGCACTGATATGGACTTGGTTCTCTGGGGTCGTTGGAAATCTCTTCTTTTTCCATAGAACCGGAGTCGCACTCTTTGGCGGATTTGTTTTTGCTTTCGTTTTGATTCCGTATCTCTTTCAAGCCCGTTTTGGCCGCCCTGATGATTTGTAACTGATGTTCTCCTGGATTCTTTTTTCTATTTGCGCCCTATCGCTACTCATTACGCTCGTTAATGTGCTGACAATGCGAGTTGTCAGGAACGTTACCGGATCGCCCGTTGATGGATCTGTCGCGATTCTGTTACCCATGCGAAATGAAGAATCCAATGCTGCCGACGTGCTCGCAAGCGCTATCGCACAAGTCGGTATTCCTCAGCTGTCCATCTTCGCTCTAGATGACAACTCGACTGATCGCACTTTTGAAATCTTGCAAGGAGTTGCACGCGCAAATCTGAAAGTCGTATCAGGTTCGATGTTGCCAGATGGTTGGCTGGGCAAACCTTATGCATGTCAGCAATTGGCAACTGCCGCCCAATCTGATTATCTGGTTTTTCTCGATGCTGATGTACGTCTTCAACCTCATGCCGTAGCCGCGGCTATTACCGCTTTGAACAAGTGGGGTTGGGACTTTATCTCCCCCTATCCCAAAGAGATTGCAGTCAGCTTTGCCGAACGTCTGATTCAGCCGCTCTTGCAGTGGTCATGGATGGCCAGCGTCTTCTTGCGCCTTGCAGAAAGATTTCCTTCCAGGTCCACGACGATTGCCAACGGTCAATTCTTTGTTGTCAGGAATTCGGCTTATGTGGCAACTGGTGGACATGAAGTGATTCGCGAGAAAGTTTTAGATGATCTCGAACTTGCTCGCTCCTTGGTATCAGCTGGATTCAAAGGGGGCGTCGCCGACGGAAGTTCGGTAGCCCGATGTCGCATGTACGACCAGACGTCAGATCTGATTCGCGGTTATACCAAATCATTATGGACAGCCTTCGGCGGAGTTACCGGGACGCTCATTGCGATTGCGCTCTTATCTCTCACAGGGATCGCTCCTCTCATACTTGCTCTCTCTGGTGACCGAGTAGCTTGGGCAGCATTTGCGGCAATCTGGATTTCTCGATTGCTCGTTGCTGCAAGAACAAAGAGCACTCCCTCCACAGCAGCACTTCATCCGCTCTCCATTATTTTCCTCCTCTATTTAATCGCACTCTCTTGGATCGGAAAGTCCCGTGGCAACCTCACCTGGAGAGGCCGGACGGTGCTCACTGATGGCTAAAATCGTCGTTATCGGTGCCGGAATTGGTGGGCTCAGCGTGGCTGCTCGTCTTTCTCGCGGTGGACATGAAGTCTCGGTCTATGAAGCTTCTGATCGGTCTGGTGGAAAATGTCGCACCGAATGGTTTGGTGATTACGCCTTTGATACCGGCCCCTCCCTACTAACTCTTCCTGCGGTCTATCGAGATCTCTTTCGAAAAACCGGAAAGCGGGTAGAACTTCTTTTGAAGTTTCAACCGGTAGATCCTGCCTTCGACTATCACTTTGCCGACGGAGTTCAGCTCACTTTCCCCAATCTTTCCCTTCCGCAGATCTGCGAAGAGATTGAGCTTAAATTAGGCAAGCCAGCAGCAGATGAGTGGCACCGTCTCATGCAGCGGGCAGAACGCATGTGGGATGTTGCGCGCGAGCCATTCGTGGAATCTGAACTTGCTTCTCTTCCTACCCTCTTGCGACGGAAAAATTTCTTGCGTGACTTAAAGATGATTTCCCCGCTCACCTCGCTGCGTAAATTGTCGGCGACCTACACCCCCAATCCTTATCTCTCCAAGATCATTGACCGCTATGCCACATATTCGGGATCAGATCCACGAAAAGTTCCGGCAGTTTTGCTCACGATAGCTTTCGTGGAAAGTTCGTTTGGCGCTTGGCATATTGAAGGCGGAATTGGTCAGCTCTCTACAGCGATTGAGGAACGTGCCAGAGCGCTGGGCACCGAATTCCATTTCAACACTTCTATAAAATCCATCACCCATGCAAACGGAGTAGCCACAGGCGTTGTCACAGAAGATGGTCAAAAGATCTCTGCCGACTTTGTCATCGCCAATGCCGACGCTGAGATTGTCTATAACCAGATGCTGGAAAAAGATGTCGCAATCGTTAAGAAGGAAAGAAAGAAGTTACGTCGTGCCGAGAAATCTTTAGCGGGGTTTACTCTCATGTTAGGGCTGGACAATTCCAAGATCGCAGATGCCGTACCTAAGTTAAACCACCACAATGTGTATTTTCCGGAAAACTACGATCTTGAATTCGATGAAATCTTCGCTTTGAAAAAACCAGTCACAGATCCGACGATCTATATCTGCGCTCCCAGTGATCCGACCATGGTTCGAGGCGAAAACAAGGAAGCTTGGTTTGTTCTGGTAAATGCCCCTCGTCACGAACCTGTCAGCGGTTGGGACTGGAATAACGGAGGCGCCGAGTACGCCCAGGCTCTCATCGCCAAATTAGACCAACTCGGACTGCGCGTTTCCGAGCGGCTGGACGTTATGGAATTTCGTACGCCTTTGGATCTACAGAACTCTGTCGGCGCTCCAGGAGGTTCTATTTATGGGACTTCTAGTAATGGCTCACAATCTGCATTCCTGCGTGCCAGCAATAGATCACCACTGAAGAATCTCTTCTGCGTTGGTGGATCTGCCCATCCAGGAGGCGGACTTCCGTTGGTTGGAATTAGCGCCGAAATTGTGGCCAATGCCATTGGAGAGATGCCCGGTACGAATCCGATGCATTCGCGACATTAATCTTTTACTTCGTCGGCTTTCTTCGTAAGGTTATAACCAAACCGCATCACCGATAGCAGGCTCCACGTTTGCATACCCAGCCAGATGATGGCGATTTGATTGACGAAATCCAATGAGAGGGCGCTGGCTACCAGTGCAATCGCCAGCAAGCTTGCCCGTACTGGTCTTTCTGCAATCGAGACGACGCCAATTTCGCGTATGCCAACGCCACCCATTCGCGCCCGTGCATATTCTTGAACTCCAGCCATCAGCCAGGCCAGAAAAACAATCTCCATGTGGCCACCAATAGCAAAGAAGGTGAGCGCCCAAAAGACTTCAGCGAGACGGTCGACCACTGAATCAAGGACTGCCCCGCGAAGTGATTCGCTACCAGTAAGAATTGCCAGGCTGCCATCGAGTCCATCACAGAGCAGGGAAAGTGCTAAAAAGCCGATTGCCCAGAAATGTTGGCTGGAGAGCCAGAGCGCAATTGCAAAGCCCAATCCGCCCAAGGTAATAACACTCGCAGATATCTTGAGTAGTGAAAGTGGTTTCGCGATTAAGTAAGAAATAGTGAGCCAACCGCGGACTATGCCCGTTATTTCAACGTTTCCGTGGAGAGCGCTCCATCTCTCAAAGAATTTATTGCGGTCCATGGCCTACCACATCGAGATTTCGCGCAATTTCCAATGTGGCTGCGGCGGTGTTCATTGTGTAAAAATGCAATCCAGGAACGCCCACTTCCAAAAGTTCTTGGCAGAGTTTGGTCGCGATTTCTACGCCTAGCGATCGAACTGCATCAGGGTCATCTGCCACCGCCGCAAATTTACTTTCAATATGCGCAGGGATCGCGGTTCCACCCAGGTCGGCCATCCGCTTCAATTGCTTAACATTAGTAACAGGCAAAATTCCAGCAATGACTGGCAACTGCGATCCGCGGAGGCGAAGCTTTTCCACGAGCGAAATCCAACGCGAACTTTCAAAGAAAAATTGCGTTGTGGCAAAGCTGGCACCAAGTTGCTCTTTGCGAATCAAAACATCTATATCGCGATTGAAATTTCCGGCCGATGCGGGATGTCCATCAGGAAATGCCGCCACTCCCACATCGAAACCACCAAAACTGACGGCCAACTCCACCAATTGATCGGCATGCTCGAATCCTTGTGGTGTCGGTTCCCAAGGGGCACTAGGACCACCAGATGGGTCACCGCGTAGCGCCAAAATACTTTTTATTCCAGCGCCACGATATTGCTGGAGAGTTGCTTTGAGTTCGTCTCGAGTTGAGCCAACACAAGTGAGGTGAGCAACGGTTGCCTGCCCCGTTCGCTCAGTGATCTCTTTCGTAATTCGAACCGTGCGATCGCGCGTCGATCCTCCTGCGCCATATGTAACTGAAACAAAATCTGCGCGCAGAGGTGCCAATTCAGCCATGGCAACCCACAGTCGCTCTTCCCCCGCGCCATCCTTGGGAGGAAAGAACTCCACCGAGATTGAAGTTGCCGTCATAGCGAGGCAGGGTACCGTTACGTCGTGGAATTATCGAAGGAAGCCAGCCTTTCCGATCTCCGAGCCGCCTTTAATGGAGCTCTCGCCGACTTTGTACGCGAAGAAAATCGCTATTTACGCTCAGTTGGACCCGAACTCAACCCCGTTGCTGATGCGCTCGAGCGGTTCTTGCTCGATAGTGGCAAACGCCTACGACCGCTCTTTGGATATGTGGGCTACCTCGGTACTGGGGCCACCCCAACGCCTGCGGTGATAAAGGCCACTTCCGCTCTAGAACTCATTCACGTCTGCGCCTTGATCCATGACGACGTCATGGATGGTTCTGACACACGCCGCGGCGCCCCGGCAATTCACAAAGCCTTTGAACAGATTCATATCGATCAAGGTCTTGATGGTTCGGCAGCGCAATTTGGTATCTCCAGCGCTATTTTGCTGGGCGATCTGGCGCTTATCTGGGCATCCAAACTTCTTCATCAAGCCGGCCTGGAATCTTCAGCGTTGATTCGTGCCCTGCCACTGTATGACGAGATGCGCGTTGAATTAATGGCCGGTCAATATCTCGATGTCTACGAGCAAGCCCTCGCCAGTTCCAGCGTTGAACGCTCACTAAGGGTTGCACGATTTAAGTCGGGTAAGTACACCATCGAGCGACCCCTCCATTTTGGCGCGGCGCTGGGCACTGCTACCCCGGAAGCTTATTTAGCAAGATATTCCGAGTACGGCCTGCCACTCGGAGAAGCCTTTCAACTCCGCGATGATGTCTTGGGCGTATTTGGCGATCCTCAAGAAACAGGCAAACCTGCCGGGGATGATCTGCGCGAAGGTAAGCGCACTGTTTTAATGGCAATGACTCATGAACGTGCCTCTCTTGCCCAACGCGAAGTAATTAAAGATTTACTCGGCAATCAAGAAATTACCTTGGCCGGGGTTAATACTCTGCGAGAGATCATCACCGAGACTGGCGCACTCATCGAACTTGAAAAAACTATCGAAGCCCTAACCGATCGCGCTCTCGCTGCGATTCATCACCCAGAAATTGATCCCGTCGCGCAGAAACATCTTGACGACTTGGTCACTATCGCAATTCGTAGGAGCATTTAATCCGCATGGTTGCTCAAGTAAAAGGTCCCACAGACCACGTTCTCATCGTTGGTGCAGGTCTAGGCGGTCTGAGCGCAGCCCTCCGCTTGGCCGGGGCTGGACGCAAAGTTACTGTGATCGAACGAGAGAGCGTCCCTGGTGGTCGTAACGGACTTCTCCACAAAGGTGGGTACGAATTCGATACCGGCCCAACTGTTCTGACGATGCCAGATTTAATTTCAGATGCATTGGCATGCGTCGGTGAAGATATTAAAGATTGGCTTGAACTTATTCCCCTTCAACCTTTGTACCGAGCTTTTTATCACGACGGCACATCCCTGGATGTATTTCCAGAAACCGATCGCATGCAAGAAGAGATTGCTCGGGTCATTGGCTCTGATGAAGCTGCCGGCTACGGTCGATACGTTGACTTCGTAACCAAGTTATACAAATATGAAATGAATGACTTTATCGATCGAAATATCGATTCACCGCTTAACTTGCTCACCCCAAACCTTGCGAAATTGATCGCTATCGGTGGCTTTCGCAAATTGGCTCCCAAGGTAAACCAATTTTTGAAAGACCCGCGCACGCAAAAGGTTTATTCCTTTCAGGCTATGTATGCCGGAGTTAGCCCACAACAAGCTCTTGCTATCTACGCCATCATTGCTTACATGGATTCGGTCAATGGCGTCTTCTTTCCTAAGGGTGGAATGCATGCCGTTCCCAGAGCCCTTGCTGGCGCTGCCGAAAAGCATGGCGTCACCTTCAAATACAACACAACAGTGACCTCAGTCGAACATTCGAACGGTCGAGCAAAGGCAGTCATCACCGAGGATGGCCAACGCATTGAGTTCGATGCCCTCATTCTCAATCCCGATCTACCCGTCGCCTGGCGCGAACTCTTGGGTCGGACTCCCCCTTCAGTAAAACGATTGAAATATTCGCCTTCGTGTGTCACTTTGTTGATCGGGTCAAGCAAAAAATATGAACGCCTGGCTCACCACAACATTCACTTCGGGCAATCGTGGGATGGCGTCTTCGACGAACTCATCAACAAGAAAACTTTAATGACCGATCCCAGTTTGTTGGTGACAGTTCCTACCCATGATGATCCAGGCCTTGCACCTCAAGGCAAAAGTTCTTATTACGTGCTCTTTCCTACTCCCAATCTTGATGCCGGGATCGATTGGGAAATCGAAGGGCCAAAATACCGCGACCGAATGATTGCGACCATGGAAGCTCGAGGGTATGAAGGCTTTGGGGATTCCATTGAAGTCGAAACGATGACCACTCCATTGGATTGGCAACGTCAAGGAATGGAACGTGGTGCGCCATTTGCAAGCGCCCACACCTTCTTCCAAACCGGCCCGTTCCGCCCACGAAATCTGGCCGAAGGATTTGAGAATGTAGTTTTTGCTGGCTCGGGAACTCAGCCCGGTGTAGGCGTCCCTATGGTCTTAATCTCAGGCCGCCTTGCTGCCGAAAGAATTGTGGGCAGCATCAAATAATTGGAGTTTAAACCCCGATATCTTCGTTCCATAGTTCGGGCTCTGCGGCAATGAAATCCCGCATGAGCTGCTTACATTCTTCAGAGTTGAGGTTAATAACTTCGACACCATTAGCACGCAACAAATCTTCGGCGCCCATGAATGTGTCGTTTTCGCCGAGAACTACCCGTGGAATCCCGTAGAGAAGAATGGCGCCTGTGCACATGTTGCACGGCGAAAGAGTGGTGTACATCGTTGCTTGGCGATAAATTTTTGCGGGCAACCTTCCGATATTTTCTAAACAATCGGTTTCACCATGCCGGATCGCGCTTTTCTGTTGTACGCGCTTGTTATAGCCCGTACCCAACACTTTGCCATCGACTACTAATGCGGCACCGATAGGAATGCCCCCTTGGGAGCGCCCTTCACGAGCAGCGGCAATGGCAAGAGCTAGAAATTCTTGATCCGACATGGTTCTACCTATCTACTAGTTACTTCTCGGCCATAACTTTCTTGCCACCGATAATGGAGTAAAGAATGAAGGAGATGGCAAAGCCAACTGGGAAAGCGATATCGCCGAAGTTGCCGTTGTGCTTTGGCACAACACCGGTGTAGTACTTCTGATTCGCAAAGAGCCAAATCGAAAGAAATACGCCAATGACGAATGCAATTGGTCCGGCCGGATTTTCGCGATTAGCAAAGAGGAATCTTTCAATACTTGCACCCTTGCGAATCAACTTGTCCGCCGCGATAACTCCTAGCCATGGTCCGATCCAATAGGACATCACCAATAAGAAGTTTTCGAGATTTGAAGCCGGGTTGTCCATCGCGCTCTTGGCAAGCAAGAAACCAGCGACACCAAAAACGACAGCGGCAATTCCGCGACGTTGGGTAGAGCCGAGTTTGAAGCCGATCGTCAAGAATGACATAGAACCAGAATAAATATTGAGAACGTTGGCACAGATGGAACCGACAACAATTCCAAGCAAAACCGCTTTACCCAACCAGTTGGGTAGGGCGGCAGTGAAGTCTGATACTGGGTTGGTCTTCGCACCGTAATCACGCATTCCTGCGGTTACAGCAGCGGCACCAACGATTTGCAGAACAGTGGTGGAGATGAAAAGTCCAGCTGCGGCAAAGCGACCAGTCTTTTTAGGATCTTCGCTCTTTGGCAAATAACGAGCGTAGTCAGATGCAAATGGATTCCAACCAGCTGCGTAACCATAAACAGCGCCAACAAATACCAAAAAGGCTCCTGGGAATGGCTTGCCATGAGTTCCGAGGTGGCTCTTGGTCATGGTGATAACGGCGGCAATTCCAAAGACAACGATGAGGTAAGGCATCAAATATTTTTCAACGGTTTGAACCAAGTTGTGGCCGATGAACGCAATCGCAACCTGAATCAAAACTACGATAACGAGCGAAACGACGTTACTGAGTTTTGTCAGTGTGGCGAGTGCAAACGCACCGGATACCGAGTTAACGGCAAACCATCCAATTCCGGCAGCACCAGCATTGAAAATGGAAGGCAAGATATTTCCGAGCTTTCCAAAAGCAGCGCGGCCGATAACCATTTGTGGCACGCCATACTTTGAACCATCTTGAGTGAGAACGTATTGGGCAAAAGCACCGAGCGCGTTTCCAATCAAAATTCCGATTACTGCTTGAGCGAAACTCAAACCAAAGAAGACGCCCAATGCGCCCACGTAGATTGTGGCGAACTCAAGATTTGGACTCATCCATGTTGCAAAGAGCTGTGATGCTTTTCCGTGGCGATCTTTATCTGGGATAGATTCGATTCCACCAGGCTCAACGGCCATAACCTTGTCGCCGTACTCGCCCTCACGAATTTCTAAATTACTCATAACTTTTCTCTCTCCTTGAAGTCGGTGAATTGCTCGTTTGTTGTCTTCGTCGACTTGCGCGAGATAAGGATGCGCGGGGAATTCGCCCTCATCCAGTTGGGAGAACTCTCTATGAATTCTGGGCAAACTCGCCAGTAAACACGCACATATTCTCAAAATATGGTGAGAATCTGAGCTCTTTTTCCTCCCAGGGCTGTGAGGCTGACCCCATACGTAACAAAGTCAGGCTGGGGAAATAAAGGCGAAATAACCGGTTAATCCAGGCGTTGCCTGAGCCCGTTATACACGCCTTATGAGAGCCGCCTTCGATGAATTCTTCCCAAATAAGCAGATCGAAAAGTCCATGCTCCCCCTCCTCTCCAACCTCTTGAGTCTGGGCTCAGCAGGCTTGGTCGACCGCGGCAAAATTCGCGATAGCTACCTGTCGACCCAAGGAATCACCTTCACCCTCTCCGGCAAAGAGCGCCCGTTATCGGTAGACCTAGTCCCCCGAGTCATCCACGCCGGCGAATGGGAGATCATCTCGGCCGGGGTCAAACAGCGCATCAAGGCGCTCGAACTCTTCTTGGCCGACGTTTATGGTGAACAGGGCGTTATCCGAGATGGGGTCGTGCCCCGGCAGCTCATCACCAGTTCAGAACATTTCCTGCGAGAGGCATACGGAATACACCCCGCTAATGGGGTGCGCATCCACGTCGCTGGGATTGATCTGATTCGGGATGAAGCTGGCCAGCTCCGCGTGCTGGAAGATAACTTGCGCTGTCCATCCGGAGTGAGTTACGTCTTAGAAAATCGTCGAACCTTGGCCCACGTGGTTCCAGAAATATTCTCCAACTTTCAAGTGCGTTCGGTCGAGGAGTATCCCGAACACCTCTTAAATGCCCTGCGCGCAGCAGCGCCGGACGGTGTCGTCGAGCCCACCGTGGCCATCCTGACACCGGGCATCCATAATTCCGCGCACTTCGAACATGCCTTCTTAGCCAGACGGATGGGCATCGAGCTCGTCGAAGGTCGCGATCTTTTCTGCAAAGGTGGGTATCTCTATATGAGAACAACTGGCGGACCGATGCCCGTTCATGTTCTCTATCGCCGTATCGATGATGAATATCTCGACCCCATGCAATTTAAACCCGACAGCATTCTGGGGGTTCCGGGAATTCTTAACGTTGCTCGCGCTGGAAATGTTACGTTGGCAAATGCCGTGGGCAATGGAGTGGCCGACGATAAAGCAATCTATCCCTACGTTCCAAAACTGATTCGTTATTACTTAGATGAAGAACCAATTCTGCCCAATGTAGAGACGTTTGACTTACAAGATCCCGACGTGCTCTCGCACGTAAAAAAGAATTTGGCAGAAATGGTTGTCAAGCCGGTCGCGGGTTCCGGCGGTTACGGATTGGTTATTGGCCCCAAGGCCACGGCGCAAGAGCTCAGCGATATCTCCAAAGTCATCTCTGAAAATCCTCGAGGATGGATTGCCCAACCAGTTGTAAACCTATCCACCTGTCCGACTGTTTTGGCAGATGGCGAAGTCGCACCACGTCATATCGACTTACGCCCCTTTGCCGTCAATGACGGAAAAGAGATTTGGGTCTTGCCTGGTGGTCTTACTCGGGTTGCGCTGGTTGAAGGAAGTCTGGTCGTTAACTCCAGTCAAGGTGGTGGCTCGAAAGACACGTGGGTGCTAGCCGACGGCAGCGAATCCAAACGATCCAAGAAACGTGAGATCAAGGAAATTTCAATCGAATCCGAAACCATCGAAGTGCCCGTGCTCGCTGACCGAGAAGTCGGGCCAGAGGTACTGACATCAACGCGATTGAAACAGCAGGAAGAGCAACAGCAACAAGAGTTGGGGTCGACATGTTAAGCCGACTAGCCGAATCCTTCTTTTGGATGGGTCGTTACCTCGAACGGTGTGAAGCGACCACTAGGTTATTAATCGAGCATCATCAACTCACTGTCCAACAGCACACGCTCGATGATGCTGCCAGCGGAACCTTCTTGACCACGTTGCTGGCTCTCGATGCCAATTCCAGCACCCCAGCCGATTTAATCGCTTCTGTTTATGGTTCTGAGTCCGACCCCAGCACAATTTTAGGAACACTGGCAGCCACTCGAAATAATGCTCGTGCCATCCGTGATGCCATCCCTGGCGACCTCTATGAGGCACTCAACTCAGCATATTTCGCTGGCATAAGCGAAGTACCTAATCCAGGACTTCCAGGAACAGTGTTGCGCGCCCAAATCCATCGGTTAGCGATTATCAATGGCATCTTGGAATGGATCGCGCCCAGAGATTCTTCATATGACTTCCTACAGTTGGGTCGCTCACTAGAACGTTTAGATCTCACGGCGCGGCTAATTGCAGCAGGTTATGACCGCACCTGGCCCGATCAAGGTCCAGTCACGATGCTGCGATCGGTCGATGCTCTCGGCGCTTTCGTTCGAGGACAGATTCCGTTAGACGGACCTCACGTTCGAACTTTTCTTATCAGCGACCGAACCTTTCCCCGTTCTATCTACTTTTGCTGCCAAACTGCCGAAGCCGCGATGCGCAGATTGAAGGATCGAGATGATCACATCTTCCGCGAAATTGCGCTCTTGCGCAGCGAGTTGGAATTCTCCAACGCAAGTTCAGCCGAATCAGATCAAATCTCCATCGTCAATCGCACAGTGGATGTCGTTGTGAAGACCAGCCTCAACGTCTCTAACGAATTCTTCCGCCCCGTTGGTTCCATTATTTGGAGCGCCTAATGACCTGGCGTATGAACATCTCTCATAAGACGACCTACCAATACGAGGCGCCGGTCGTTGCCTCTTTTAATGAAGTACGAATGACCCCGGCATCCTCCTTGCATCAATATCTTATTCACCACGAACTCGTAGTTTCTCCTCACGCCCGGATCCAGCGCTTTCAAGATTATTGGGGCACCAACGTCGAAACTTTTGACCTACAGACGCCTCATGAAACTCTCGAGGTGACCTCTGAAAATTTGGTCGAGATGTCGATGCCACTTCCTGGTGATCGTTCGCTCAGTTGGAAAGAGCTAAGCTCCGATAAAGTTGCTGATGAATTTTATGAGTATCTGCAATTAACAAATCTTGTTGACCCCATCGCCGATAATTTCGAACATCCCAAATATCCCACGCCGCATGACCTCGTTCAAGATATCAACGAGTACGTCAATCAAGCCATTACGTATCTGCCCGGAGCCACAAATGTGCACACCAGCGCCTCTGAAGCCTGGGCACGAGAAAGTGGCGTTTGCCAGGATTTCACCCACATCACAATTTCGATGCTTCGAACTGCCGGTATTCCGGCTCGATATATCTCTGGGTATCTCTTTGATAGCGACAACCCCATCGGAATGAGCTCTGTCGGAGAGTCGCATTCTTGGGTGGAAGCATGGGTCGGCGAATGGATGCCGATCGATCCCACTAATCGTCGCAGTGTCGATCAATCACATGTCGTCGTTGCCAAAGGTAGGGATTACTCCGACGTCAGTCCCTTCATTGGTATCTATTCGGGTGGGGCCAGCCGTGAAACCAGCGTCGAGGTAACTATTACTCGTAAGAGTTAGACTTCAGAGATTATGAGCTTACGCAGAGATGAACTCACGGCTGCTGGGATCACCGATCCGGAATTACGAAAGTCTTATGCTGAATGTAAGCGACTTAATTCGCTCCATGGGAAAACGTATTACCTAGCAACACTGCTCCTTCCGCCCGCGAAGCGCCCTTTTGTTCATGCCCTGTATGGCTTCGCTCGATATGCCGACGAAATCGTCGATGATCTGGCTTCTACCCTCACAATCGAAGAAAAATCTGAAGTTCTGCACACTTGGGGTGATGGCATTCTCGCCGATCTCAAAAATGGCACGAGCTCTGACCATATTGGTCGAGCCTTGGTTGATACGGTGGAGCGCTTCCAGATTCCATACGCGTATTTCGAAAGTTTTCTGCACTCGATGCGAATGGACCTTTCGGTTACTCACTATGAGACTTTTGCAGACCTCATGTCCTACATCTATGGCTCCGCCTCAGTTATTGGGCTCCAAATGGTACCCATCCTGGGCACAAGCTCTCCGGAGGCAAATGTAGCTGCCGAAAAATTAGGAACCGCTTTTCAGTTGGCCAATTTCATCCGCGACATTGGCGAAGATTTAGAACGCGGTCGCGTCTATATCCCCCGCCAAGACTTGGAGATGTTCGGTGTAACCCAGCAGATGTTGGCCCAAAGAATCGTTACTCCGGAGATCAAGAGCGCATTGCAATTCCAAATTGCTCGAGTTCGAGCCCTTCAGGCCGAATCCGAGCCCGGTATAGATCTTCTCGATGCAACTAGCCGGCCTTGTATCCGAGCCGCTAGCGAGCTGTACTGCGGCATAGTCGATGAAGTAGAAGCTATTGATTATCAAATATTTACTAAACGTGCCAAGACCTCGACCTGGCGCCGAATTAAAGTAGCTTTGCCTGCCTTTGTGAAAGCTAGATCGCTTCGCTAATTTTTACGTTTTAATCGCACCCACAGAACTAACACACTGAGAATAAGTGCGAACCCAAAAAACAAATCTTCAACTGGTGCCGATGCGATTCTGAATCCGATTATTGCCTCTTTGTCATACATGACAATATTGCGCGAGGTGAGCCACCAGTTTGTCAGTAATTGAAATGGCAAAATTATGGCGTAAGAAGTCCAAAATGATTTCAATCTGACTAATTGAGTTTTGAAAACAAAATAATCAAGAATCACGGCAGCAACAACGGCTGAGAAAGCAAGAATCGAATAACTCATTTTAAGTTTGCTCGATCCTGTTCCCAATGTTTCTTTACGCTCACAACTGCTTCAAAGGTAAGAATTGCTGCAATGGGAATAATCAGAAAAAATAAATACTCTTCCAAAGGAATGTGGAATGGTCCGTACACACCAACAATTTGTTTCATATCGAAGTGCCAATGGTGTCGCGATATTGCGTACGCGTCCCAAATGATGAATACCATTGCAACTGGAAAAATACTGGATACTAGAAGTCTAATTTTTCCAAGAACACGAATATGTAAAAAAAATTCCAGCCAAAATGAACCGACGACTGTGAAAAGCAACATAGCCATGTAGCTGAATTTCAACATGTGCGATTCTCTCATGAGCATTAGTTTTTGCTACTGTTATTCCTTCGGGAGCCACAACATTGGCTGAGAGGATCTGAGCCTCAGATCGACCGCCTGACCAGTTCGGTAATGCGAATTGGAAGAGAGTGAGTAAAGCAGTTGAAAGACGAGAACAAGTTTTCCCAAGTAGTTGCAGCGATCGCTTCTGCCCTTGCTGATCCCACGAGACAAATTGGCAAAACGACGCTGGTGGTTATTGACGGACCTTCCGGGTCTGGAAAAACCACATTGGCCAAACGAATCGGCGACCATTTCCTATCGTTGTCGACATCCACTCTGATCATTCATGCAGATGACCTCTATAACGGTTGGGAGGATGCGCTGGGCGAGAGTTTGACCGAAACTTTTACTCATTCGCTTCTGCCCGGATTGGAATCTGGTCAGGCCTACTTTCTCCCCCGATTCGACTGGATACTCAACGAGTATTCCCACCCTTTTTATCAATTGTCGGCAGATCTCGTCATTGTTGAAGGTGTAGGGGCCGGACAAGCGGCCCTGCGCGCAGCCTCTGCTCTCTCCATTTGGATTGAAGTGAGCGATGAAGTTGGCCTGATTCGAGTGCTCAACCGTGATGGTGCCGGCATTCGAAAAGAGATGCACAATTTCCAGATTTCCCAACGTGCTCATTTTTCCAAAGAAAAGACCAAGGAATCAGCAGATTTCTTCTTCGATGGGGCGCCGTAACCCGCTGAATTAAGGTCGATTGCCTAAGATTTGCAACGTGCCAGACCTTTCCGGAGAACTCATTGATGGGCGCTATCAACTTCAAGCGCTGATCGCCGAAGGTGGCATGGCCTCAATTTATCGGGCCCTCGATACTCGCCTTGATCGCCCCGTTGCCGTCAAGATTATGCACTCACATTTGGCCAACGATGAAGATTTTGTCAATCGCTTTATTCGAGAAGCCAAGGCCACGGCTTCACTCAACCACCCCAATGTTGTTGCCATTCAAGATCAAGGCTGGAACACCGGTGGCGTGCCGGCCGTCTTTATCGTCATGGAATACGTAGATGGTTTTACTTTGCGAGATCTCATGGCCGAACGCGGCGCCATGCCGGCAGCAGATGCGCTGCGATTAGTGACACCGATCTTGAACGCCCTTTCTGCCGCCCATCGCATCGGAATTATCCATCGTGATATCAAGCCTGAAAATATCTTGATCTCCAAAGATGGCCGAGTCAAAATTGCCGATTTCGGTCTTGCGCGAGCGGCGAACCTGGGCCAAACCATGACGATGGAAGCAAGCGTCATCCTCGGCAGCGTCTCGTATCTATCCCCCGAACAAGTACAACGTGGAATATCAGATTCGCGCAGCGATGTGTACTCACTCGGCATTCTTCTCTTTGAGATGTTGACTGGGCAAAAGCCTTACGAAGGTGAGACCGCCATCCAAATCGCCTATCGCCATGTCAACGATAAAGTCCCCAAACCATCCAGCATCAAATCTGATATTCCAGATGCTTTGGATACTTTGATTGTCTCGATGACCTCCGTTGATCCAGATGCCAGGCCACGTGAAGCCAGCGATGTCCTAAATGTTGTGCGTACCATTCAAGAAAGCATCGACCCAAAGCGACGCCAACTCACCCTCGAACTTGATATCCCGCCGTTGCCTGCGGTTGCCAAACCGGGCAAAGCAGTCAAAGCCACCACCATGATCGCGAGCTTGCCTACCGAAGCCCCCAAGCCGGAACCGGCGGTTGAAAAAGAAATACCTGTGACGACGGAGAGCCAATCCCTCATCATTAAACGCAACCGGAAAGAGCATATTCGTCGCAACAGAGTGATCGCTCTGCTCTTTCTCGTGGTGGCTGTTACAGGCGCTTTTGCTTGGTATGAAATTGCCGGACCTGGTTCCAAAATCGCCATTCCGTCAGTCGTGGGTTTGTCTACTTCAGATGCAACTTCTGCTCTCACTCCACTAGGGCTGCACGCTGTTGTCGCACAACAGGTATTTAGCGAGAACGTCGCCGTTGGGCGCGTCATCTCCTCCTTCCCCGGCGGTGGTGGCCATCTGGCATCGGGCGGCACGGTGAGCCTCACAGTTTCTAAAGGCAAAGAACGTTTGACCGTGCCTTCACTGAAGGGTCTAACTCCGGACGTGGCATCAAACCAGATCGCCAGCGCGGGGCTTAAAGTTGGAACGATCACCGAAATTTTCAGTTCGAAAGTTGCTAAAGGACATGTGATCGCAATTGCGCCAGGCCCTGGCAGCAAAGTCCGCCGCGACTCTCTCGTCAATTTAGTTGTCAGCAAAGGTCGAGAACAAATAGCGGCATCTAGTTACGTAGGGCAGAGCGGCGACCAGGCTCTCAATGAACTTACTAATCTGGGCTTCCAAGTAACGAGTACTTATGCCTTTAGTGACACGATTCCAGTAGGCGCGGTGATGAAGCAAGCCCCTGCCGGCGGAGTTGCCTTAAATAAAGGCGCCAAAATTTCCTTGATTATTTCTCAAGGACCAGAAGCCGTCTTCATTCCGAATATTTATTCGCTCACAGCAGGCAACGCCACGCGCGTCCTTGAAAACCTCCAATTACAGGTTGTTGTAAAGAAGATTGGCACAAAGAAGGTCAAGACAGTCACCAATGTCTTCCCTAATGTCGGAGTTAAGGTCAAGCGCGGGTCCACGGTAGTAATTACTGTCGGATAGGCTCGCCCCATGGCGACTTCAAAGAAAAGCGGACAAGCGTGGCCCCGATTGGGAGCCCACGTGCCGACCTCTGGCGGGATGGCCAAGCGTTCCATTGAATATGCGCGGACCATCGAAGCCGAAGCCATCCAGGTCTTTGCCTCAAATCCCCGTGGTTGGGCGATGCCGGAAGCAAATGCTGATGCCGATCTGGCTTTTCGCACCAAAGCGGCAGAGTTCGATATTGAGACCTATGTTCATGCTCCATTTTTAATCAACTTGGGATCGCCCACGCCAGGTACCTACCAAAATTCTTTAGCATCCACCGCATATTCCCTCCAACGCGGACGCCAAATCGGGGCTCTTGGAGTTGTTATTCATACTGGATCAGCCGTAGATGAAAGCCATATCGAAAATGCCTGGAAGCAGATTCATGACGGCATGATGCCCGTACTGGAAAAACTTACCGACGAAGATCCATGGCTACTGCTCGAGCCCACAGCCGGTCAAGGACAATCACTGGTAAAGAAATTAAATGACCTCACCAAGTATTTCGATGCCATGGAATGGCATCCAAAAGTTGGAGTCTGTCTTGATACCTGTCACGTCTTTGCTGCAGGTCACGACATTCATAAAAAGGGTGGGATGACCGAGACTTTAGATCTCCTCGTCGAACTTGTCGGAATCGAACGAATCCAGCTCATTCACGCGAATGACTCCATGGATGTGTGTGGTGCCCTAAAAGATCGCCACCAAAATATTGGCGAAGGTGAAATTGGGGCCAAGCCTTTTGAAGAATTAATTGCACACCCCGCTGTACAAAATGCACCTTTGATTCTCGAAACTCCTGGGCAAGAGCCTGAACACGGCAGCGAGGTTGCTCTCTTTAAGAAAATGCGCTCGAAACTCAAGTGAAGTTACAAGAAAACAAACCGGCGATCGCTGGTCTCTTACTGACCGTTGCCGCCATGTGGGGTATCGCATTCGTTGCCATGAAGAACACGCTCTCCCGCACGGATGTCAACTCTTTTCTGGCGGCTCGTTTTATTTTGGCCACGGTAATTCTGATCGCGATCAAGCCCAGCGCGCTAAAACGAATCAACCGCGCTTTCCTTATTAAAGGCGTGATCATCGGAGTTCTACTGAGCAGCGGTTATATCTTCCAAACTTTCGGCTTGACCAAAACTACTGTTGCTAAGACTGGATTTATTACGGGTCTTTATGCGGTATTTGTGCCGTTGATCGCCGCCGGTCTGCTCAAGCGCAAAGTCACCAAATTGCAGTGGTTTGCTGTTTCCCTGGCGACAGCGGGTTTGATGTTTCTCTCTTTCAAAGGAATCAGTATTGGCGTTGGCGAACTTCTCGTTCTGATCAGTGCCGTGCTCTTCGCCTTTCATATCGTGAGTTTGGGTGAGTGGAGTTCTGGTTTAGACACTTACGCGCTGACTATTCTGCAGCTAGGCACTTCTGCGGTAGTCACATTTATAGCCAGCCTCAAGAGCGGTTTTCATTTGCCGCCTGATTCTGGGGTCTGGAGCGCCATCGTCTTCACAGCGGTATTCGCCACCGCTTTTGCCTTCATTATCCAGACGTGGACTCAATCATTTATGCCACCAACCACGATCGCCATCATCCTGACAATGGAATACATCTTTGCGGCCGGGTTCGCAGTGGTTTTCTCCCATGAAAGCTTGACGATGCGAACGCTCAGTGGTGGTTCCATGGTCATCGCGGCTATGTACTTGATTATCTGGGCCGAAGGCCGTGAGAAGATATCCGCATGATTGATCTTCGCTCCGACACTGTTACCCAACCATCCCTAGCCATGCGGGAAGCAATGTTTCAGGCTCCCGTTGGTGATGATGTTTACGGTGATGACCCGACGGTTAACTCGTTAGAAGAAAGAGTCGCGGCTCTCTTTGGAAAAGAGGCTGGACTTTTTACTCCTTCTGGGTCGCTGGCAAATCAATTAGGTATTCGCATGTTGGTAAAGCCCGGAGAAGAAATACTCACTGAAGTAAATTCCCACATCGTGCGCGCAGAACTAGGAGCTGCAGCCACATTCAGCGGCATCACAACTCGCACCTGGGAGG
This sequence comes from Actinomycetota bacterium, assembly GCA_947380835.1. GTDB lineage: Bacteria > Actinomycetota > Actinomycetes > Nanopelagicales > Nanopelagicaceae > CAIMZW01. The sequence continues at coordinate 6,746 of CANCSL010000008.1, read as the reverse complement.
ATCCACGCGGATTTTTCGACGCTGATCGCGCTCTGAACATTGCGCGACCAAACTCTGGACCATATCTCGTGTCGACAACCGCCATCGCGGTTGAGAACACCCACAACTTTGGTGGCGGCACGGTTCAATCCATTGAAGAGATTCGCAAACTCCATGTAGCCGCCCAGGCGCTGGAAATCTTTACTCATCTGGATGGCGCCCGTATCTGGAATGCGCATGTTGTCAGCGGCATTTCATTTTCTGACTACGGCCAAAACTTCGACACTATCAGCGTCTGCCTCTCTAAAGGTTTGGGTGCACCAGTGGGATCAATCTTGCTCTCGACTAAAGAGCGGATCGTTTCAGCAAGACAATGGCGCAAGCGTTACGGCGCCGGAATGCGCCAGATCGGAATGCTTGCCGCGGCTGGGCACTATGCATTGGATAACAATATTTCCCGATTGGCTGATGATCATCGTCGCGCCAAGTCCCTTGCTCAGAGCGCAGCCCATGCGTTGCCTGGTTCAGTTAACCCAGAGCACGTTGACACCAATATCGTGGCTTTAGATTTATCAATGACAAAGACCACTGCTGCAGAAGTAAATGCAGCCTTGAAAGCCGAAGGAATACTTGCCAGCGCTTTGGGGCCAAAGTTCTTGAGACTCGTTACTCATTTAGATATTACTGATGCAGATATTGAAAAAACTAATCAAGTGCTGAGTGGATTACTTCAACGCGCCTTCATGGCGTAGCAGCCATTCCTTAGCGGACAGGCCGTATCCGTAGTTACCTAGAGCTCCACCAGATTTCACGACACGATGACATGGAATTACTGGTGCAATTAAATTTCGAGCACAAGCGCTACCAGCAGCTCTTACTGCATCGGGCGAACCTGCTCGCTTAGCAATTTCGGCGTAAGACATAGTCTTACCTACCGGAATTTTTCGCATTGCTTTCCAGACAGCTTGAGAAAATTCGGCACCTGGTTGCCGGGCTTGTATGCCACCAAAAGCCTGCAAATCGCCATCAAAGTAGTCATTTACTAAATCGCTGATAATGGGAATGGATTTCATCGCGGTCATTTTTCGGGATGCATCGTCGTCATCCATTCGATCCATCAGATCGTCAAAGCTGCGAAATCCTGCCGCTAAAAGGACGTGTTCATCGCTGATGAGATAGAGAGTTCCGACTGGAGTCTTGTGTGAGGCCTTCAAGAGCATTGTCAGATACTAATCGCCCTTGCGAAGTTGCGAAATACGCTCGGCAAGTTCTTTTTCATCTCCCAAAATCTCTACCCGCTTACGTTTAGAAGTATGACCAGACAAAACCGTGAGGTTACTTTTTGGAATATTGAGGGCTTTTGCCAAAACTTTTAGGACTGCAACGTTGGCCGAGCCGTCGACGGCCGGAGCTTTGACATATACCAACAGTCGGTCATCATAAATTCCGCCCACGTAATCCTTGGATGAAGCGGGCCGAACATAAAGTGGGACTAACACCTTGGGGAACTTAGCGGTCTCGCAACATTTCGGCTACGAGGAAAGCTAATTCCAACGATTGTGTGTGATTAAGTCGTGGATCGCAGGCGCTTTCATATCGCATGGCCAAATCTTCATGTGAAATTTGTTCGCCGCCGCCGACGCATTCGGTGACATCATCGCCGGTGAGTTCGATATGAACGCCCCCTGGATGCGTACCTAGCTTCTTGTGTACTTCAAAGAATCCACGAACTTCCTCGGTTACATCTTCAAAGCGCCGAGTCTTGTAGCCGCTGGGGGCTTCGTAGGTATTGCCGTGCATGGGATCGCAGACCCAAAGCACTTTTGCACCTGACTTCGTGACTGCATCGACGAGCGGTGGCAACTTTTCGCGAATCAGACCGGCTCCCATTCGGGTAATGAAAGTTAATCGTCCAGGCTCGTTGCTGGGGTTGAGCTTTTCAATCATGGCGAGCGCATCTTCTGGTGTGCTCTTTGGTCCAAGTTTGATGCCTATGGGATTATGAATCTTGGCAGCAAAGTCCATATGCGCGCCATCTAACTGGCGAGTGCGTTCACCGATCCACAAAAAGTGGGCGGAGACGTCGTACGGAAGCTGGGTGCGGGAATCGATGCGGGTGAGCGCCTTTTCGTATTCCAAAATGAGGGCTTCGTGGCTGGAGTAGAAATCCACGGTCTTGAACGCTTCCGGATCCACGCCAGCGGAGGCCATAAATTCCAACGCACGGCCAATCTCATTAGCAAGTTGCTCGTATCTGGTGCCAAAGCGTGGATCGTTGATGAATCCCTTGTTCCACTCGTGAACTTGGCGCAGATCGGCAAAGCCACCTTGAGTGAAGGCTCGAACCAAATTGAGCGTTGCGGAAGAGGTGTTGTAGACCTGAACCAACCGTTGTGGGTTGGGGGTACGCGCCTCGAGCGTGAACTCCAAATCGTTCACGGCATCGCCGCGATAGGCAGGCAGGGTGACATCCCCTCGGGTCTCGTTGTCGTTACTGCGGGGCTTGGCAAATTGCCCAGCCATACGTCCGACTTTGATGACCGGCATGCTGGCGAAATATTGAAGTACGGCGGCCATCTGCAAAATAGTTTTAATGCGATTGCGAATGGAATCGGCGGTCGCGGCTACAAAGGTCTCGGCACAATCGCCACCCTGCAACCAAAATGCTTTTCCTTCTTGTGCTGCTGCGATTCGGGTTTTGAGGTTGTCACACTCGCCAGCAAAGACCAGCGGTGGAAACTTCTTGAGCGCGGCCACCGCACTTTGAACGGCTTCGCCATCTACTCCCCCTGGCCATTGCGGCTGCTGGGCTGCAACTAAGCCAGGAGTGAAGATGGAATTGATATCAATCGCTGTGGGCGCGGCAGCGCTACCCGAATCGTTAGTCAGCATGGGTGTAATCGTAGGGAGGTCAGAGTCCGAGAGGAGACCAATTACCCGAAGAAGATCTCCGCTTCTTTATAGAGGGCTGGATCTACCAACTTGAGGTGGTCAGTAGCACTGGCAAGTGGAACGCGTTCGATCTTGGTGCCATGAAGGGCCACCATCTTGCCCCAGTCACCTTCATGTACTGCGGTGATGGCCGAGAGTCCAAAACGCGTAGCCAAAACTCGGTCGAAAGCAGTCGGTGTACCGCCGCGTTGGATATGACCGAGGACTGAGGTGCGAGCCTCTTTACCCGTCTTTTCTTCAATTTGGCCAGCAAGCCATTCGCCGATACCAGAGAGTTTGACGTGGCCAAAGGCATCTAGAGTCTGATCCTTTGTAACCATGTCGCCTTCTTGAGGAATAGCGCCTTCAGCGATGACGATGATCGGTGCATAAGAAGATTCAAAGCGGGAGTTAACCCACTTGCAGACCTGATCTACCGAGAAACGAACCTCGGGAATCAAAATACAAGCCGCTCCGCCAGCAATACCCGAATGCAAGGCAATGTGGCCAGCATGGCGACCCATAACTTCAACGATCAAAGCGCGGTGGTGAGATTCGGCAGTAGTGTGCAGACGATCGATGGCCTCAACAGCGATATTCACCGAGGTATCAAAGCCAAAGGTGTAATCGGTGTTATTGAGGTCGTTGTCGATGGTCTTAGGGACGCCCACAACATGAACGCCCAAAGCATCCAGCTTGGTAGCAACACCTAATGTGTCCTCGCCGCCGATCGCGATCAGCGCGTCGATATTCATGGCAGCCAAGTTCTCTTTGATGCGCTCGACGCCGTTCTCAATTTTAAAAGGGTTGGTTCGAGAAGATCCCAAAATAGTTCCACCGCGAGGCAAAATGCCACGGGTGGCGGCCAAATCCAACGGCATGGTCAGACCCTCAAGTGGACCTTTCCAACCATCACGGAAGCCAACAAATTCATACCCATATTCTTTGACGCCCTTGCGGACGACCGCGCGAATGACAGCGTTCAAGCCTGGGCAATCGCCCCCGCCAGTCAGTACACCAATACGCATAATGATCTCCAGATCGAAAACTATAAAAGATGAAAAAATCTAAAAAGAGGTCGACGATGACTGCGAAAGTCTACCCTTACGCCAGATAGACCTACCCCGCTAGCATCACCTCACCATTCTTATCTAGCGGCCAACTCGATCGACTTAAAAGACGGGATATCAAGAGAAATATGGCACTCGTTGCAGGCGTGGATTCCTCCACTCAATCAGTCAAAGTTGTCATTCGCGATGCCACCACCGGTGCCTTGATTCGCCAAGGCCGGGCTAGCCATCCCGATGGCACGGAAGTGGACCCGACTTTCTGGTGGAGCGCCCTGCAAGAAGCCATCCTCGCCGCCGGTGGGCTCGAAGATGTTTCGGCTATCTCTATTGCCGGCCAACAACATGGCATGGTGGTCTTGGATGCCGCCGGTGAAGTCATCCGCCCCGCCCTGCTCTGGAACGACACCCGATCCGCCCAACAAGCAACCGACCTCAATAAAGAATTTGGTGGCGAGCGCAAGATTGCCGATTCAGTGGGCTCGGTATTAGTCGCCTCATTCACAGCTTCGAAAGTTCGCTGGCTTGCCGATAACGAACCAGAGAACGCAGCCAGAGTAGCTGCCATCGCTTTGCCCCACGATTGGCTCTCCTGGAAGTTAACCGGCTCGACGGATATCAACGATCTCTTTACCGACCGAGGGGATGCTTCGGGCACGGGTTACTTCGATCCTGAAACTTCTTCTTATCGCCTCGACATCGTGGCCAGCGCCGTTGGCGATGAACGCGAGATTGTTCTCCCTCGCGTTTTAGACCCGCGTGAATTTGGTGGCACCACACCTGCCGGAATTCCCATAGCGGCCGGAACCGGCGACAACGCCGCAGCTGCCTTAGGTGTTCAAGCCCAACCCGGAGATGTCATTGTCTCTCTCGGCACGAGCGGAACAGCATTTTCAGTTTCGAAAACTGCAACACACGATTTCTCCGGATTCGTCACCGGCTTTGCCGATGCTACGGGAAACTTCTTGCCGCTGGTCTGCACACTCAACGCGGCGCGCATATTGGATGCCGCGGCAAAGCTATTAGGCGTAGATCACGATCGCTTAGGCGATCTCGCACTCTCTGCCAATCCAGGTGCTGGCGGTCTGACACTTCTGCCTTACTTTGAAGGTGAACGAACTCCTAACCGTCCCGACGCGACCGGTGTACTTACTGGGCTGACGTTGGCTAATTCCACTCACGAAAATATTGCACGTGCATATATCGAAGGCATGCTCTGCGGATTGGTCGATGCCGTCGATGCGTTGGAAGTATTAGGCGTAGATATCAATCGGATTTTGCTTATCGGCGGCGCGGCCAAGAATCCAGCGATTGGACCCATCGCCGCAGCCCTCTTTGGCCGTACTGTTCTTATTCCTGCAGCCGGCGAATATGTTGCCGATGGCGCTGCCCGCCAAGCTGCGTGGGCACTTTCCCAAAGCGCAGAGCCACCCGTGTGGCAGTTAGGTCAAGCCCTCACTTATGAGGCTGAAGCAACGCCAGAAGTAATCGTGCAATATCGTACGTTGCGTGACCGAACCGAAGGTTGGTAGAAAATGACGTTGCGCCCAGAAATAAAGAAGTACCTCGATGAAGGTGCGGCCATGAATGCGCCGCAGGCGTGGGAAATTCCGATCTCCACTTCGCGAAAACTGCGAATGGGACGAGTTGCAGTTTCCGGTACTCCTGAAGCTATCTATCAAGTCGAGCATAAATTTATCGCCGGTCCTACCTCCGATCTTCCCATTCGCATTTATCGGCCATCGGCTCAAGGACCACTCCCTGCCATGGTTTATTTTCACGGTGGCGGCTGGGTCTTCAACACCTTGGATATGTTTGAACAATGTTTGCGCTCCATCGCCAACAAAGGAAACTTCATCATTATTGCGGTCGGCTATCAAAAGGCGCCAGAACATCCATTTCCTATTCCCTTTGATGATTGTTACGCAACAACCAAATGGGTCTTTGAGAATGCAGAAACACTTGGAATCGTCCCGACAAAGATTGGCGTTAGCGGTGATAGCGCCGGCGCAAATTTGGCATCGGCTGTTGCCTTGAAAGCGCGCGATGAAGGTGATCTCGCTCTGGCTTTCCAGGCACTGATCTACCCATGCAATGACTACGAAATGAAGTACGAATCCGCCACTGAAAATGGCACCGGTTTTGGGTTAACTACCAAGGGGATGCGCTGGTTCTGGGAGGAATATCTCCAATCCGAACTGGATAAACACCATCCTTATGCCGTTCCTATCTGTGCTGAGTCGCTCAAGGATTTGCCGCCCACCATTATTGTCACCGCCGAATATGACCCGCTGCTCGATGACGGTTATAACTATGCCGAAGCCCTTAAAGATGCCGGAGTCTTTACGATCTATCGCGAATACGCCGGCCTCATCCACGGATTCATGATTATGGCTTCGGTTACCCCCGAAGCGGTCATCGCCCAGCACAATCTGGCCGATGAAATTAACGCGCTCCTGAATGGTTAGCGCCGCCAAAAAATCGTATATGATTTCGCACGACCCCCGAAAGGAGCGCCGTGTCGAACCCCAATTTCAAGCGCCAATTTCCCAAGTGGAGTGAACTTTCACCGCTCTTGAAATTTGGCAGCCCTTCCCTCGGTGGCCGCGAGCGCCGTCTGGCCCGCGCCCTCACCATCTGGGATCTACGCGAGATCGCCAAGCGCCGCACCCCTCAAGGTCCTTTTGACTACACCGATGGTTCTGCCGAATCGGAAGTCACTTTGCAACGTGCCCGGCAAGCCTTTTTAGATCTGGAATTTCGTCCCAA
>CANCSL010000007.1 GCA_947380835.1 Actinomycetota bacterium | reverse complement strand
GCCGGAATTACTTGGGCCAGTGACGCATCGGCTGAGTGGGATGAGACCGAATTGAAAGCCGCTCGCCTCATGGATATCGCACGTGGAAAGATGGAGCTATGAGCAGCGTTTGGCTGAATGGCGAATTTCTTCAGAGTGATGCGCTCTCTTTTTCGGCATTCGATCATCCGTTGTTACGTGGCGATGGGGTTTTTGAATCTACGCGCACGGAAGGCACGCAGATCTTCTTCCTTCAGAGACACCTAGCTCGACTGGCTCGTTCGGCGCAACTGTTAGAGATGGAGTGCCCCGATCTTGACGAATTAGCCAGATCAGCCCAAGCCGTAGTGAATAACTCTGATGATTACGAAAGCGGCTCATTACGTATAACAATTTTTTCCAACGGCGATCAATTGATAACGCACCGTTCGAGCGCAAACGTTGGCCAACCGCCTCGTCTGGCGATTTATCCAGAGCTTCAATACTCACAATCACGAATTCAGACCGCGAAGAGCCTCTCATACGCAAGATCGGCTGCGGCCTTACGTTGGGCGGCCAAAGCGGGGGCGGACGAGGTGATCTTTGTTAATGAGAGTGGTTTTGCGATGGAGACAGCTCTGGCCAATTTCGTCATTGAAATAGCTGGCGAACTAGTAACTCCACGTTTGGACAATGGCGGCCTTCGAGGTATCACTCGATCCTTGGCACTTGAGTGGTTCCCGGCTATTGCAGTCCGAGATATCACCCTGGCCGAACTGGAGAGTGCTAGCGGAATCCTGGTTTTGTCGGGGGTGAGATTCATCCGCCCTGCTTCTTCTTTAAATGGCCGGATGCTCCAAAGTTCCGTCGGGATGCGGACAATCGCATCCGAATTTGAACTCCGCGCCCGAGCCAACCCGAATTATTGATAACCTCACGCTATGTCTTCTTTGATAAAGGTCACCGTTGATGGTGCCGCACGAGAAATTGGTGGCGAAGATCGTCCCACCCACCTCTATGGCGAGCGCCCAGAAGTTGTCGTCGCTCGAGTAAACGGAACCATCAAAGATCTGTGGACCGAACTCCATGATGGCGATGTCATTGAAGCCATCACGATTGGCTCTCCGGAAGGCTTGGCGGTGTTGCGCCACTCGACTGCGCACGTGTTGGCACAGGCGGTTCAAGAAGTCTTTCCCGAAACAAAACTAGGTATCGGACCTCCCATCACCGACGGCTTCTATTATGACTTCGATCCAGAGCGCCCCTTCACTCCTGATGATCTTGAGAAATTAGAAAGCGCCATGAAAAAGATCGTGAAGGCGGGTCAAAGATTCCGCCGACGCGTAGTAAGCGATCAAGAAGCGTTGGCCGAACTTGCAGGCGAGCCATACAAATGTGAACTTATCGGTTTGAAATCCACTGCCAGTGATGATGAATCCGCAGTTGAAGTGGGCGCTGGCGAACTCACCATTTATGACAACTTGGGTCGCGATGGTCAACCGGCGTGGAGTGATCTCTGCCGCGGGCCGCATCTTCCAAGTACCAAATTGATTCCGGCTTTCAAGTTAATGAGATCGGCAGCGGCGTACTGGCGTGGTTCAGAAAAGAATCCCATGCTGCAACGCATTTACGGTACCGCTTGGCCATCCCAGGAAGCGCTTGATGGATATCTAGAACTTTTGGCCGAGGCCGAAAAGCGTGATCATCGACGTCTAGGTGCCGAGCTAGATCTCTTCTCCTTTCCAGAGGAAATCGGTTCAGGCTTGGCGGTCTTTCATCCCAAGGGCGGAATCGTTCGTCGTGCCATGGAGGACTATTCAAGGATTCGCCACGAAGAAGAGGGCTATCAATTTGTTTATTCGCCTCATTTAACCAAAGCTGCGCTCTTTGAAACATCAGGTCACCTGGATTGGTATTCCGAAGGAATGTACCCACCCATGGTGATGGATGAAGAACTTCATGCCGATGGCACGATCAAGCGCGCCGGGCAGAAGTACTACATGAAGCCCATGAACTGTCCATTCCATACTTTGATTTACCGTTCTAATGGTCGTTCATATCGCGAACTGCCTATTCGGCTTTTCGAATTCGGCACCGTCTATCGCTACGAAAAATCTGGAGTAATCCATGGCCTCACGCGCGCTCGTGGGTTCACTCAAGACGATGCCCACATTTACTGCACCAAAGAGCAGATGGCGGGAGAGCTTGATTCACTTCTTACTTTTGTGCTCAATTTGTTGCGCGATTATGGTTTAGATGATTTCTACCTAGAACTCTCTACACGCAATCCCGATAAATCCGTGGGTGAAGAATCTGATTGGGAAGAAGCTACAAATGCTTTGCGCCAGGCTGCCGAAAAGCAAAATCTGGAACTCGTCCTAGATCCTGGGGGAGCGGCATTCTATGGACCGAAGATTTCAGTCCAAGCCAAAGACGCCATTGGTCGAACCTGGCAAATGTCTACAATCCAAGTGGATTTCCAACTTCCGCAGAGATTCGATATCGAATACCAGGCCTCAGATGGCAGCAAGCAACAGCCAGTGATGATTCACCGCGCCTTGTTTGGTTCTATCGAGCGCTTCTTCGGAGTACTCACCGAGCACTATGCCGGCGCTTTCCCACCGTGGTTGGCACCAGTCCAGGTCCGCGCCATACCTGTGGCCGATGCCTTCCTGCCCTATCTTCAGGAGATTTCTCTTCGAATGCGCAAGGCCGGCATTCGTATCGATGTAGATACATCGACCGATCGCTTCCAGAAAAAGATTCGCAATGCTCAAATGGAGAAAATTCCTTTCATGATTATTGCTGGTGAGGAAGACCAGTTGGCGGGCGCGCTCTCTTTCCGATTCCGTAATGGCGAGCAGCGCAACGGCATTCCTGTCGACGAAGCGATCGCCGAAATTCTCGAAACCATTAATACTCGCCAGCAAGTCTGACCATGAGCAACGACGTTCTCACCGGCGGAGCGGGGATGCCTGACCCTTGGCAACGGTTGTGGGCGCCGCATCGCATGGAGTATCTGTCCGGCGAAAATCGTCCCTTGCCGGGTAACGACGTCCCTTGCCCTTTTTGCCGAATTCCGACGTTGGAAGATCGAGCGGGCTTAATCGTCGCCCGCGGAATTGACGCATATGTTGTTATGAATCTCTATCCTTACAACGCTGGGCATTTGTTAGTTTGCACATATCGCCACGTTGCCGATTTAACTGAATTGTCAGAATCAGAAAGAAATGAAATTTCTGCAATGACGGCCCAAGCGATGCGCACACTTCGGAAGGTAAGTCAGGCGGCAGGATTTAATTTAGGAATGAATCAAGGAGCCGTCTCTGGCGCCGGAGTTGCCGCACATATTCATCAGCACGTTGTTCCGCGTTGGGCTGGCGACGCTAACTTCATGCCCATCATCGGCCAAACAAAAGTTTTGCCTCAACTCCTAGAACGCACTCGTGATGACTTAGCTGCGGCTTGGGATCTTTCTTAACCATTCGGCAATCTCGGCAACTCCAAGTTTAATGTGAAGAGACAACGGCATTGCCGGAAAAATCAGCGCATTAGAGAAAGGTTCTTCGCCGGCGCTCTCCATTTGTTCTAGATACTCCTCTCTAAATTCGGCAATGAGTTCTTTGTGCTCAGGATCGCTCTCCATTTCTCGTTTCAATCCCAAGGTGTAGTCCGTAATCAATTGTGACTCCAAAGAAATAACTGCCGTAGGAAAACCATCGTCGGAGTGCAGAACCAAATACGGCGTCACGACGGGATCAAGAGTCTTGCCCGCTATCGCGCTCATATCTTCAAAGTCAATTTCACTTTTATCGAGATCGACGATTGCGACGATGCTGGGAATATAAGTCTCTCGGGCAAACTGCCAGTTTGAAGTTACATCAGGCGTGAATCCATCAAGCGCGCTGACGCAGAAGATTGCTACGTCGGACTCTTCTAGGGGAGCAAAGGGGAGCCCCAAGGCGGCGGCCAAATTCTCGCTTCCTGGACCCGAGAAATTCACGCGTATTTTGGACAAATCTGCTGAAAAAATTAGGTTGCTCACGGCGGTCAAGCCTACGATGGTATTGATGCTTCAAGGTTCGCTTAGACCCCCCATTACCCGACTCATTACGCCCTTGTGTCGAGGTCTACTTGCGATGGGGCTGAGTGCCAACATGGTGAGCTCAGCCGGCGCTATTGGCACGGTGATCTCGGCGCTGTATTTCTATCCTCGCGGAGAATTTCTGACTGGGACTCTGGTTTCCATTTTCTTTATTCTTTTTGATCTGCTTGATGGAACTATGGCCAGATTGTCAAAGTCAGGGTCAAGTACTTGGGGCGCGCTCTTGGACTCGACGCTGGATCGCATCAGCGATGCCAGTTTGTTGGCAGGTGTCATGCTTTTTCTGGTGGACCGAAACGATCGGTTAGTTCCAGTGGTCGTGGTCGCGCTCGTTGCCGGTGGACTCGTCTCCTACATAAAAGCTCGAGCGGAATCTCTTGATATCGCATGTGAAGGTGGGATCGCTGAGCGAACAGAGAGACTCATCGTTGCGCTACTTGCAATAGGGCTGGCCGGATTACACGTTCGCTTTAGTCTGGCTATCGGATTTTGGATTCTGGCTGTTGCCAGCGTTTATACCTGCCTGGAACGGTTGCGAATCGTTTTCGTTGCAACGCGAAAGCAGAACTGAGTTATGAAATCAACGCTTGTCTATTGGGCCTATGCCTTGGCCTGGCGAATCACCAGGTTGTTGCCAGAAGCGTGGGCTTATGGTTTGGCTGAACGCGTCGCCGACCGCATCTACGGCAAAAATGGCAAACAAATTGACCGCATGCGCAGCAACTATTTACGGATTCATCCCGAACTTGACTCTGCTGACCTCGAAAAAATGGTTCGTGATGGGATGCGTTCATACTTACGATATTGGTGTGACACATTCAGATTCCCCAATTGGAGCAATGAGCAAATAATTTCCAGCGTGGTCGTTGAAAATGAAGAGTTTTTGCGAGAACCAATACGTGCAGGACGAGGGTGCATTGTTTCGTTGCCTCATGCCGGCAACTGGGATCATGCTGGTGCTTATTTCTGCGCCACGGGTATTCCGCTCACTACGGTCGCTGAACATCTCGACCCCGAGAAACTTTTTAGAAAATTTTTAGACTATCGCCAGCAAATTGGGATGGAAGTATTGGACCTAGATTCGCGAGTTATCGCGACGTTGGCCCAACGTTTGCGAGCCGGCAAGTTAGTAGCTCTCGTTGCCGATCGCGACCTATCTAAATCAGGGGTGGCAGTAAATTTCAATGGTGGTCCGGCACGCATGCCAGCAGGACCGGCAATCCTTTCAATTCAAACGGGAGCTCCTCTTATTACTGCTTTTGTAAAGTATGAAGAGAGTGGAATTCGTATCATTTTTGACGCTGAAATTGAGATTCCAAACTCTGGGACGCAAACCGAAAAAGTTGCGCACATGACCCAGATCTGTGCTGACAGATTTGCACTTCGCATCGCGCAAAACACAAGTGATTGGCACATGTTGCAACGCATTTGGGTTGATGGCGATTTCCAAGATCGCGACGAGTCATGAAAAGTTTCAAACCTTTGAAGATCGGCATGGTCTGCCCATACGGGTGGGATACGCCTGGTGGTGTCCAAATCCATATCAAAGAGCTAGCGGAGTTCCTTATTCGTGCTGGACATGAAGTCTCAGTTTTTGCCCCTGTCAGCGATGATTCGCAAATTTCAGAGCCCTGGTTAGTTTCTGCTGGCCGGCCAGTTTCAATCCCGTACAACGGGGCAGTTGCCCGCATCCTTTTTGGCCCAGTGGCATCCTCGCGAGTTCGTCAATGGATATCGGCAGGAAATTTCGATTTACTTCACTTGCACGAACCAGCAATACCCTCGTTGTCACTTCTTGCTTGTTGGGCAGCGGATGGTCCGATGGTTGGTACTTTCCACGCAGCATCTGCAAAGCAGAAAGCCATAACTGCAGTTGGACCCATATTGGAACCGGTGTTAGAAAAATTAACGGCGCGCATTGCCGTGAGCGAGATGGCCCGCCAAACTCTTAAAGATCATTTTGAAACCGAAGCAGTTGTGATTCCCAACGGACTCGATACTTCCAAATTTGAAGTTGCGGATAAGAATCCCGATTGGGTGGGAAGTCCAAGCATCGGATTTATCGGTCGTTTTGACGAGCCCCGAAAAGGTTTGGAAGTTCTGATCGCAGCTCTGCCAACCATCGTAAAAAAGTTCCCCCAAATTAAGGTTCTCATTGCAGGTCCTGGTGAAAAAAGTGAATTTTTAAAGAATATCGATCCGGCGCTTCATTCTCGCCTCACATTTTTGGGTAAATTGAGTGAAGAAGACAAGGTTAAATTTTTTCACTCCATCGACGTGTACGTCGCGCCAAATACAGGAGGAGAGTCTTTTGGAATAATCCTTACCGAAGCCATGGCCTCCGGCACGGCAATTCTGGCGAGTGATATCCCCGCTTTTTCACAATTGTTAAATTACGGTGAGTTTGGTTCACTCTTTAAGTCGGAGGATTCGCACGATCTGGCCGAAAGACTGATCTATTTGCTGGGCGATGTGGATAGCAGACACGTACTTGCGACCAGCGGTCTATCGCAATCTCGCAAATATGATTGGAGCACGGTTGCGGAGCAGATATTGGATGTGTACGAAATGGTGCAAGTGGGAAATAGCAAAGTCGGGTTGAGTTCTGACAATCGCGTTTGGAATAGGTTTAAGTCCAATGACTAAGAGCATTTTCTTCGTCATCATCGTGGCACTCATTTTGGCCTGGTACCTATCTTTTTCTGCCACACGTTTGGATCGGTTACACCATCGAGTTGAAACGTCTTGGGAACATTTAGATGCCTTGTTGCAACGCCGAGCGGCAATCGCACTTGATATTGCCCATAAATCAAATCTTGATCCAGCCACATATTTACTTTTAGCCAGTTCTGCATTTCAAGCCCGAGAAGCAACCATCATCGAGCGAAGCGAAGCGGAGAGTTCGCTTTCCGAATCCTTACGTCTTCTTCAAAGCGATTCACAGGACGTGACCGGAACAATCGCCCCTAGTTCCCTAGCTGAACTTGAATCGATTACCGACAAAATAAAGATGTCTATCAATATCCACTTGGAAGCGGTTAACGCTGTTGGCAATCTGCGGTCGAAAGTTGTATTCCGCATCTTCCGCCTGGCCGGACATGCCCCCTTGCCCGTCCATTACGCATTTGAGGATGATGCTCTGTGAAAAGAAAACCTGCCGTATTGATGAGTTTGATCGCTCTCGTTGCGCTGACGGGATGCGGATCTTCGAGCAACAAGACCGAAACCCCAGTTCCGGCCAAGTCCCAGGCATCGGCACCGATAGAGAAGAATGTCCTCACTGGTTTGCCTGGCATAAATTCACGAGTGCTCGCTGTCAAAATCGATGACACTCGGGCGGCGCATCCACAAATTGGTTTGGAATACGCGGACGTTGTTTATGTCGAACAAGTAGAAGGCGGGCTCACTAGGCTGGCTGCGATATTTACTCAACAACCGCCAGCAAATGTCGGGCCGGTCCGCTCCGCTCGTATTTCCGATCTCGACATCTTGGCTCAATATGGTCGGGTTGGTTTCGCGTTCAGCGGTGCACAATCAAAATTTTACCCAAAGATCACTGCCGCTAATTTGGTCAATCTCTCGGCGGATAGAAATTCTTCGCAAATTTACTACCGAGACTCTTCCCGTTCGGCTCCCACGAATTTGATTCTTAGAGCAGCTGATCTCATGGATAAGGCGATCAACAAAGACAATGCTCAAATCGACACCGTTAAACCAATTGGGTTCACTTTTGGAACGATCGGCAATTTTGGCGCAGTAATCACCGGCATAAAAGTTAAATGGCCAGCCGCAGATTACGAAGCGACCTGGTCGGCCAGCGAATCCCGTTGGTTGCTATCTCATGACGGTCACCAAGATTTATCGGCTTCAGGTCAAACCTTGGGTTCGCCCACCATCATTATTCAAAATGTCTCCATTACTAACTCGGAGTATCGCGATCGCGAAGGCGGAATTACCCCCTTTAGCAACACCGTGGGCATAGGTACTGGATACTTATTGCGGGATGGAAAGGCCATCCCGATCAATTGGAGCCGGCCCAACGCAACCAGTGGGACTACTTGGACCTTGGCCGACGGAAGCGCCGCCAATCTCAATCCGGGTCAAATTTGGGTGATGCTGACCGATCAGGAGCCCATTTTTACCTACCCGGTTTCAGCGAGCGCGAAGGCTTCACCGACTAAGTAGACTGAGCACTTCGAATCACCTGGCGCTTTCGCTGTCAGATTAAGAATTTAGGAGATTGTCATGGCCGAGAACACCTCGCATTCAGTCGGTACCGCTCGCGTAAAGCGCGGAATGGCAGAGATGCTGAAGGGTGGCGTCATTATGGATGTCGTTAATGTCGAGCAGGCGAAGATTGCCGAGGATGCTGGCGCAGTTGCTGTTATGGCGCTAGAACGCGTTCCCGCCGATATTCGCGCTCAAGGCGGCGTTTCACGTATGTCCGATCCGGATATGATCGAAAAGATCCAGGCAGCTGTTTCTATTCCCGTGATGGCCAAGGCACGCATCGGACATTTTGTTGAAGCCCAAATCCTAGAAAGTCTCGGTGTGGATTACATCGATGAGTCCGAGGTTCTGACTCCGGCCGACTACGAAAACCATATTGATAAGTGGAAATTCACTATTCCGTTTGTTTGTGGCGCGACAAATCTCGGGGAAGCACTTCGACGCATCAATGAAGGTGCCGCGATGATCCGTTCAAAAGGCGAAGCCGGTACCGGTGATGTCTCAAATGCCACCACACACATGCGCAAGATCAGCGGCGAAATTCGTCGCCTATCTTCAATGCGTGAAGACGAACTTTATGTAGCTGCGAAGGAACTTCAAGCCCCTTACGACCTCGTCAAAGAGGTTGCAACCACTGGCAAACTTCCCGTCGTACTTTTCACTGCAGGTGGAATCGCAACCCCTGCTGACGCTGCCATGATGATGCAGCTTGGTGCAGATGGTGTATTTGTTGGTTCAGGAATTTTCAAATCCGGAGATCCTGCCAAGCGAGCCGCGGCGTGCGTTAAAGCTGTCACCTATTTCACCGACGCAAAAGTTGTTGCTGATGTATCTCGAGGTCTTGGGGATGCAATGGTCGGAATCAATGTCGCTGATATTCCAGTTCCTCATCGATTGGCCGAGCGAGGCTGGTAATGAAGATTGGCGTCCTTGCCCTGCAAGGCGATTTTCGCGAACACATCGCAGCTTTAGATTCGCTGGATCTTGATATTGAGGCCACGGAGATTAGGCGCGCCTCTGAAATCGCCGAAGTCGATGCCTTAGTCCTTCCCGGCGGTGAATCCACGACAATCGCCAAACTCGCGCGAAGTTTTGACCTCTTCGACGTTCTGCAGAAGAGAATCTCTGCGGGAATGCCGGTCTATGGATCTTGCGCAGGAATGATTCTGCTTGCCGACCGAGTTGTTGATGCTGCTCGCGGTCAAGAGACTTTTGGGGGAATAGATATGACCGTCAGGCGCAATGCCTTTGGCCGTCAAATTGATTCCTTTGAAATGGATATCGACTTCGAAGGGATCAACGGCGGGGCAGTCAAGGGAGTCTTCATTAGAGCCCCTTGGGTTGAAGAAATTGGCCAGAATGTGGAAGTTTTAGCCACCGTCACTCAGGATGAGTTGCTTCATCCCGTGGCGGTAAGGCAGGGTCACCTGCTGGCAACCTCTTTCCACCCGGAAATTTCAGGGGATAATCGGGTTCATCGGTACTTTGTTCAGCAGGTTTGCCAGAATCTGCTGGTAGGAAAATAAGGGGTTAGAAATGTCAGGCCATTCCAAGTGGGCAACGACCAAGCACAAAAAGGCGATCATCGATTCACGTCGCGCCAAGAATTTTGCAAAGCTCATTAAAGCGATTGAAGTCTCTGCACGTGCTGGTGGCGCTGACGTCATTGGCAACCCGACGCTTTTCGATGCCATCGCCAAAGCGAAAAAGAATTCCATGCCCGCTGACAATATTGAGCGTGCGATCAAGCGTGGTGCTGGACTTGAATCTGGCGGTGCTGACTGGCAAACAATTATGTATGAAGGTTATGGCCCCAACGGAGTTGCCTTGATGATCGAGTGCTTAACCGACAGCCGCAATCGAGCAGCTTCTGAAGTTCGCGTAGCCGTAACTCGAAACGGCGGCAGCATGGCCGACCCGGGAAGTGTCTCCTATATGTTCAACCGTAAAGGCGTCATAATCGTGGCCAAGTCGGATGCGACTGTGACCGAGGATCGAATTTTGGAAAGCGTTCTTGACGCTGGCGCCGAAGAAGTAAATGACCTTGGGGATTCTTTTGAAGTTGTATGTGCGCCATCAGATCTTGTCGCGGTGCGAACTTCGCTGCAAACTGGCGGCATTGATTACGAATCGGCGGATAGCTCCTTCCTCCCTTCAGTCTCCGTTCCACTTGACGCCGAGGCGGCAGAGAAAGTTTTCAAACTCATTGATGCCATCGAAGAACTCGACGATGTTCAGAATGTTTACGGCAATTTCGATGTCTCTGATGAAGTAATGGCGAGCCTGGGATAACCCGGTACGCACACTCGCTAGGCTCGTCGTTAGTACGAATTGATCCCGTCAGGCAATTCGAATGAGATGAAGGTGGGGTATCGATGCGAGTGCTTGGCATTGATCCTGGTCTCACGCGTTGCGGAATTGGAATCGTAGATAAGGCCGGAGCTCAAAATCTGGTCATGGTTGGCGTAGGCGTCATCAAGACTTCTCCAGACTTGCCCCTAGAGCTCCGCTTACTTGAACTTGAAACACAGATCCTCGAATGGGTCGCAAAGTTCCAGCCAGATGTGATCGCGGTAGAACGGGTCTTCTCTCAACTCAACGTCAAAACGGCAATGGCCACCGGACAGGCAGCCGGCGTCGCACTCTTGATTGCCGCTCGCGCTGGTCTGCCAGTTGTAATGCACACACCGACAGAAGTTAAAGCTGCAATAACTGGATCGGGACGCGCTGATAAGAAGCAGATTGCTCAGATGGTGCAACGACTTTTAAATCTTGATGAAATTCCGAAGCCCGTGGATAGTACAGATGCACTGGCATTGGCCATCTGCCACCACTGGCGGGGTTCTGGCGATATGCGCCGAGAAGCTGCGCTTGTAAAAGAGAAAGCGCGCTTGAAGAAGTTGGTGACCAAATGATTGCCTCCCTCAGCGGAACCATTAAATCCACTTCTCTAAATTTCGCCGTGGTCGAAGTTGGGGGAGTGGGCCTTCAAGTCTTTCTCTCGCCAAGGTATGCGGCCTCTCTCGTTGTTGGGACATACGTTTCGCTGAACACAACCTTGCTCGTTCGCGAAGATGCTCTAACGCTATTTGGGTTTGAAACTGCTGGAGATAAAGAACTCTTTGAACTTTTGCAGACCGTCTCTGGAATTGGTCCAAAAGTTGCTCAATCAGCTCTGAGTGTTTATGACGCACCAGAACTTATAAGCGCCATTTCGCAAGGAGATCTTGCCTATTTAGAACGTATCCCGGGGTTGGGCAAGAAAGGTGCGGCCCGTTTAGTTTTGGAGTTACGCGAAAAAGTTGCCGACCTTCACGGCCATTCGCCAAAGCGCGCAGGGACTTCGCCGTGGCGAACTCAAATTGAAGGTGCTCTCACTAACTTGGGATTCACTCAGCGCGAGTCCAATGATGCACTTGACCAGATTGCGACTGAGATTTCCAATGGCCTTGACTCGTCAGATATTCCTGCACTCCTGCGAAGAGCCTTGCAGATCCGAGGTAATGGTTAATGATGGATTACGAGGGTAAGCGCGTAGAAGAGTCGTCCGGAGATGACGAGCTCGCCCATGAATTGGCGTTACGTCCAAAGTCATTAGCTGAATTTGCTGGCCAACCGCGCGTAGCTGCACAAATAGATTTACTTCTCTCTGCGGCGCGCAATCGAAACTCAGCCGCAGATCATATTTTGTTGTCTGGTCCGCCTGGGTTAGGTAAAACGACTTTGGCAATGATTATTGCAAGCGAAATGTCAGCACCGATTCGAATTACCAGCGGTCCTGCGATTCAACATGCTGGTGACTTGGCATCGATTCTTTCCTCGCTGGTTGAGGGCGAGATTCTCTTTCTCGATGAAATTCACCGCATGTCCCGTCCGGCCGAAGAGTTGTTGTATTTGGCGATGGAGGACTTTCGGGTCGACGTCATCGTGGGTAAGGGTGCTGGTGCAACCGCAATTCCCTTGGAACTTCCACATTTCACGTTAGTGGGCGCGACAACACGTGCGGGATTGCTTCCTAGTCCTCTTCGTGATCGTTTCGGATTCACCGCCCAATTGGATTTCTATGCCGATGCCGACCTCTGCCACATTGTTCGCAGAAGCGCAGGTTTGATGGGGGTCGAAATCTCCGAAGAAGCGATCGTAGAAATAGGGACGCGGTCTCGGGGAACCCCGCGCGTGGCTAATCGACTCCTGCGCCGGGTTCGGGACTATGCCCAAGTGCATGGTCAGGGTGCAATAACTCAAAGTCACGCCCTGGCAGCCTTGGAGATGTATGAAGTGGATCCTTTGGGTCTGGATCGACTTGATCGGGCTGTGCTCGAGGCTCTGATTCACAGATTTCGAGGCGGCCCTGTTGGTATTTCAACCCTAGCCATGGCTATCGGTGAAGAGGTAGAAACTGTTGAGAGTTTGGCTGAACCGTTCTTGGTTCGGATGGGATTTATCGCTCGTACTCCGCGTGGCCGGGTAGCCACCTCCTTGGGGTGGGGCCACCTGGGAGAGAAGGCGCCCGTCGGCAGCGATTTTGCGCCCGGTCTTTTCGACACACCGCCTCAAGATGCCTAGACTTGCCAACCATGTCTGCCAATACGCCTAAATCAATGAAGACGCCGAGCCATTCTGGCCGGACGATCGCCATCCTTGCCCTAATTGTGATCGCCTTTGGCGTCCTGGCCGGGTTCACCGGAGCCACCAAGATCAAACTTGGTTTGGATTTGCGAGGCGGCACCAGCGTTACCCTGCAACCGCGCGTCTCCGCTGGCGGCAAAGTAACGAGCGCTGCGATTGATCAAGCGGTTTCAATTATTCGCCAACGCGTTAACTCCCTCGGTGTAGCCGAGAGTGAAGTATCAGCTCAAGGCAGTGGCACCAATCGTCAAATCGTTATTTCTGTCCCGGGTGAAACTGGACGTCGCGTAGTCGAACTCGTAGGACAAACTGCCGAACTTCGATTTCGTCAGGTTTTGGCGGAAGGCGCGGGAAATGCGACATCCGCAGCTACCAGCACAGCCACCACACCTAAAACTGCAACTTCACCGGCAAAGACGGTACCTACCTATCCAACCGGCGTAACAGCCGAACTTGATGCAAAATTTGCCGCGCTGGATTGCACGAAAGCCGCAAATCGTCAAGGTGGAGGCGGAGATAGCGCAGACGCCGTGACTATTTCTTGTAGTCGAGCCGGAGACGCCAAATATATTTTGGCCCCTGCTGAAGTTCTTGGTCGTCAAGTTTCCAAGGCCACAGCTGCAATTGATCAACAAGGAGCAAGTGGTTGGTACGTTCTTCTTAATTTCAATGGCGAAGGTACAACCAAGTTTGGTGCTTTAACTACGCGAGTAACTAAATTAGCAACTCCACAAAATCAGGTTGCAATTGTTCTTGATGGTTTAGTTGTATCGGCACCTCGAATCAATGAAGCCATTAATACTGGTAACGCACAAATCACCGGAAACTTCACGCAGACTGATGCGCAAGACCTCTCCAATGTACTGAAGTATGGCGCTCTGCCACTTGCATTTGATCGTGGCGAAGTTCAACAAATTTCCCCAACTCTTGGTGCTGACCAACTCCACGCCGGATTGCTCGCTGGATTGATCGGTATCGGATTGGTTCTGCTTTATTCACTTCTTTACTACAAGGGATTGGGCCTGGTTTCCTTCGGATCCTTGCTCGTTGCTTCGGTAATTACCTATCTATCCTTCCTGCTTCTCGGAAAATGGATTGGATTCACCTTGACGTTGGCCGGTATCGCAGGTGCGATCGTTTCTGTCGGTATTACTGCGGACTCCTTCATCGTGTATTTCGAACGTCTCCGGGATGAAGTGCGCGATGGTCGCACTTTGCGCACAGCGGTTGAAGCTGGTTGGGCACGTGCTCGACACACCATCGTTGTAGCGGACTTTGTCTCTCTTATTGCAGCGACGCTGCTCTATTTCTTTGCTGTTGGCGGAGTGCGTGGATTCGCTTTCACTTTGGGGTTAACCACCTTGGTTGACTTGGTCGTAGTTTTCTTCTTCACCAAGCCAATCATGACCGTGCTCTCAAGAATTCCATATTTCGCAACTGGCAGACCGCTTTCGGGATTGTCGGCCAAGAGCTTGGGTGTTGTAACAGGAAAGGAGGCGTAGTCGATGAGTTCACTAACTGGCATTGGCGGTCGTCTGCACCGTGGCGAAACTTCAATAGATTTCATTGGCAAACGTCGTCGTTGGTATGGCGTTTCAGCTGTTCTTATCGCCGTCTCCGCTATTGCGCTCTTTACTCAAGGTTTGCATTTGGGTATCGAATTCAAAGGTGGCTCCGCATTTACTGTCACAACTTCAAGCCCGACAATCGCTCAGGCTCGTACGGCGCTCACATCTGCCGGCGTAACTTCAGAGACCGTTATTCAGAAAATTGGATCGAATAAGATCCGAGTTCAAACTGGTGCTCTTACAAACGTTGTTTCCAATGCCGTGCAAGATGCTCTTGCAAAGGAATTTAACGTCAAGGTCGATTCGATTGATACGCAAAGCATCGGACCATCATGGGGTAAAGAGATCACTCATAAAGCCCTTTATGGACTCTTTGGTTTCATTTTCGTGGTCATGATTTATTTGGCACTGGCCTTCGAACCAAAAATGGCGGTAGCCGCCATCGCAGCTGTTGTTCATGACGTCTTCATTACGGTTGGAATCTATGCTCTTGTAGGTTTTGATGTAACACCAGCAACTGTTATCGGATTTCTGACGATTTTGGGATATTCCTTGTATGACACGGTGGTTGTTTTCGACAAAGTTCGTGAGAACACTCGGACCATCACCAGCACCGGAAAGACCACTTACTCGCAAGCAGTTAACCTTGCTGTAAACCAGACTCTGGTTCGATCATTTAACACCTCGCTCATTGCGCTGCTGCCAGTTGCCTCAATCCTCTTTGTTGGTGCCGGACTTCTTGGCGCAGGCACTCTTAAAGATCTTTCGCTGGCCCTCTTTATTGGTCTTGCAACAGGTACTTATTCATCGATCTTTATCGCCTCACCTATTTTGGCCTCTCTGCGCGAGCGTGAACCGGCTATGCAGGCTTTGGCCAAGCGCGTTGCAACTCGTACGGGTGCCTCGACGTCAACTGTTGTGGTTGAGACTTCCGTTCGTGCTGTTAGTTCAGCTGATGTGAAGGCCGACCGAGTGCGTGGTCCACGTAACCAACCAAAGCGCAAACCTCGTCGTCGCTAGCGCTTAAGGGTTCGCGACAATGGACGTGATGATTGAACCTCTGGTCGCGCGCCTACGAAGTAGCCACCCGGATTTCAATTCTGACGAGATAGAGCGAGCTTTCGAATCTGCTCGTTTGGCTCATTCGGGACAAGTGCGTAAATCTGGCGAGGAGTACATAACCCATCCAGTTGCCGTAGCCGAGATTTTGGCGGAACTCGGTTTGGATCCAGCCACCATAGTGGCGGCTCTTTTACATGACACCGTTGAAGATACAAAGATAACGTTAGAGACAATTCGACACGATTTCGGTGACGAAGTAGCCGATTTGGTTGACGGCGTTACGAAACTCGACAAACTCACCTACGGCCCCACCGCAGAAGCCGAAACGCTCCGCAAGATGGTGATTGCGATGTCTCGAGATATTCGGGTGTTGGTCATCAAACTCTCAGATCGACTTCACAATGCGCGCACATGGCAATACGTTTCGCCCGAGACTGCACATAGGAAGGCGCAAGAGACCTTAGATATCTATGCACCTTTGGCTCATCGGCTGGGTATGAATGCCATCAAATGGGAGCTAGAGGACCTCTCTTTCCAAGTTCTAGAACCAAAGAAATTTGAGGAAATCGAACGTTTGGTTGCTGATCGTTCGCCTTCCCGCAGCAAGTTAACTGATGAAGTTGTCGGACTGGTCGAAGGAGATCTCAAGGTCGATGGCATCATTGCCAAGGTATCCGGTCGCCAGAAGCATCTTTATAGCGTTTATCAAAAGATGGTCATTCGTGGCCGCGATTTCAACGAGATCTACGATTTGGTAGGCATTCGAGTACTCGTTGAAAACGTACGTGATTGCTATGGAGTTTTGGGTGCAATTCATGCGCGCTGGAGTCCGATTCCAGGGCGATTTAAGGATTACATTGCAATGCCGAAGTTCAACCTTTATCAATCACTGCACACAACAGTGATAGGTCCCACCGGTAAGGCAGTCGAGATTCAGATTCGAACATTCGATATGCATGCTCGGGCCGAGTATGGAATTGCTGCGCACTGGAAATACAAGCTCAAGAGTGAAAGTTCAGATTCCCCTCAGGCCGGAACAGACATGTTGTGGTTGAAACAATTGCATGAATGGCAACAAGAGACTGAAGATGTAGGGGAGTTCCTCGATACTTTGCGGTACGACTTGCGCACTCCAGAAGTATTTGTGTTTACGCCAAAAGGTAGCGTTATTGCTCTTCCGGCCGGGTCGACTCCGGTCGACTTTGCGTATGCAGTTCATACTGAGGTCGGCAACCGCTGCGTCGGAGCTAAAGTAAATGGAAAACTTATCCCACTGGAGTCGCCTCTTAATAATGGCGATGTAATTGAAGTCGTGACCAACAAGCATGAGAATGCCGGCCCCAGCCGAGACTGGCTCAACTTTGTTAAGTCACCCAGGGCGCGCTCCAAGATAAAGGCGTGGTTCTCTAAAGAACGCCGTGAAGAAGCTATTGATGCTGGTCGCGAATCTATTGCCCGGCAGATGCGAAAGGCAGGACTTCCGCTTCAGAAGATCTTTGCCGGCCAAGCCATTCTGCAGTTAAGTCATGATTTGCGTTATCCGGATATCGAAAGCCTCTATGCCGCAGTCGGAAATGGGTACATTTCCGCACAGGCGGTTGTCGAGAAATTGTCAGCTGCTATGGGTGATGAAGAAATTCATGCTGAGTCCAGCATTGACCATTTACTCTCACCTAATACCGTGGCTCAAAATCGCCGCGGCTCTTCCGGAGTTGAAGTTGAAGGTTCCGACGATTTGTTGGTGAAATTGGCCAGATGTTGCGCTCCGGTCCCTGGCGATGAAATCGTAGGCTTTGTCACGCGTGGCAGCGGTGTTTCTATTCACCGTACCGATTGCATAAATATTTCTGATTTGCGTGAGCATCAAGGAGATCGAATCGTTGCAGTGAAGTGGAACCTCACGGCCAAAACACTCTTTTTGGTCAATATCCAACTTGAAGCTTTGGATCGAAACCGATTGCTCTCGGATGTGACACGCACTCTGTCGGATCAACATGTCAACATTCTTAACGCCGCAGTGAGTACCTCAAAAGATCGAACCGCTGTACTTCGATTCACTTTCGAAATGGCCGATGCGTCACACTTGGATGCGGTGCTTTCGGCCGTGCGTGGAGTTGAAGGTGTTTATGACGTCTATCGAGTCACTAACAACTAGTTCTTCTTAAACTCTGACAAACCCTTTTGAGCTTCAGCTAGCCAGACCTTACGGGCTTCAGCTGCTTCGCGTGCAACCATAGCTTTAGCAGCGTTTCCTGCTGCTTCAGCCTTTTTGGCTTGGGCCTCGTAGTTTTCAATGGCATCGATAAGACCTTGAACAACGTCATGCGCGCGCGCAATAGCCGTAGGGTCGGTGCGACGGTAATGGTCTTGTTCTAGGCTGTCGAGAGCGTCTTCAACTTTGGCAATCCGAGCGTCGAGAGCGGCGCGCTTGTTGCGATCAGTGATTCCGATTTTTTGCCATTGGTCCATGAGATCACGGAAGGCGCGCTTTCCGGATGAGAGATCTTTAAAGGGGAGAAGGGCTTCAAACTGAGTGATCAATTCTTCACGTTTAACCAGATTTGCAGCCATGCTCTCGGTGCGACGATCTAAGTCAGCGTTTTTAGCGGCGAAGAATTGATCTTGGCTGGCTTTGAATCTAGCCCAAAGTTTGGTGTCGATTGACGGCTTACCGCGACCTGAAGCTTTCCACAGGTCCATGAGTTCCTTATATCTGCGAGCGGTGGCCAACCATTCTTTAGACGTTGCAAGGAGCTCTGCTTCTTTGACGATGGCTTCCTTCTTGTCCGCAACTTCAGATTGTGTGGCTTCAAGGGAGGCAAAGTGAGTACGACGACGCTTATCGAACTTATTTCGAGAAGCCGAAAAACGCTTCCAGAAATCAGCATCTGTCTTCTTATCTAAGCGAGGAGCGGCTTTCCACTCGTCCAACAAAACTTTTAATCTTTCGCCGGTAGCTTTCCAGTTTTCAGAAAGGGCAAGAGATTCGGCTTCAGCAACGATCTTTTCCTTTGATTCGGCGGCTTGGGCGCGCTTAGCTTCTTTAACAGCGTTCTCGATCTCTTTGCGCTCTTGATAAGCGGCGCGATGATCTTCGATGAGAGATGGGATTTGGTCAACAGAGGCTGCCAGGGTAGCCAAGTCACCCACGCCATTGAGATTTGCTACTTGTTCGCGCAATTTCGAAACGGCGGCAGCGGCATCAGAGGGAACCATTGCGCCACTCTTAATGCGAGCAGCCAAGAGAGCTACTTCTGAAGCCAAAGCTTCAAACTTACGGACGAAGTAGGCCAACGCTTCTTCAGCGCTCTTGCCGGGATAAGAACCGACGGCACGTTCGCCTTCGGCGGTCTTCACGTAGACAATGCCATCTTCGGCAACGCGTCCAAACTGAGAGGGATCACCAATCAAGGCTGAGGCTGCAGATACTGCCGATGTTCCTGGGGTAGCGGGTGTGGCTGCAATATCGACTAGGTCAGTTGGGTTGATTTCCATGATTACTCCTCTTAGTTGCGCGTGGCTTGCCCGAGCGGGCAAGTTTCCGTTGTGTGTCCAGCGTGGAAGGGTTGAACGGGGGTTAAAGGTACCCTGAACCCACTATTACGGGAAAGTTGGGAATTTGTGCTGATCGAAAATGTGGTTGCCCCCTACTTTGCGACCAATTGCTGGATTATTGCCACAGCTCGGGCACACGAATGTCTGATCGTCGACCCCGGGATAGGCGCCACTCCGCCCATGCTCGATCTCATCCGAAATGCGGTCAATCGTCATAATCTCAAGCCGATCGCGGCATTGGTGACCCACGGGCACTTGGATCACACTTTTTCAGTCGTTCCTTTGGCAGATCACTATGGCATCCCAGCCCTGATTCATCCCTCGGATCGCCCGCTCCTCAAGGATCCGTGGCGGGCTCTCACCCCCGGAGGGGAGAGCTCACAAATAATGGCGGGCTTTGGGGTTACTGAGTTCTTCGAGCCTCAATTGGTGACCGAAGTTGTCGATGGCCAAAGCCTCGATATCGCCGGAATTTCGCTGACGGTATTGCACTCGCCCGGTCATACCCGAGGATCCGTGATGTTTGTCGCTGGAGAGTCTCATCTGATATCTGGTGACGTGCTCTTCCACGGAGCGATTGGACGAACAGATCTTCCCATGGGCTCACAAAGTTCAATGGTTTCAACGTTGCGCAATAAGGTTCTTACTCAGCCCGATGACCTAATTGTGCTTCCTGGCCATGGGCCACAAACTACAATTGGGCGCGAACGCAAAAACAATCCCTACCTCAGGGAAAACTTCTTGAACGGAAAGAGACCATGAAATTTCAAGCCCCGAAAGGCGTCAGTGAATATCTTCCTGGCCGCTCGGTTGGCTTTGATCATGTGCGGAATACTTTGACTGCTGCTGCGCTCTCGGCTGGGTACCAGCTTGCGGAATTGCCAGTATTTGAAGATACCGAACTCTTTGCGCGTGGAGTTGGTGAAACTACAGATGTAGTCACCAAGGAGATGTATACCTTTGAAGACCGTGGTGGTCGATCCATCACGTTGCGTCCAGAAGGTACTGCTGGCGTGATGCGCGCAGTCATTGAACATGGCTTAGATCGTGGTCAGCTTCCCGTAAAACTTTGGTACACGGGCGCCTTTTTCAGGGCAGAACGGCCACAAGCCGGGCGCTACCGTCAGTTTTATCAATTGGGCGTCGAAGCCATCGGACTCAACGATCCCGAGATAGATGCCGAAGTTATCGCAGTCGCTGATCGAGGCTTAAAAACTTTAGGGCTGAAGGACTATCGACTTGAAATCACATCACTTGGTGATGCGCCATCTCGGCTGGCTCATCGAGTTGACCTAGATGTATTCATCTCCAAAATGGATTTGGATGACGCGACCAGAGCAAAGGCTGCAGTAAATCCGTTGCGTTTATTCGACGACAAACGTGAAGTTGTAAAATCGCAAATGTCGCAAGCACCCTTGTTAATCGACTATTTGTCAGAAGAGAGTCAGTTACATTTTTCGCGCGTAACATCACTGTTAGATTCCTACGGAATCGAATACGTCCGTAATACCTCCTTGGTTCGAGGTCTCGACTATTACACGGGCACGACTTTTGAGTTTGTGCATGAAAAGCTAGGTGCTCAATCGGCGATTGGGGGCGGCGGGCGATACGACGGCCTGATGCGCCAACTTGGTGGGGCCGACCTTTCGGGTATTGGATTTGGAATGGGACTCGATCGAATTTTGTTGGCGTGCGAAGCCGAAGGTCTTGAGCTTCTTGACCCAGACGGTTTAGACCTCTTTGTCATTGCATTGGGCTCCGAAGCTAAATTTGTGGCTGCCGGGCTGGTCAATAGTTTACGTAACGATGGATTCAATGTAGATATGTCTTATGGAGATCGCGCTTTAAAGGGTGCGATGAAGGCAGCAGATAAGAGCGGTGCTCGGTTTTCCTTGGTCGTTGGCGAAGACGAAGTCACTAGTGGTCAAATTAGTATCAAGGAGATGGAAACAGGGGAGTCCCACGCTATGACAATTTCGACAATTGCAGATTTCCTTGATTCGTTTTAAGAATGCACGCACAACCAACCGAAGAAAAGGCAGTGAAATAAAACAATGTTAAGAACACATTCTGCGGGGGCCCTACGTAAGAGCGATGCGGGCACGAAGGTAACGTTGGCTGGCTGGGTTGCGCGTCGCCGTGATCACGGTGGGGTTGCCTTTATTGATCTTCGAGATGCGACTGGTGCGGTGCAAGTTGTTATTCATGACGAAAATTTGGCTGGTTCTCTCCGAGCCGAATACTGCATTCTTATGACCGGAACAGTTTCTGCCCGCCCATCAGGAAATGAAAATACGGCAATTCCCACGGGTGAGATTGAGATTGTCTGTGAGAGCCTAGAAGTACTTAGTGAAGCGGCACCGCTGCCTTTCCCAGTTGATAGCGGTGATCTTTCCACTATCAGCGAAGAAGTTCGATTGAAGTATCGGTATTTAGATTTGCGCCGAGAAGGTCCGGCCAAAAACCTGCGACTTCGTTCGAAGGTGACATCGGCGATTCGCTCGGTGATGGATGCCGAAGATTTTCTCGAAATTGAAACTCCTTACCTCACGCGCTCGACTCCCGAAGGTGCGCGGGATTTCTTAGTACCTGTGCGCTTGCAACCGGGTAGTTGGTATGCACTCCCACAATCACCGCAACTTTTTAAACAACTACTCATGGTTGCTGGTATGGAGCGCTACTATCAAATCGCCCGCTGCTTTAGAGATGAAGATTTCCGAGCCGACCGTCAGCCAGAGTTCACGCAATTAGATATAGAAATGTCCTTCATCGATCAAGCCGATATTTTGGCGGTCGCCGAGAAGATACTTTCTGAAGTATTCCAAAAGGTTGTCAATTATAAAATCCCGTTGCCAATACCCCATATGACCTATCACGAAGCTATGCGTCGATTCGGTTCTGATAAGCCTGATTTACGATTTGGTCTAGAACTTACAGATGCGACTGATTTTTTCGCAGACACCTCATTTAGAGTCTTTCAAGCAGAATACGTGGGCGCAGTGGTTATGCCGGGCGGAGCAAGTTCTGCTCGCCGAGATCTTGACGCCTGGCAAGAATGGGCTAAGGCTCGTGGCGCAAAAGGGCTTGCTTACATTTTGATTGGTGCTGATGGCACCCTCGGAGGACCAGTTGCCAAAAACCTGAGTGAAGTTGAATCCGCTGGCATAGCTGACCTCGTAGGCGCAAAGCCAGGCGACGCTATATTTTTTGCAGCCGGTAACCGTAACGATTCCTTGAATTTGCTCGGCGCCGTTCGTCTTGAAATTGGTCGACGTCTTGATCTCATTGATCAAAGTGCCTGGGCATTTCTTTGGGTAGTAGATGCTCCCATGTTCGAACTTGTCGACAACTCCAATCCTGATGGTGGCTGGACTGCAGTTCACCACCCATTTACCGGGCCCAAGCCAGAGTTTGCAAACAGTTTCGATAGCGACCCAGGAGCGGCTTTGGCTTATGCATACGACATTGTTCTCAACGGTAGTGAAATCGGAGGTGGATCGATACGTATTCATCAACGCGATGTTCAGAAGCGAGTGTTTGACGTTATTGGATTAACGGCAGCAGAGGCTGACTCCAAATTTGGCTTCCTGCTGGAAGCTTTCAATTATGGACCACCTCCACATGGTGGAATTGCCTTGGGTCTAGATCGGCTTTGTGCTCTGCTCGCAGGTGCTGAGTCGATACGCGAGGTCATAGCCTTTCCAAAGACTGCCAGCGGCGGCGACCCACTTACCGGCGCTCCCACGCCGATTACTGCGCCTCAGCGTCGCGAAGCTGGAGTGGATTTCAAGCCTGAAAAAACCGATTAAATAGGGCAGAATCGCGAGCGTGAAATTCGCCCAAAGACCGGTTCGACTCCTGGCTTTAATTTTGGCGGCAACTCTTTTGGCCGGTTGCGGGGTTCCCAGTCAAAGGTATGCGTCTGATAAAAAGCAGGGCGTCTATTTCACCGTGCCCTACGCGTGGCATGAGATCTCTGGTGCCTCTATCAGCAGACGAGAGCTTCTTTCCACGGCCTCGGGGGCTGCTGATCGCGCCGCATCGGTGCTTTGGCAAGAAGCATTTTCCCCTAATTCGCATTACGGTCCAACAGATGTACTTAATCTCAAGGCTCCGACGAGCCCGCTGGTGTATGTCCGGGTGCGGACTCTTCTTCCGGATGAAGTAGGGGTTGTTTCCTACAATTCACTTCGAAATATCATCGTTCCTTTGACCACTTGGGCTTCTGGTACTGACGCAACAGCGCCATTGCTTGATGTACTTGATGATCGAGAAATCGTTCAAAAGATCGCACGCGGCGTGCGTACCATTTACAGTTTTACTGAGTCTGGAAAATCGCCTCAGACTATCAACCAGACCGCCCTCGTCTCAGATGACCGATCAACGATATATGTGCTCATAGTTCGCTGCACAACGACTTGCTACAACAAGAGTGAAAAAATTCTTAACAAAATCTCCGACTCCTTCACCGTGAGAGGTACCCGATGACCGAATCCAGTCGTCCAAGAGACACCGATCGAAAGACGCGAATTCATCTCTCTTTCTATGATCGAGTCAAATTCTTAATCTTCTTCACGATTGTCTTTGTCGTGCTTATGTGGGCAGAAATGGCGGACAATCCATTACTCAATATCCACGATGCAGTAATTGATGGTTTTCATAAACGTTGGTGGCTCTTTGCTCTCTTTGGCTTGGAAACTATTCGACAGCTTCACTTTCTTACAGCCGAAATCGCCGCTCCTTATCACGGTGTTTGGCAAAAATACTTCGCCGGAATAGATCGATTGATTCACAAATTCAGCGATTGGAATCGCTATCGGTTGTCTCGAGTTGCCAAAGCAATCCTCACTGTTGTACTGCTCGCAGTTGTCCTGGGAGCCATTTACAAGGAGACACCAATCCGTGCTCTCTTTTTGGCGCCAAAAGCACTCTGGAGCGCTTTGCCGCTGCTGGCTCAACTTCTTTTTGGTGTTTTCTTCGTTGTCATTCAATTCGTGGCCATGTTCTGGTTCCTCAGTAGAGGTGGCATCGACACCTACTTCCCTGATGACATCCGTACTCGATTTTCAGATGTGTGGGGGCAAGATCATGTGCTTAACCGCATAAGAGAGAACTTACTATTTTTAGAATCTCCCGAAGAGATTGAAAAACACGGGGGATATGTGCCTGGCGGAATACTTTTGTGGGGACCTCCTGGTACAGGAAAGACCTTGATGGCTGAATCCATGGCGGGCGAGACCGGAAAACCCTTCGTCTTTGTCGATCCAGGCGCCTTTAACAATATGTTTTTTGGCGTTGGAGTTCTCAAAGTTAAAGGTCTATTTAGAAAACTCCGCAAACTGGCGTTGCGTTATGGCGGCGTTGTGGTCTTCTTTGACGAGGCAGATGCTCTGGGAAACCGTGGTATTTCAACAACTGGTGGCCGCTTCAGCAATGAAAGTTCGATATTCAGTACTCCTTGCCATGGTGGGAACTATCTTTCCGAGCCAGCAAGTGCGCTCATTACCCAAGCGCAGCTCCGGCAGGATGCTTTTGTCGCAGGAACGGCGATGGGCGGTGGCGGGGCAGGTATGGGAACTCTGCAAGCCTTGTTGACGGAATTGTCGGGATTAAAGAAACCTCGTGGTTTCTTTAATCGCATCGTGCGCCGTACCTTGGGCATGCGTCCAAAGAATCCACCGAAGTATCGGATTTTGGTAGTAATGGCGACGAATATGCCGGAGGCTCTTGATGAAGCACTCTTGCGCCCTGGTCGTATTGATCGTATGTATCGCGTTGGTTACCCCAGTAAGGCTGGCCGAGTCCGAACTTATGAAGGCTATCTAGCAAAAGTCTCTCACTCTCTTTCCAGTGAAGAGATAGATAAGTTGGCGACAATCACACCGTATGCAACCGGTGCAACTATTAAGGACACGATCAACGAGGCGCTCATTATGGCGATCCGGCATGGCCGTGACTCGATTTCGTGGGCCGACATTATTCGAGCTAAACAATTAAAGGAATTAGGACCAGCGGAAGACGTTGAATATATTGAACGCGAACGCCATGCAGTTGCTGTCCATGAAGCATGCCACGGTGTAATGGCCTATTTGGTCCGTCACCACATGTCGATCGATCTCGCAACAATCGAAAAGGGCTCTGACTACTTAGGAATGGTAGCGAGCATTCCGCCAGATGATCAGTTCACAAGATGGCGGACCGAGTATGAGGCTGACATTTTGGTCTCACTCGCAAGTTTGGCCGGCGAACGGCTTTTCTTCGATGGCGATAACTCTTCTGGGGTTTCTGGAGACTTGGAAAGTGCCACAACTATCGCCAGTTTTATGGAAGGTCATTGGGGCATGGGTTCCACTGTCTCTTCCCACGCCTCTAATAGGAGATTTGAAGTAGGGGCTCCTGGCGGTGGCGGAAAACCAAAGGATGATGGCGTGAAGGAACTGCGTCGAGCACTTTCTGACCGAATCGAAGATAACCTCTCAACACTGCTGGAAAAAGCCGAGGAGATTTTGGTGGCTAATCGAGGCAAAGTTCTCTCTCTCGCGCACGCGCTCGAGACTCATAAGACCATGTCGGGCGAAGATGTTATTGCGGTCATGGAGGGTGGGGTCGGCCCCCTTGTTAACGGGCAACCATATTCTCTAACCGAGAACGTCGAGTTGATCGAGCGTTACCACGAGGCTGCGCTCCGCGCCCACAAGGCACATGAAAAACCCGATATCTCAATACCGCTTTTTAGTGCCTCGAGTTGAGATTGATTTCAGGTAGGCTGTAACTATGGGTCCAGGAGGAATCGCAACCATCATTGCAGCATCGTCTTTGGCGATCATTGCAGCCGCTATCGCGTATGCCGTTGTTCGGGTTGGACGGTTAGTGGACGAAGCCAAAGCCAGTCTTAAGGCGATTACGGATGAAACAACTCCACTTCTTGAAGAAGTAACCACAACCGTAACTCTTGTTAACGGCCCGCTTCACAGCATTAATCGCATCTCTAAATCCGCCGAAGATCTGACTGAGAAGATAACGGCTGCCACGGGATCTTTTATGGATAAAAATAATATGGCCATGAAAGCTGCTGGCGTACTCTTAACCGCAGCACAAATGAAGAAGAATGCGAGCAAACCCAAAAAGGGCACCAAGCGTCGCTCTTCAGAGGAGTCCGAGTAACAAAAGTGAATTCCGCAGAAATTCGTGAGCGGTGGCTTAGGTTCTTTGAATCAGGCAACAGCCAACAGCTCACACATACGGTCGTGCCTTCAGCATCGTTAATTGCCGACGATCCCAACCTTCTGTTGGTAAATGCCGGAATGGTCCCGTTCAAGCCATATTTTCTTGGCGAGGTAAAGCCGCCCTTTATTCGAGCAACTTCTGTGCAAAAATGTGTGCGCACATTAGATATCGACGAAGTTGGAAAGACGACTCGCCACGCCTCCTTCTTTCAGATGTGTGGCAATTTTTCTTTTGGTGATTACTTCAAAGAGGGTGCAATTGCTCTTGCCTGGGAACTACTGACTAAACCGATTTCCGATGGCGGATACGGCTTCCCAGAAGAGAAGCTCTGGGTGACGGTGTATCAAAACGATGACGAGGCAGCCGACATTTGGCACCATAAAATCGGAGTTCCACGGGAACGTATTCAACGACGAGGAATGGCTGACAATTTTTGGTCTATGGGCGTCCCAGGTCCATGTGGCCCATGTTCGGAGATTTACTACGATCGCGGTCCTGCATATGGAAAAGAAGGCGGACCGGTTGCAGACGAAGACCGTTACCTGGAAGTCTGGAACTTGGTCTTTATGCAAAACGTTCGTGGCCAAGGCGGAACTAAAGATGATTTCCCTATCGTCGGTGAACTTCCTGCAAAAAACATTGATACGGGTCTTGGGCTAGAACGCACGGCCGCGCTCTTGCAAGGCGTCGAAAATATTTATGAAATCGATACCACGATGCAAATTCTCAATCGTGCTTCTTTCTTAACTGGCGTCAAATACGGAAGCAATCCCAAAAGCGATGTGGATTTGCGTGTAGTTGCCGACCACGCCCGTACTGCAATGATGCTGATCGGCGATGGAGTCTTGCCTGGTAACGAAGGCAGAGGCTACGTCTTACGGCGGATGATGCGACGCACCATCCGAAATATGCGCATCCTCGGTGCTCACGAGCCAACAATCGTCGAACTCATCGATGCTTCTATCGACGCAATGGGAGCTCAGTACCCAGAATTAATTGCCGACCAAGCGCGAATTAAAGCCGTTTCTGCTGCAGAGGAAGAGTCGTTCCTCCAAACACTCAAGAGCGGCACCCAAATCTTCGATCTAGCGGCAGCACAGGCCAGCAGAGAGAAGTCAACCAAGCTCTCTGGCGACACAGTATTCAAATTGCACGATACGTATGGTTTCCCATTTGATCTCACCCTGGAAATGGCCTCTGAGATTAAACTTGCAGTGGACGAAGATGGTTTCCGGAAGTTGATGAAGGAGCAAAAGGACCGAGCCAAAGCAGATGCCAGGTCTAAAAAGACGGGCCACACCGATCTCAGTCAATACCGCACCATTATGGATGAAGTTGGCTCGACTAATTTTATTGGCTACGAGAACATTGAATCTGAATCCACAATCAATGCGCTTTTAGTGGATGGCAAAGTTGTTTCTGAAGTTGGACCCGACCAAGATATTGAAGTTGTTCTCGATCGCACTCCATTTTATTCTGAAGCCGGCGGTCAGTTGGCCGATGGTGGAACGATCACTTTGGCAAATGGAGCGATCGTCGAGGTAGATGAAGTCCAGAGCCCAGTTCCTGGTCTCTATATCCATCGAGGGCGGGTTCTTTCAGGCCACGTGGAAAAAGGCGCCGCCGCTTTCGCAAAAATTGATCGTGAGCGACGATTGGCGATCTCTCGCGCGCACACTGCTACGCATATGGTGCACAAAGCTTTTCGTGAAGCACTGGGTGAAGGAGCCACACAGGCAGGTTCCGAGAATGCTCCCGGTAGATTCCGATTTGATTTTCCAGCAAATGGTGCGGTTCCAGCCTCAGTTCTCCACGATGTCGAATCGCGAGTGAATGCCATGTTGCTGGAAAATTTATCCGTTCGGGCCCAAGTCATGAGTCAGCCAGAGGCTAAAGCGATGGGTGCTATGGCACTCTTCGGCGAAAAATATGGTGAGCGGGTCCGCGTAGTAAGCGTCGGCGATTGGGCTCACGAACTCTGCGGTGGAACTCACGTCACCTCATCAGCTCAATTAGGTTTAGTGAAACTTCTCTCCGAATCCTCTATTGGAGCAGGCGTGCGGCGAGTCGAGGCCCTGGTGGGACATGACGCCTTTGATTTCCTCGCGCGAGAGCATGTGCTCCTCAATTCTCTAACCGAGATTGTAAAAGTTTCCAAAAGCGAAGAATTGCCTGGACGCATTCATGCCATGTTGGAACGTATGAAGGTAGTAGAAAAAGAACTGACAGCTTTGCATTCGGCGCGAGCCCTGGAAGCTACTGATTCACTTCTCGCTGCAAAAACACATATTGGTTCGGTCGAACTCATCGCTGCTGAAATCGCCGCTGGGGTTTCGGTAGAAGATCTTCGTCAAATCTCAACAGGTTTACGCTCCAAGTTGCAGTCCGGGGTAGTTGTGCTCATTTCTCAGGGAGAAGAGCGGGCGACTCTGGTTGTTGCAGTTAGCGATGAGGCCAAGAAAATTGGGATAAAGGCTGGCGATCTCGTTAAGGCCGGGTCCATAGTTTTGGGCGGTGGCGGTGGCGGCCGTGATGATTTTGCGCAAGGCGGTGGCGCCAATATGGCCGCCATCTCCTCAGCTCTTTCCGAGATCACTCAGCTGATCATCACTGCTGTTAAGTAGCCGACATGAGAGCCGGCCGCCGACTTGCTTTCGATTTCGGCACGGTGCGTATTGGCGTTGCGGTTTCGGATTTTCATGGAATTCTCGCCTCGCCCTTGCTCACTCTTTTGGCAGATGACCTGCAATTGCGCGAGCGAATCGCTGAAGTCCTTTCAGAGATAGAACCTATCTACATCGTCGTTGGTGATCCCAAACATCTCTCTGGCCAAGTCAGCGAGAAGAGCCAAAGTGCTCTTGAGTTCATCGGCGTACTGAGGACGATGACTCAAATACCCATCTACTCAGTGGATGAACGCTTGACAACAGTTACTGCGTTGAAAGATTTGCAAGGATCTGGCCATAATGCCAGAGCAGCGCGTGGAAAAGTCGATGCAGTTGCCGCTGTTGCTATTTTGGAATCAGCCTTACAGCAGGAGAAACTCACCGGCAAAATCCAAGGTGAAGTTGTATGAGGCGATTCTCTCGGCGGGCGCGATTACTCATTTCTTCAGCAGTGGCGTTAGCACTTGTCTTTGGAATCTGGGTGGCATTTTCTGGCAACCATGACGATTTTCCGGCCGGTTCGCAAGGCGTGGAGACGACAGTTCAGGTAGCCAATGGTGAAAATGGTTCGGATATCGCAATTTCGCTGCAAAAAGCCGGCGTAGTAAAGACCAGCAAGAGTTTCTTGAAAGTAGCCCTGAACGACTCAAGATCAAGGGCTATTGCTCCTGGTACTCACAGAGTAAATACTCATATCCCCGCGGTCACTGCCCTTGCTCAAATGCTTGATGGGAAACGGATCGTGGGCCTGATCAACGTTAAAGAAGGCTCTACGTTATCGGACGTGATATCGCTATTAAAGAGCAGTCCATCAATATCCCAACGAGCATTTTCGAATTGGAAGTCGGTTAAACCCTCGATACCCAATAGATCAGCATCGCTTGAAGGAATGCTCTTTCCTGCTCAATATTCTTTTGCGCAAGGAACCTCTGCTCAATCAGCCGTTGAAACAATGTCCAGACGTTTTCAAGAATCTCTTTCATCTTCCCATTTGGATAAAGGTTACAAAAAGTACGATGCGTACCAAATGCTGACGATTGCCTCGATGATCCAAGTCGAAGGGGATTCCTCGGATTTTTCCAAAATCGCTCGTGTGATCCTGAATCGTCTAACGATAGGTATGCCGTTGCAGCTCAATTCGACTGTTCAGTATGCGGCAAACCTTCGCGGACAAATTGCTCTTTCTACGGCAAGTACACAAATAGACTCTCCTTACAACACATATAGAAATGTGGGCTTACCGCCAACACCAATTTCTAATCCGGGCATGGCTGCCATTGATGCAGCACTCCATCCGGCAACGGGGGATTGGATCTATTTCATAACAGTTAAACCCGGCGATACCCGCTTCACTCGAAGCTTTGCTGAATTTGGGGGTTGGGAAGTTCTGTTCCACAAGAATTTGGCGGCAGGTGCCTTTAAATGATTAAGTGTGCAGTACTTGGTTCTCCGATCTCCCATAGCCTCTCGCCACGGCTTCATCGTGCTGCTTATGAATTCCTAGGCGTCGTCGGAACATACGATGCCATCGAAATGCCAGAGCAGGATTTTCCCGAATTCTTTCTAGCCGCCCGCCAAAATGGATTCACTGGGTTTTCACTGACGATGCCATTGAAGGAGAGATTGAACACGGAAGGTATCGAGGTCGATGCGGTCGCACAGCGAATCAACTCCGTTAATACGTTGTACCTGCAAGAAGAGAAATGGTTTGGCACTTCGACCGATTATTTAGGTTTTCAGCGAATCCTTTCCAATCTCGAATATTCATCCGTTTGCGTACTTGGCGGTGGAGCGACGGCGCGGGCGGCAATAGCTGCGCTCGATGGCCAAGTCCCATCAATATCCGTGGCCATACGCAATCCGGCAAAATTCGCCGTGCTGCAGCCCGTGGTGCTTTCCAGTTCTTTGAAGTTGCGAAATTTGGAGGGCGATTTCAAGGACTTTGATTTGGTGATCTCCACTCTTCCAGCCGGAGCCGGCGACTCTTTGGTTTCGGGATTGAGCCAGACGCCCGGAACCTTATTTGACGTCTTATATAACCCTTGGCCAACACCGCTTGCTGCTGCCTGGCATTCTGGTGGAGGTGGCGTTATTAATGGCTTCGATCTTCTGGTGGAGCAGGCCATGGACCAGGTGGCACTCATGACGGGCCAAGCATTCGACCTACCCACTATGCGAAAAGCAATGAATAAGGCAATTGAAGTGGAGCGAGGAAAGGTCGCTTTCTGAGAGAATATCTCTCGTTAGACCGCCTATTTTTTGGTCTTCACGGTTCTTTACTAATGGTTTGAAGGAGATGGCATGCTTCGTTGGCTAACTGCAGGTGAGTCTCACGGACCAGCCCTCACGGCGATTCTCGAAGGATTGCCAGCCCAGGTAGAGATCTCAACTTCGGATATTGACGTAGATCTCCGCAGGCGCCGATTGGGCTTTGGTCGCGGCGCGCGTCAGACCTTCGAAGCAGACGCAGTTTCTATTCAGGGAGGAGTTCGCCACGGGTTAACCCAAGGTGGACCTATCGCTATAGAAATCGCTAACTCCGAATGGCCTAAATGGGAAAAAGTCATGTCTGTTGACGTCGTAGACCCAGACGAACTGGCTGCCTTGGCAAGAAACGCACCTCTCACTCGTCCCAGGCCAGGTCACGCAGATTTGGTGGGCATGCAAAAGTATGCATTTTCCGATGCCAGACCAATCCTAGAACGGGCTAGTGCTCGCGAAACTGCAGCGCGTGTGGCACTCGGCGCTGTAGCTCGAGCCTTTCTTGAGCAAAGTGTTGGCATCAAGATTATGAGTCACGTGATTTCCATCGGCGAAGCGAAAGTCAATCCAGAGGCAGAACTTCCCGCTTACGCGGATCGCGAGCGAATTGATGCAGATTCGGTGCGTTGTGCTTATCCGGAAGCTGCTGCAACTATGGTTTCCGAGATTGAATCTGCCCACGCGGCCGGGGACACTCTTGGCGGTGTCATCGAAATTTTGGCCTTTGATTTGCCACCAGGTTTAGGTTCACATACTCATTGGGACAAGCGCCTCGACGCAAAGTTGGCAGGGGCAATGATGGGTATTCAAGCGATTAAAGGTGTTGAGATAGGTGATGGTTTCCTTACCGCCACGCGCCGGGGCTCGGTTGCACATGATGAGATTGAAAAGGATGCCACCGGAAAGATTGTCCGTCGGAGCGATCGTGCTGGAGGTACCGAAGGAGGTATGTCTAACGGTGAGGTTCTGCGCGTACGTATCGCCATGAAACCTATTTCCACTGTGCCTCGTGCCCTAGACACGGTAGATGTCGCCACTGGCGAAGCTGCTAAAGCAATCAATCAACGTTCCGATGTTTGCGCTGTCCCTGCCGCTGGAATCGTAGGTGAGGCCATGGCGGCTTTGGTTCTTGCAGATGCCGTCTTAGAAAAGTTCGGTGGCGACAGTGTCTCCGAAACTCGACGTAACTTTCTCAGTTATATCGCGGCTCTCGAGATCAAGTAATGCCCGCATTCATTCTGATCGGACCGCCGGGGGCGGGAAAATCATCCGTGGGCAAGGCCCTGGGTAAGTTATTAAAAGTTGCCTACACGGATACGGATGCGATTATTGAACAGCGCACCGGTAAGAAGATTTCAGAGATATTTGTCGAGGATGGGGAAGAGGCCTTTCGCGAGCTGGAGGCTCAGGTGCTTGCTGAATGTCTACAAAACGAAGAAGGAGTCCTTTCTTTGGGGGGAGGAGCCATCTTGAACCCAGTCAGTCAATCATTAGTAGCGTCATCTCAGAGCGCCGTCATTTTTCTAGATGTATCGATTTCGCAAGCAGCTCCAAGGGTTGGATTTAATAAAGATCGCCCGCTTCTTCTCATTAATCCCCGCCAACAGTGGTTGGCACTTATGGAGAAGAGGCGCCCTATCTACGAAGCGCTTTCGTCGCATCGGGTTGTAACCGATCATAAGAAGGCTGCCGAGGTGGCTTTGGAAATTGCTGACCTTGTAGGTGTAGCTCATGATTGAGATCAAGGTTTCCAGCGAACGCGAATATTCGGTTCAGATCGGTGCCAATTGGCAAGAAGAGTTGCTAGAAATTAGCCGCAATTTTGCCAAAGTCTTGGTGATCGCCCCTCAACACATCATTGACCTTTTTGAACTAGAAAATGTTCTTGCATCATATTCAAATTTATTCTTGCATTCTGTTGCTGATGGCGAAGAACAAAAGACTCTCGTAAGTATTGAGAGTGTGTGGAGCGCATTGGCAGAAAAACAATTAGGACGCAAAGATGCAATCGTTGCCATTGGCGGAGGAGCAACTACAGACCTTGCAGGATTCGCCGCAGCCACATGGTTGCGCGGGATCGATTGGTTTGCCTTTCCATCCACTTTGGCAGGGGCCGTGGATGCAGCAGTTGGAGGGAAAACGGGGATCAACTCGCCAGCTGGA
>CANCSL010000006.1 GCA_947380835.1 Actinomycetota bacterium | reverse complement strand
ATCTACGGACCTAAAGCGGCCGGAAAGTGGCCAGCCCCAGTAAGCCTCAAGGGCCCTGCGGGAACGGCCGGAAAAGCCGGCGAAAAGATTGTCGCCACAACTGGTTCTACCCAAGCAGGCCCTCAGGGCGAGCGCGGAGTTCAAGGTTTACAGGGTCCTCAAGGACCACAGGGAGTCCAAGGACTTCGAGGCGATAAAGGCGAAAAGGGCGACGTTGGCGCAACTGGCCCCGCTGGTCCTGCTGGCAAAGCCGGCGCTGATGGCGCATCTGGTGCCCCTGGAGCAGCAGGCGTCGCCGGCGCAACCGGTCCTGCCGGCGCAACCGGCCCCGCCGGACCAACTGGTGCAAGCGGACCAATTGGTTCCACCGGCCCCGCCGGATCTGTTGGCGCCACAGGGGCTACAGGCGCAACTGGTTCTCAAGGTCCTACCGGAGCAACGGGAGCAACCGGTCCTGTTGGTCCTTCAAATGTTCAGTCGGTAGCTATCCCTTCTTGGCTCCTTCAAACATCTGCAGGAGGAACAGAGTCTTCAAGTTCGGCATTCGGAACGCTTCTGGCGAATCAACACTACAAATTCACAATCATCGTTTACGGCCGCCGAGCGAATCTTTCGGCAACCCAGCAAAAGTTGGGCCTCGTTCTCCGTTCAAGCGAAGCATCATCGCTCGTTTTTGCAATTTCTTCTTCATACTCGTATTTCGCAAATTCAGGCTCAGATATCTTCAACCGATATTCATACGTAATTGAAGGAACTATCACTCCAACTTCCAACGCAACATTGTCTGTCGCGGCTATAGACGGCTACGGAGAGACTGGCGCAGATGGGGTGACCTATAACGGACGAGCTTCAATCCAACTTGTCGGAGCTATTTCATAATCAAGAAACTGGAGCGGGTGACCGGGATCGAACCGGCATGGCCAGCTTGGAAGGCTGGGGCTCTACCATTGAGCTACACCCGCGTATTTCACGCGTGGAGTTGAATCCAATTTAGGTTCAACACCGTGCGGGGCCTAGAGTATCTCCTCGGTTAGGAGAAGGGAATTTAACCCCCTAGAATCCTCACTTACGCCGCGGGGCGTAGCGTAGTGGCTAGCGCGCCTGCTTTGGGAGCAGGAGACCGGGAGTTCGAATCTCCCCGCCCCGACCAGAATTACCAGGTCATGAAATCTTCATCTCCAAAGGAGCACCGTGAAAAGCGCCGTCGAAACCCTCTCTAAAACCCGAGTAAAACTTTCGATTGAAGTTACCTTCGACGAGCTCGATCCGTATATTCAAGCTGCTTTCAAGTCGCTCTCCGAGCGCATCAACATCCCTGGGTTCCGCAAGGGCAAAGTTCCATCAGCGATGGTTGAACAACGTGTTGGTCGTGCTGCAATTTTGGATGAGGCAATTAACGGTGCCCTTCCTGATTTCTACAACCAAGCAACCCGCGAGCACGAAGTCCTCGTGATTGGTCGCCCTAACGTAGATATCACTGAACTCGTAGACCGCGAGAAGTTGTCTTTCACTGTTGAAGTAGATGTTCGTCCTGAACTCGATCTTCCAAACTTCTCCGAAATCACCATCACAGTTGATGACGTTGTTGTTGCTGATTCTGAAGTTGCCGAGCAGATCGACGCACTCCGCGCTCGCTTTGGAACTTTGACCACAGTTGAAAAATCGATTGAAGATGGCGACTTTGTTACTTTGGATTTAGTGGCATCAGTAAACGGCACAGAGATTGATGGCGGAACTGCCAACGATATTTCTTACGAAGTCGGAACCAATCGCATGATTGATGGTTTGGATGAAGCACTTCAAGGACTTTCTGCTGGCGAATCAAAGCGCTTCAACGCGCCGTTGGTCGGAATGGCTGAAGGCGAATCTGGCGATATCGACGTAACC
The DNA here is from genome assembly GCA_947380835.1 of Actinomycetota bacterium. Lineage (GTDB taxonomy): Bacteria > Actinomycetota > Actinomycetes > Nanopelagicales > Nanopelagicaceae > CAIMZW01. The sequence continues at coordinate 33,834 of CANCSL010000006.1, read as the reverse complement.
GTCAAGGTTGTAAAGCATCGCGACTTGCCTGACCTTGATGATTCTTTCGCGGCTCTTGCCAGCGAATTCGAAACGCTTGCTGAATTGCGTACAGATGTCGCAACTCGACTCGAGCGCATCAAGACTTTGGAACAAGGCACCCATGCTCGCGACTTGCTCATTGCAAAGTTGAAAGAGACAGTTGAGATTCCACTTCCAACAAACATCATCGATGACGAAGTTCACGAGCACCTCGAGCGTGAAGGTCGCCTAGAAGATGAGAAGCATCGCGCCGAAGTTATTGAAGAAGTAACAGCATCCTTAACTCAAGAAATCCTTTTGGATTCCATCGTGAAGGCCGAGCAAGTTGTTGTTAACGAGAACGAACTGACCGAGTACTTGGTCCGTTCCGCAGATCGTTACCGCATGACGCCTGACCAATTCATCAAGGAAGTTTCCGAAGCCGGTCAGATCACATCTATCGTTGCTGAAGTAACTCGCGCCAAAGCGCTGGCCGGAGTTCTCTCCCGCGTGAAGGTTGTTACTACCTCTGGAAAGAGCGTTGACCTCGAAGCCCTAGCTCCTCAGAAGGCACCTGCCGATTCTGACGAAAGTGGCGAAGAAGCCCTCTCCGAGTAATAACTTCTCTCAGAGCGAACACTCTGAGGCGGAAAAAGGCTTTTTTCTGGAAGCAATTGACCAAAAAGGTTGTTAGGGTCAATACAGCGATTTAATTCGCACCAGATTTCCGGCGTACAACTGCTGGAAGACCAGGAGGAAGTAGTGGAGATCATTACCGCGGGTTCTGCGGGTTCTGCGATGGGCGGTCTAGATGACCACATTTACCAACGCCTGCTCAGAGAACGAATTATCTTCCTAGGATCTGTAGTCGAAGATTCCATGGCCAACGCCATCTGTGCCCAGATACTGCTTCTTGCAGCTGAGGATCCAGAGAAAGATATTTACCTTTACATCAACTCACCCGGCGGATCTATCTCTGCTGGTATGGCTATTTATGACACCATGCAATTCGTCAAGAACGATGTCGCCACAGTTGCGATGGGTCTTGCTGCTTCCATGGGTCAGTTCTTGCTCTGTGCTGGTGCCGCCGGCAAGCGTTATGCGCTGCCACATGCTCGCATCATGATGCACCAACCTTCAGGTGGCATCGGTGGAACAGCATCAGATATCAAGATCCAGGCCGAGCAAATGTCATTCACCAAGAAGAACATGGCTGATCTCATTGCTTTCCATACTGGCCAAACTGCCGAACAGATCGAAACTGATTCCGATCGTGATCGTTGGTTCAACGCTGAAGATGCCAAGACCTATGGTTTCGTAGATCACGTTGTTCGATCAGCCAGCCAAGTTTCAGGAAGCGGTGGAACAGCATGAAGATGGAGATGAATCCAATGAATGATTTTTCCAGCCGTTATGTTCTTCCCACAATTGAAGAGCGCACCAGCTATGGGTACAAGCGTTTAGATCCTTATACAAAACTCTTCGAAGAGCGCATCATCTTCTTGGGTCAAGCAATCGATGACACCATCGCTAACGATGTTATGGCTCAATTGTTGACTTTGGAATCTATGGATCCCGATCGCGACATCATGATGTACATCAACTCACCTGGTGGATCATTCACAGCGCTCACTGCAATTTATGACACGATGCAATTTGTTCGTCCAGACGTTATGACTGTCTGCTTGGGACAAGCTGCATCTGCTGCTGCAGTTCTACTTGCCGGTGGTGCACCCGGAAAGCGTTATGCCCTCGAGCATGCCCGTATCCTCATTCACCAGCCTTACAGCGAAGGTGGCGGACAAGGTTCTGACATTGAGATACAAGCGCGCGAAATCTTGCGTATGCGTACTTTGCTCGAGCAAATGTTGGCCAAGCACACCAACAAGAGCATCGAAGAGATCACCAAAGATATCGAGCGTGACAAGATTCTTACTTCGGCTGAAGCAGTCGAATACGGAATCGTCGACAAGGTCTTCGCTAGCCGTAAGGCCAACGCAAAGTAACCAGTGGTGTCAATAATGCATTGAAAATAAGGCGCTTCGGCGCCTTATTTTTTTGACTAAACTTAGGTAATGGCTAAGAAGAATCCTTTTGATACTTCAGTCTTCAGCCATCAAGGTTTCTGGCAACTCTGGGTCTCTGGTCTCCTGATTATCATTGGCTACCAAGCATTTCCAGTCGCACTTGCGGTAACCGTCCTTGACGCCGGTGGTAGCGCTTCAACTTTAGGAACCATCCTGGCGGCGCGCGTCTTCTCTTCAGTTCTTCTCGTGCTCGCAGGTGGCGTCTGGGCTGATCGTCTGCCACAAAAGTACGTCATGATTTTTGCAGATGTTCTTCGCGCACTACTTACGCTTGGAATTGTTTTTGCATCTGTTGCGCATGCGCATGCCTGGGTATTGGCTCTAATTGTTTTCATTATGGGTGCGGGCGAAGCGCTCGGTGCACCGGCTTCTAATTCCATCTTGCCCTCAATCTTGCCTGCAGAGAAGTTGCCGGCCGGAAATGCTCTTCGAAGCGTTACGGGTCGAACTGGTTCGATTGTTGGTCCCGCCTTGGGCGGATTAATGGTGGCAACTTTGGGAAGTAAAACAACTTTTATTTTTGTTGCATGTATGTTCTTGGTTGGAACATCACTGTTACTTGGAATCAAGAGTCCGCCGAAAATTGTTGATGTAAATCGACCTTCCTTCACGCACGAAGTGAAAGAGGGGTTAAAAGCCGTTTGGGCTATGCCTTGGGTTTTTTGGATCATTTTGATCGCCTCCGTGCAACTGATGGTGGTTATAGGCGTCGAGACGGTGCTTCTGCCGGTCGTGACTCGTCGCGAATTTCACGGCAATGGTGTCTTCGCAGCATCGACCGCACTCTTTAGTTTTGGCGGCGTCATCACGGCCGTCGTGGCAGCAAAATACAAATCGAAGAAGCCAGGTTTGCTCTCCATCGTTTCGTGGATGTTTTTTGCAGCAGCTCCGTTAGGGCTGGCTTTTCCGATTGCTCCGTGGTTTGTGATCGGCTGTTATTTCATCGCCGGTATGTCTACAGAACCGTTCGGCGTGTATTGGTCCACTGCGCTGCAGCGCGAAATTCCCACCGAGATGCTGGGGCGAGTTTCCAGCGTCGACTACATGGGATCCCTTGCGCTTCTACCGATCGGAATGGCCTTGGCCGGCCCAGTCACCAAAGTGGTGGGGGAGCGCCCGTACCTCATCGGTGCGACTATTTTTCATATCGTGCTCTGTTTCGTGATGCTCGCCATTCCTGGCGCGCTCTATTTCAAAGCTCCTCGGGCGGCGGATTCGCCTATAAGCGAACAAGGAACCGAGCATTAACCACGGCTAAATGTGGGCAAAAGTTCTAGCCTTGGCACATGTCCACACGTATTGGCGAGTCCGGAGACCTCCTGAAGTGTTCCTTTTGCGGGAAAACTCAGAAGCAGGTCAAGAAGTTAATTGCAGGTCCTGGTGTTTACATCTGCGACGAGTGCATCGATCTGTGCAATGAAATCATTATCGAAGAGCTCAGCGATACTTCCAGTCTCGGTTTACAAGAACTACCTAAGCCACAAGAAATCTATGAATTCCTAGATCAGTACGTCATTGGCCAAGATCGCGCCAAGAAGTCTTTATCTGTTGCCGTGTACAACCATTACAAGCGAGTTCAATCAGGGGAATCCAAGCGCGAAGATTCCGTCGAACTTTCCAAGTCCAACATTTTGATTCTTGGACCAACCGGATGCGGCAAAACATTGCTGGCGCAGACCCTGGCTCGAATGCTCAACGTTCCGTTTGCTATTGCTGACGCCACCGCTCTTACCGAAGCTGGATATGTTGGCGAAGATGTCGAAAACATTCTGTTGAAGTTGATTCAAGCCGCTGACTTCGATGTGAAGAAGGCCGAGACCGGCATTATCTATATCGACGAGATCGACAAAGTCGCCCGCAAGAGCGAGAACCCTTCGATCACTCGCGATGTTTCTGGCGAAGGTGTCCAGCAAGCACTCTTGAAGATTCTCGAAGGCACCACCGCCTCCGTTCCACCTCAGGGCGGACGCAAGCATCCTCATCAAGAATTTTTACAAATTGATACCACCAATATTCTCTTTATCGTCGGTGGCGCATTTGCTGGTTTGGAAAAGATCATCGAAGGTCGTAAAGGCAAAGCCGGAGTTGGCTTTAACGCCCGCTTGCAGAGCGCTGAAGAATCGGCCGCCAAGGATTACTTCGGTGATGTCATGCCCGAGGACCTTCTCAAGTTCGGCATGATTCCTGAATTTATTGGTCGCCTTCCTATCTTGACCAGCGTCGAGAATTTAGATCGCCCGGCCTTGATGCAGATTTTGACAGAGCCAAAGAATGCTTTGGTCAAGCAATATCACCGTCTCTTTGAACTCGACGGCGTAGAGCTCGAGATGTCTGAAGAAGCCCTAGAAGTTGTGGCTGAACTTGCTATCAAGCGTGGGACTGGCGCTCGTGGGTTGCGCGCCATCATGGAAGAGACCTTGCTAGCCGTGATGTATGAAGTTCCATCCCGGACCGATGTCGAAAAGGTGATCATCACCCCCGAGGTTGTTCGTAAAGAAGCTGCCCCAACTTTCGTTAATCGCCCTGCCGGCGCCCCTAAAAAGGGTCTGAAGGCAGAAAAGCGTTCGGAAGAGAAGAGCGCTTAATCTAGACTCACCTCTTATGAGTGAGCGACCAGAAATATCCCTCGCCTCGAGTTTTACTCCGGCCGATATCGAAGCACCCCTGTATCAAAAGTGGCTGGATGCTGACTACTTCAAGGCCGATGCCACATCCGATAAAGAACCCTTCACCATCGTCATTCCGCCACCAAACGTCACCGGCAGCCTGCACATTGGTCACGCCTTAGACCACACCTTGCAGGATGTCCTCATTCGCATGAAGCGGATGAAAGGCTTTGAAACTTTATGGCTGCCAGGAATGGATCATGCTGGCATCGCTACCCAGAATGCGGTTGAAAAAGCGCTCGCCGCCGAAGGAAAGTCTCGCCACGATCTCGGGCGCGAAAAGTTTGTCGAACGGGTCTGGCAATGGAAAGCCGAATCAGGTGGAGCCATTCTTGGTCAGATGAAGCGATTGGGCGACAGTGTTGACTGGAGCCGCGAACGTTTCACCATGGATGAGCAACTCTCCAAAGTTGTACTTGAAATTTTCAAGCGCTTTTACGATGCTGGTTTGATCTATCGAGCCGAACGCATCATCAACTGGTGTCCACGTTGCTTGACTGCACTTTCAGATATTGAAGTTGAACATAGCGATGACGCTGGCGAATTTGTTCAGGTTACTTATGGCACAGGCGACATGCAGATCACTGTCGCCACAACTCGCCCTGAAACAATGTTGGGCGATGGCGCGGTTGCGGTTCATCCCAATGACCCGCGCTATCAGCACATGATTGGTAAAGAAGTTTGGCTGCCGCTCGTTAATCGCATGATTCCCATTGTTGCCGACGAGCTGGTAGATCCAGATTTCGGAACTGGCGCTGTCAAAGTCACAGCCGCTCACGACCCCAACGACTTCGAAATGGCGGTTCGACACAACATCCCGTTCATCATCATTATGAACGAGCACGGTGTTATGGAAGGCACAGGCACTGAATTTGATGGCATGGATCGATTCGATGCGCGCGTAGCCGTAGTCGCAAAATTGAAAGAAATGGGCCGAGTACCTTCTGAGATCCGTCCCTACGTTCACGCAGTGGGTCATTGCCAACGTTGCAACACGACCGTTGAACCCCGGTTATCGAAGCAGTGGTTTGTAAAAGTTGAATCATTGGCAAAAGCCGCCGGCGATGCGGTGCGCGACGGACGAGTAAAAATCGACCCCGAAGAATTGTCTCCGCGGTACTTCGAGTGGATCGACAACATGCATGACTGGTGTATCTCTCGCCAGTTGTGGTGGGGCCATCGCATTCCGGTTTATTACGGACCCAACGGTGAGGTTGTTGTTTGCGGTCCAAACGACACGCCACCTGCAGGTTATGTTCAGGATGAAGATGTTCTAGATACCTGGTTCTCGTCGGGACTATGGCCATTTTCTACGTTGGGCTGGCCCGAGAAGAGCGCTGACTTTGCCAAGTTCTATCCCACCAGTTTGTTAGTAACTGGCTACGACATCCTCTTCTTCTGGGTCGCCAGAATGATGATGTTTAGCCTCTTTGCCATGGATGGCGTTCCACCATTCCACACCATTGTTCTGCACGGATTGGTTCGTGACCGGTTCGGCAAGAAGATGAGTAAGAGCAAGGGCAATGGCGTTGATCCCATCGAATTCATGGATAAGTACGGCTCGGATGCGCTTCGATTTACTTTAGCGCGCGGAGCCAATCCTGGATCAGATCAAGCGATCGCTGAAGAATGGGTAGGCGGTGCGCGTAACTTCGCCACCAAGCTGTGGAATGCCACTCGCTTTGCCATGCTCAATGGGGCCAATGTAGACGGCGATCTTCCTGCCTTTGAATCATTGGGCGGAATTGATAAGTGGATCATTACTCGTCTCAACCAAACAGTCATCGAAGCTGATTCGCTACTAGAAAAGTACGAGTTCGCTAAGGCTTGTGAATTGATATATCACTTTGCTTGGGATGATCTCTGCGATTGGTATCTCGAACTCACCAAGTCCACATTCTCAGCCGGTGGCAGCGATGCCGAAGTAACCAAGCGCGTCTTGGGTCACGTTCTCGATCAATTGTTGCGCCTCATGCACCCGGTCATGCCATTCATTACCGAAGAACTTTGGTGCAATTTAACGGGCGGTGAGTCATTGGTAATAGCAAGTTGGGCAAACATTGATTCCAACTCCGTTGACGAAGATGCGATAGCTTCAATCGCAAGAGTCCAAGATCTCGTCACCGAGATTCGTCGATTCCGAAATGATCAAGGTATTAAGACCTCAGCAAAAGTTGGTGCTCGATTTACGGGATTGGCTGAAGACGGATTGGGTTCATTTGAATCTGCTATCCGTCACATCACTCGCATCGACCCGATTGAAGATAATTTTTCCGCGAAGATCGAAGTTGGGAAAGTAGTCATCGAGTTCGATCTCAGCGGTGCCATCGATGTTGTGGCCGAACGTGCGCGTTTATCTAAGGATCTAGCTACGGCCGAAAAGGATCTTCAAACAGCCAAGGTGAAATTGGAGAATGAAGGCTTCATGGCCAAGGCGCCAATGGAAGTCGTGCAGGAGATTCGCGCTCGTCAGGCGGCGACTCTTGCAGATATCGAGCGCATCAAATCTGCACTCGCTTCGTTACCTGCCGAGAAGTAAACAACCATGACCACTGCAGACGATGAAGTCACTCTTAAAGCCGTCGAAGATGCCCTTCTGGCTCGCTGGCCCGAGACTCGACTCGAGCCCACGCTCGATCGCATCTCGGCGCTGACCGATGCTTTGGGGTCACCTCAACTCTCTTACCCAACCATTCACATTGCGGGCACCAACGGTAAAACCACCACCTCGCGCATGATTGATTCGCTTTTTCGCGAGTTGGAATATCGGACCGGGCGCTACACCAGCCCACATCTAGAGAGTTTTCTAGAGCGCATATCCATCAATGGTTTTCCGATTCCGGCCGAAGGAATGATCGCCACTTATAACGACATTGCGCTTTACCTAGACCTTATCGATAGTCGTCAACCTCATCCCATCTCCTTTTTTGAAGCGATGACCGCATTAGCTTTTGTAGCATTTGCCGAATACCCAGTCGACATTGGAATTATTGAATGTGGAATGGGTGGCGAGTGGGATGCCACCAATGTGGTTCAGAGTTCGGTTTCGGTGATTACACCTATTGGCCTCGATCACACTGAATACCTAGGTAATACCCTGGAAGAAATTGCGCTCACTAAATCCGGAATCATTAAACCCGAATCTCATGTGGTGATTGCTGCCCAGCCAGTAGAAGTTGCAAAGGTATTAACTCAAGCGGTTTTGGATAAGGCAGCGATTCCTTATCGAGAAGGTGTCGAATTTTCAGTCGGCCACCGCGATATTGCAGTTGGCGGACAGGTTCTTACCATCAATGGCATCTTTGGTGAATACACCGATATTTATCTTCCGCTTTATGGAGTTCATCAATCGACCAACGCCGCCGTGGCTTTAGCAACTGTTGAAGCGTTTGTAGGTGTGAAGTTGGATGAAGAAATTGTTCGACGTGCTTTCGCCAATGTCGAATCTCCTGGCCGAATGGAAGTTTTGCATCGCGATCCCACGGTAATTGTTGACGCCGCACATAACCCGCATGGCGCCAGGGCGCTTTCTGCAACGCTGAAATCTGAATTCGATTTTGAATCAATTTTCGGAGTCCTTGCCATTTTGGGAGAAAAGGATGTTCTCGGAGTTCTCACTGAACTTGAACCTGTCATTGATCGCTTGATCGTTACTGCGAGTTCTTCACCTCGCGCCTTGCCTATGGAAGATTTGTACGAACTAGCCATCACAGTCTTCGGAGTAAATCGGGTATTCCGCGAAGGCGACCTGAAGAGCGCAATCACTTATGCCATCGAGCAATGCACACTGGTAAATCAAGTCAGCGAGGGAGTTTCTGCCGTCGTTGTTACCGGATCAGTCGTCACCGCCGGCGAAGCCCGCACTCAACTTCGCCGTATATCCCAGGCGCAGGAATGAGAGTTCTCGGTTCGGCAGTTCTGGTGATGGAAGCCTTCATCATGGGTTTTGCACTCCTGTTGGCAAAAGATGGGCATGGTGCGCTGGCGCTAGCTCTCGGTGGGGTATTGGCCCTAGCTTTCATATTGACTGCGGGTTTGATGAAGAAAAAGACGGGTTGGTATGTGGGCTCAGCCCTACAAATCGCACTCATCGCCTACGGCTGGGTAGTCCCAGCCATGTATGCAATGGGAGCGCTCTTTGCTGCTCTTTGGGTGGCCGCCTATGTCGTGGGCAAGAAGGGCGAGGCAATTCGGGCCGCGCTCTTGGCCGAAAAAGCCAAGCAAGATGGGCAAAACTGAGAATTTAAGGGGAGAGGCGCCTAGCCAATAGACTGCCTCCGTGACTGTAGAGCGTACTTTGATCCTGGTGAAGCCTGATGGCGTCCGTCGTGGACTCGTCGGCGAAGTTATTGCGCGTGTAGAGAAGAAGGGTTACACCATCTCTGCGCTAAAAATGATGAACGCCGATCGCGCTTTGCTGACCGAACACTATGCCGAGCATGAAGGCAAACCATTTTTCGAACCACTTGTTGAATTTATGCTTTCCGGTCCGATTGTTGCAATCGTTGCCGAAGGCAATCGGGTCATCGAAGGTTTCCGCAAGTTGGCCGGTACAACCGATCCCACAACGGCTGAACCCGGAACCATCCGTGGCGATCTCGCACGCGATCAAGGCACCAAAGTTGTTCAAAATATCGTGCACGGATCGGATTCGCCTGAATCTGCCGAGCGCGAAATTTCCATCTTTTTCAAGTAAGACCATTTCTACAATTCCCCAACGCACCACAAAGATCTGAAGGGACGCGAATGTCGAAGAAGAACCCCAGCCGTATGTCATTTATCGGACGAGATATGGCAGTTGACCTAGGTACTGCAAATACCTTGGTTTACGTGCGCGGCCGCGGCATTGTCCTTAATGAGCCAAGCGTTGTTGCTATCAATCAAGATACTGGCGGGATCCTTGCCGTTGGCCTTGAAGCCAAGCGCATGATCGGTCGCACCCCAGGAAATATCGTTGCAATTCGTCCTTTGAAGGATGGCGTCATCGCCGACTTCGATACCACCGAGCGCATGCTGCGCTACTTCATTCAAAAAGTGCATCGTCGACGCTACTTGGCTAAGCCTCGTATTGTCGTCTGTGTTCCATCAGGTATCACTGGCGTTGAACAACGCGCAGTCAAAGATGCTGGGTATGCCGCTGGCGCTCGCAAGGTTTACATCATCGAAGAACCAATGGCTGCTGCAATTGGCGCCGGGCTTCCAATTCACGAACCAACCGGAAACATGGTGGTCGATATCGGTGGCGGAACCACTGAAGTCGCTGTCATCTCTCTCGGCGGCATTGTCACCGCACTTTCAATCCGAATTGGCGGCGACGAGCTCGATCAAGCCATTATCGACTGGGTTAAGCGCGAATATTCACTTCTTTTAGGTGAGCGCACTGCGGAAGAGATCAAAATGGCTATTGGCTCAGCCTTCCCGTTGCCTAATGAACCTGATGCTGAAATTCGTGGTCGTGACTTGGCGACTGGCTTGCCAAAGATCATCCGCGTTTCTGCTGAAGATATTCGCAAGGCGCTAGAAGAGCCGGTCAACCAGATCGTCAACGCTGTAAAGAGCACTTTGGACAAATGTCCACCAGAACTTGCCAGCGATCTGATGGATCGTGGCATCGTCCTCACTGGTGGTGGCGCACTTCTTCGTGGTCTTGATGAAAGATTGCGTCGCGAGACCAACATGCCAGTGCACATTTGCGAGCGTCCGCTTCAGGCTGTCGCTGAAGGTTCTGGAAAATGTGTTGAAGAGTTCGAAGCCTTGGAAAAGGTTTTGATCTCTGAACCACGTCGATAATTTTCATAAGTCACCGGTAACAAGGAGATAACTCGTGGCACAAGGCGGGAATAATCGTTCTCGACTTCTGCTGGTTATTCTTCTTGTTACCTCTTTATTTTTAATCACTCTCGATTTGCGCGGAGTCAGTCTCACTCAAAGTTCGCGCTCGGCAACTCAATCATTCCTGGCTCCCATTCAGCGCGTTGCCTCTTCGGCGTTCTCACCGGTCAGTCATTTCTTTTCTGACATTAAGAATTTTGGAAAGACCAAGGCGCAACTCAAAGATGTGCAGTCGGCAAACGCCAAACTGCGAGCCCAAGTGATCCTCGACAAAAACACCCAAGGGCAATTGCTTCAACTCAAGAGCGCGTTGAACTTGGCCGGACGAGGCGGATACAAAGTTGTGGCGGCGCGAGTAATTGGCCGCGGTTCAGTTTCGACTTTTACGCAGACCATCACGATCGATGCTGGTTCAAGCGATGGAATTACAAAAGACATGACTGTAATTTCCGGTGCTGGCCTCGTCGGCGTGGTTAAGTCAGTAACGAGCAATTCGGCCATCGTCTTGTTGATGAGCGATCCATCTTTTCGAGTTGGAGTTCGGATCGCACGCACTCAGAGCGCCGGAGTTCTGTTAGGCCAGGGCGATAGTTCTTACACGATGCAATTGCTTGACCCGGCCGGCACAATCAAAGTTGGCGATGTCTTAGTCTCCTTGGGTAGCGAGAACAATCGACCTTTCGTTCCCGGAATTCCGATTGGTCGCGTCACGAGCGTCGACCATACTTCCGCCTCCCTCACCCAACAGGCCACTGTTATTGGGCTTACTAACCTGTCCAACCTCGAGATCGTCTCGGTCATCATCAAGCCTGCAACGGCCGACCCTCGAGATGGCCTCGTTCCAACGCCAATTCCTACGGTTACCGTTTATGTCACGCCCGCTCCGGTTGTTTTGCCATCGGGCTCACCAACTGGCTTGCCCAGCCCGACGCCTTCACCTTCTCAGGTTAAAAAATGAGACCGGCGCGTATCGCATCTAGCGCCGCCTTCCTCTTCTTCATCTTTGTAGTGCAAGAGGCTGCGATCTCGCGCATCAATTTTCCGATCGCTGGTTATTCGCTATATATCGCCGTGCTCATGGGATTGCTGGCCATGGAGGATAGATCTGCAGCAGTGATGATCGGTTTTTTTGGTGGCGTCATTCTCGATCTTTCGCCCTCGATCGATGCCCCTTTTGGACAATGGGCTTTTGTTATGACCATCATGGGCTACATCTTCGCGGCTAACCGCGAAAGTATTGGTGATTTCTCTACACGTCCAGCTGCTCTCGTCTTATTCGTTTCTCTAGGTGCCACAGTTTCACTGCTGATTTTCTTGTCTATTGGTGCCTTGCTTGGAGAAAGCGATGGAAACTTCCAAAGGATCCTGACGACTTCGTTAGGAAATGGCTTGTGGACTTTACTTTTTTCACCAATCATCTTGCCTTTACTCTCTCGATTCCGTCATTTAAGTTTGACTTCGCGGGAACGTAAATGAATCAACGTTCGCGTCTCAATATGATTGTCTTCCAGACTCTTATTGCATCTTTGTTGCTGGCTTTGATGGGCCGTCTCTTTTACCTACAGGTGGCTAATGGACTTCGCTATCAAAACGCCGCACTGAGCATTCAAAGTCGCGACATCATTACTCCCGCACTTCGCGGAGCCATTACCGACAGTTCGGGTTTGCCACTTGCGATGGACCGCCCTGGACTTGAAATAACCGTAGATCGAAGCGCTTTGGACAAGATGCCCGACAAAGGTAAAGCCGTCTTGGTTCGCTTAGCGAAATTAATGAACGTGAAATATCCGGACCTATACAACCGGACACGTCTTTGTGGTGAGTTATCTGCGGCAGCTCGAACTGGATGTTGGAATGGAACGCGCTATCAACCTATTCCGGTAACTCGAATTGCAACTCAGCAACAAGCGCTCAAGATTCTAGAAAACGGCGACTCATTTCCGGGCATAGACGCCTCTTCTGTTCCTATTCGTAGCTATCCCTCATTGGCAGGAGAGAACGCTGCGCATGTTTTGGGTTACGTCGGCACTGTTTCTGAAAGTGACCTCAACAGCACCAAATACAGTTATTTCCGGAACGAAGTAATTGGCAAGAGTGGGTTGGAATTTCAATACAACCAATACTTGCGGGGTAAGCCAGGCGTGAAGACGGTCATAGTTGATCGAAAAGAAGCGGTAACTCATCAAGCGCGAAATACCGCATCGATTCCGGGAAATAATCTCATCACTAATTTGGATGCCAAATTGCAGTCCGCTACGGAAGCAGCGCTGGCCGATGCTATTACTCGTGCGCATGCCTTGGGGTATAAAGCCGATTCAGGCGCTGCAATTGTGGAGAATGTAAAAACCGGACAAATTTTGGCTATCGCTTCGTATCCGACTTATGACCCGAACATCTGGGAAAAAGGTTTGACGGTTGCACAAGCAAAGGATCTCTTCAGTGAGAAGGCCGGAGTCCCAGCGCTCTTTCGTCCGTTGCAAGGCATGTATGCACCTGCCTCTACTTTTAAATCATTATCGATTGTGGCGGCAACGCGAGCGGGCTACAACATGAACGCCCTCTATGACTGCCCGGCACAAGTTCAAATTGGAAACCACGTCTTCAAAAACTTTGAGACTAAGTCCCAAGGTCGCATCAATATGCAGAAAGCGATTTCGGTTTCCTGCGACACCATCTGGTATCAAATTGCATACGATGAATGGGTTCGCGATGGCGGGCTCTTCCCTAAATCGGGCTTACACGACTATTTCTTCAAGACCGCAGCCGGTTTTGGATTGGGCAAAGTCACGGGCATTGATCTTCCAGGTGAAGCAACCGGTCGATTGCCAGACCGTGCTTGGAAAGAGCGTTGGTACAAAGCCAATAAGAGTTTTTTCTGTAATTTCACGTCCCAAGCTCGCAAGTCAGATTTGACGCCTTACTTGATTGCAATCGCGAAAGAGAACTGCACCGATGGAAATGTCCTACGTGCAGGTGACGCCGTTAACTTTTCCATCGGACAGGGTGACACCTTGGTGACTCCATTGCAGATGACTTCCATCTATGCGGCAATTGCGAATGGCGGGACTTTGTACAAACCCGAAATTGCCCGCGCCGTTGTAAAGCCGGATGGGACGGTTTTAAAGGTGTTTAAGCCGGTCGTTTCTGGCAAGTCTCCGGCAACGAAGAAAGATATTGCCTTCTTGCATGCTGCTCTTCGCGATGTGGCAACCAGCGGAACTGCCGCGGGAGTATTCGCCAATTACCCGATTCACGTCGCTGGAAAGACTGGTACAGCGCAGGTTTTAGGTAAGAACACGGATGGTTCTTCAAAAGATGATACGTCGTGGTTCACCTCTTTTGCCCCGGTCGAAAAACCTCAGTACGCGGTGGTGATGATGGTGAGCCAAGGCGGCTTTGGTGCCAGTGTTAGCGCCGTGGGCGTGCAGAAAATTTATTCGGCAATTTATGGCGTCGTTGGAAATACCGTCGATCCCACGAAGGCGATCTTCCCAAATGGCCCTACTCGCGGAATACCAACTCTCGATGTAAAGAATGCGAAATTGCCGGTGGTATCAAAATGAGAATTGCACGAGTAAATCTGCGCGCCAACTTTGCTGCCTTCGATCGCTGGCTCATGCTTTCGGTCTTTGCGTTGTTAGGTATGGGCACCTTGTTGGTTTATGCAGCGACTAAATCTTGGTTTGCTTCTCAAGGACTCGATCCACAGTATTACCTCAAGCGACACATCCTCAATATATTTATTGGCGCCTTACTCACTTATGGCACCACATTGATTGATTATCGATTGTTGCGTGCTTACACCCCGATCCTCTGGGGCCTTGGCGTACTTGCTCTTATTGCTGTTCTTGTTCCAGGCGTCGGTAGTACTGTAAACGGAGCAAAGTCATGGATTGCTCTTCCCGGTGGTTTTCAATTGCAACCGGCAGAGCTAGCCAAGATCTCCGTCATTATTGGAATGTCGATGATTCTGGCCGAAGGACGTGACATCGATTCGGCTCCAAGCGATGGTGACGTGTTGCGAGCTCTCGGAATTGCTGCGTTACCGATGTTGCTCATCATTGCCCAACCGGATTTGGGAGAAGTTCTCATCATCACCGCTGCGGTGGTTTCGATCATTGCGGTTTCGGGCGCTCCGACTCGATGGGTTGCCGGTCTGTTGCTCTTGGGAGTTTTAGGAAGTTTTGTTGCGGTGAAATCAGGAGTGATCCACCAGTACCAACTCAAACGTCTGCAATCTTTCGTAGATCCCACCGCAGATCCGCAGCAGAGCGGCTATCAACTGCGCCAGTCGCGGATCACCATTGGTTCGGGCGGCGTTGTAGGCAAAGGCCTCTTTAACGGACCCCAGACAAATGGTCGCTTTGTCCCCGAGCAGCAGACGGACTTCATTTTTACGGTGGCGGGGGAGGAGCTCGGCTTCTTGGGTTCTGGCTTCATCCTGCTGATGTTTGGACTCTTCTTCTTCCGAGCGTTCATGATCGCCCGGCGGACCAATGACATATTTGGGCGGTTGGTGGTGATCGGGGTCATCGCCTGGTTTGCCTTCCAGACCTTTGAAAATATCGGCATGACTATGGGGTTGATGCCGATGACCGGGGTACCTCTGCCCTTTATGTCCTATGGCGGATCCTCGATGTTCGCCAACCTCATTGGGCTGGGTTTGCTGCAAAATGTCCATATTAGGTCTCGTTAGACCCGAAAAGCCGAAATCACTCTGGCTGGGGGCTATACTTGGGGTCAGTGTTCAGCGCGTCGAGCGGTTTTTCAGTTCCAATCGAAAAACCTTAATTTCTCGTCATCGCAGCGAGCGCTAAGAATTTCAGAAAGACCCCGGTCTTTCTGCGTATGAATTTAAGCGAAAAGTGTCTCCGCTTGGAGGCCCAGAGCAGTACTTGACTTAGTTTTTAGCTGTATCAGCCGTGAAGGCTAAGCCAAAGTACCTAAGATGAGGATTTGGTGTTATGGCTATTGAGCCAAAAACCCCGCGCAAGCGGGCAGTTAAGAAAGTTGCTCCTAAGGTTAAGGCCGAAGCGAGCGCAACCCCCACCGCGGATGCAGTAGAGCCCAAGCCCGCTGCCAAGCGCGCCAAAAAGGCCGTCGCCGCGGTTCCCCAAGAGGCAAAATCCCCCGTTGTAGCAGTTGCCAAGGCCACCGCCCCAGTTCCAGTACCCCTATTTCAAGCCGCTCCGGTTGAGCCGGTTGCCAAAAAGGCGCCAGCCCGCAAACCTCGAGTTGAAGCTCCAGAGACAGAAGCTGTTGCAGCCGATTCCGGTCCGGCAACCGATGAGGCCACGCAAGAGCGCCGCCGCCGTCGTCGTGGTGGTCGTGGTCGACGTCGAAGTGGTCGCGAAACCACCGGTGAAGCCAGTGATGATTTGCGTGATTCAGATACCGATGAAGAACTCGATCCAGGCGCATTAGATAACGAAGATGGCTCAGCCGATGGAGAAGGTGGAGATTCTTCCACTCATCGCCGTCGCCGTCGCCGCCGTTCACAGAGTGATGGCATCACTCCAGGAGAAAGCGTCGATGAAGATGGCGTTCCGGTTGTCGTCAAAGTACGTGAACCACGTACCCGCGAATCCCAGCCAACTCGTACTGATCGCTCAAGTCGAAACGACCGCAACGATCGTGGAGATCGTAACGACCGCGGTACTCGTGACAAATATGATCGTCGCAACAATCGTCGAGATCGTGAACCGCGTGATTTCACGCGTCGTCGTGGCACCATCATTACCGAATCAGAATTTCTTGCTCGTCGCGAATCTGTAGATCGCGAAATGTTGGTTCGCCAAATGGGCGACCGAACCCAAATCGCCGTTCTTGAAGACAAGATCATGGTCGAGCATTACGTCAACCGAAATAGCAATATTTCATATGTCGGAAATGTGTACCTCGGTCGTGTACAGAATGTTCTCCCTTCTATGGAAGCCGCATTCGTTGACATTGGTAAGGGTCGTAACGCAGTTCTTTACGCAGGTGAAGTTAACTGGGATGCTGCCGGCCTTGCCGACGGCCATCCCCGCAAAATCGAACACGTTCTTAAGACCGGCCAGCCAGTGTTGGTTCAGGTCACGAAAGACCCGATCGGTCAAAAAGGTGCGCGTTTAACTAGCCAAATCTCTCTTCCTGGACGCTACTTGGTTTACGTACCGGGCGGTGAAATGAGCGGTATTAGCCGTCGTTTGCCAGAGCAAGAGCGCTCACGTTTGAAGAGCGTTCTCAAGAATTTAATCCCAGAAGAAGCTGGCGTGATTGTTCGTACCGCTTCCGAAGGTGCATCTGAAGAAGAACTAGAGCGCGATGTCATTCGCTTGAAGGCGCAATGGGAAGATATCGAGAAGAAGGCAGCCTCATCGAGCACTTCTGCTCCGTCACTTCTTTATAGCGAGCCCGACCTCACCGTTCGAGTTATTCGCGATATCTTTAATGAAGATTTCCGCAAGCTCGTGGTTCAAGGTGACCAAGCATGGGAAGACATCAACAACTACCTCGGCCATATTGCTCCGGAGTTAACCGCAAAGATCGAACGTTGGACTGGCGCTCGCGACATGTTCACCGAAAATCGTATTGAAGAACAATTGGCAAAAGCTTTCGATCGCAAGGTGTACTTACCTTCGGGTGGTTCGCTGGTTATTGATCGCACCGAAGCCATGATTGTTATTGACGTAAACACCGGAAAATTCATCGGTAAAGGCGGAAACCTCGAAGAGACCGTCACCAAGAACAACTTGGAAGCCGCCGAAGAAATTGCCCGCCAACTTCGCTTGCGCGATATGGGTGGAATTATCGTTATTGACTTCATCGATATGGCTTTGGAATCTAACCGTGACCAAGTTCTTCGTCGGTTGGTGGAATGCCTTGGGCGAGATCGCACCAAGCACCAAGTCGCGGAAGTGACCTCCTTGGGTCTTGTCCAAATGACGCGTAAGCGTGTTGGCCAAGGACTTATCGAAGCTTTCTCGACTACCTGCGAAAGCTGTGGCGGTCGAGGCATTCATATTCACTCTGAGCCGGTCCGAAAGGTCGCTTTGGAGAAGGATATGGAACAGCGTTATGTCCACCAGGCTGAAGAAGAGGAAGCTGAAGCTCCGGAGGTCGAGGTTGAGGTAGAAGCCACTCCCGCGGCCGAAACCGCTTCCGAGCCCATTTCTGAAGTTGCCGCCTCAGAACCTCGTGGCAGCCAGCCGCGCAAGCGTCGCCGGGCGGTCAGTACCGGGATTATTACCCCTTCATAAGGGGCGGTTTTACTCCCAGTTTGACCCGAGAGTAGGGACTTCCGTACCCTTACCCTCTGCCCACATTTAGTTGGGTTTGATTTTTTATGCTGTTTTAGTTGTTCTCGGTTTTATCTAGTGCTTAAAAATGGAAAGGTGTCACCGTGTACGCGATTGTAAAAGCTGGCGGCCGTCAAGAGAAGGTTGCCGTTGGCGACACAGTTGTAGTCGATCGTATCGATGCTGCCATTGGCGCATCGGTCTCTTTCCCTGCAGTACTCCTTGTAGATGGTGCCGATGTCACTTCTGATGCCAAGGCACTCGCCGGCGTCAAAGTAACTGGCGAAATTCTTGCCGAGCAAAAGGGTCCAAAGATCGACATCCTTCGCTACAAGAATAAGACGGGTTACCGCCGTCGTTCAGGTTTCCGTTCACAACTAACGCGGGTTCTTATCACCGCGATCAACAAGTAGGGGGTGCAGACTCATGGCAAGTAAAAAGGGTGTCTCGTCTACGCGCAACGGTCGCGATTCAAACGCTAAGTATCTTGGTATCAAGCGTTATGCAGGACAGGTAGTAAAGAGTGGAGAGATCTTGGTTCGCCAACGCGGAACAGTCTTCCACCCTGGCAACAATGTTGGCATCGGTAAAGATGACACTCTCTTCGCACTTTCGGCTGGTTCGGTTGAATTCGGTCGTGCACGTGGTCGCAAGGTAGTCAACATCGTTCCGGTTCCTGTTGCCTAAATAGCGGATATTTTCAGACGGGTCCGCGTTTGCGGGCCCGTTTTTTATTTTTGATGGAATGGAGATGATGACATGGCAACATTCGTTGATCGTGTAACGCTCCATGCTTCTGCAGGATCTGGCGGAGATGGTTGTGTTTCCGTACACCGTGAAAAGTTCAAGCCACTGGGTGGCCCAGATGGCGGCAATGGTGGCCGTGGCGGCGACATCATTCTGGTCGTCGATCAAGGTGTAACCACACTTCTCGATTTTCACCATTCACCTCACCGTCGCGCTACCAATGGAAAGTTGGGCTACGGCGACTGGTGCAATGGCGCAGAAGGTAAGGACTTAATCCTTTCTGTACCAAATGGCACGGTTGTTAAAGATAGCGATGGCACGGTTCTCGCCGACTTGATTGGCATCGGAACTCGTTTCGTCGCTGCCCAGGGCGGTAAGGGTGGGCTGGGTAACTCAGGTCTTGCTTCTTCCAAGCGCCGCGCTCCTGGTTTTGCACTGAAAGGCGAGCCGGGCGAAGAACGCACACTTACTCTCGAACTCAAAAGCGTTGCTGACATTGGTCTCATTGGATATCCCAGCGCTGGTAAATCATCCTTGATCGCCGCGATCTCTGCTGCCAAGCCTAAGATTGCCGACTATCCCTTCACTACTTTGGTTCCTAACTTGGGTGTTGTTCAAGCAGGCGCCATGCGCTTCACCGTCGCTGACGTACCCGGATTAATTCCTGGTGCCAGCGAAGGTAAGGGACTGGGCTTGGAATTCTTGCGTCACGTCGAGCGCTGCGCCGCATTAGTTCATGTGTTGGACTGCGGAACATTAGAAACCGATCGCGATCCAGTTAAAGATTTCGACATTATCGAAGCTGAACTTTCACATTACGGTGGCCTCTCCGAGCGTCCTCGAATTATTGCTCTCAATAAAGTTGACCTTCCAGATGGCAAGGCCATGGCTGACATGGTTCAGCCTATTTTTGAAGAGCGCGGCTACACCGTCTTTCAAGTCTCTGCAGCCAGCCACATTGGTTTGCAAGAATTGAACTATGCAATGGCTCGCATCATTGAAGAAGTTCGCAAGAACGAAGCCAAAGAAGAGAAGACCAGAATTGTTTTGCGACCAGTTGCGGTCAATGAATCTGGATTTACGGTAACTGCCAATGAAGATGGATCTTTCTCTGTTCAAGGAATCAAGCCAGTTCGCTGGGTTCGCCAAACCGATTTCGGCAATGCCGAAGCCATTGGTTATTTAGCAGATCGACTCGCCATGTTGGGCGTCGAAAGAGAACTCTTCAAAAAAGGTGCCAAAGCTAAGAGCGAAGTTCGCATTGGCGAAGGCGATGATGCTGTTATCTTCGATTGGGAGCCAACCATCGAAGCCGGCGCCGAACTTCTTGCAGGTATTCGTGGTTCAGATCGCCGTTTGGAATCTCCTTGGGCTGGTCAATACGTTGAAGATGAAGTCGATGTTCTCAACGATGATGAAATCGCCATGCAATGGGAATACAACGTTGCCGATCCTAAAGATCCGAGGATTGAAGGCGAAAAATGAGCCGCGAACTTGTTGCCTCTGCTAAACGCATCGTCATCAAAGTAGGTTCGTCCACCCTGACTGGCAAAGCTGGTTCTGCGCTCGACCTCAATGCGGTAAACGCTTTGGTAGATTGCGTTTCGCATCTCAAAGCTGAAGGCAAAGAGGTTGTCGTTGTCTCCTCAGGTGCAATTGCTGCTGGCTTGGCACCACTCAATTTAACTGCTCGTCCTAAGGATTTGGCTACGCAACAAGCAGCAGCCTCTGTCGGTCAGGGTTTGTTAATTGCAAGCTATAACGAATCATTTGCTCGTCACGACGTCATTTCATCACAAGTGCTATTAACGATTGAAGATGTGGTTCGCCGTTCCCATTATCAAAATGCTCAGCGGACGCTTTTTAAATTGATCCAACTTGGCGTCGTTCCTGTCATTAACGAGAACGACTCCGTCGGAACTTCTGAAATTCGCTTTGGTGACAATGACCGACTCGCGGCCTTGGTTTCACACCTCATTGGCGCCGATCTCTTGGTGCTCTTGACTGATATTGATGGTCTTTACGATGCGCCACCTTCTCACGGTGGTTCCAAGCGCATCTCTGAAATCAAATCCATGCGCGATGTGGGTGATCTCGAAATTGGTGGAGTCGGATCCTCTGGCGTAGGTAGCGGTGGAATGATCACCAAGATTGAAGCAGCGCGTATTTCCACTGGCGCCGGCATACCCATGTTGCTGACGACCTTGGCTGACGTGGGCGATGCCCTTCGCGGAGATGACCTAGGTACTTATTTCCATGCAAGTAGCGATCGCAAACCATCACGATTGTTGTGGCTCGCCCATGCCGCGACTCCACATGGCAGATTGATTTTAGATAAAGGCGCCGTTCTAGCCATTCGCGAGCGAGGCGTCTCTTTGCTTCCTGCTGGAGTGACAGCGGTCGAAGGAACCTTCATAGCTGGAGACACTGTCGAACTTGCCTCCCAAACCGGAGATGTCATAGCGCGCGGACTTGTCGCCTTCGATTCGGATGAAATCCCGCAAATGTTGGGACGTTCGACCAAGGAACTAGCAGCAGCCCTTGGCCCCGAGTACGAACGCGAACTTGTGCATCGCGACGATTTGGTTTTGCTCTAACCTCGAGAAATCTTCAGCAAGACTTTGGCGGTATCCACTTCGGGATCGCCATCAGTTGGGTTATCGCTGAGTTTTACAATCACGGTTCGCGTTGATGGATCGGTGAAAATATATTGTCCGTGAAGTCCCAAAGCCAGATTAATTCCAGGGAACGGATGCCAAACCTGAGCACTGTATCCCCACGAGTGGTCCAAGGTTACGGCTGGTGTGCTGATGCGATTGAGCCAAGCGGTGCTAATAATTTGGTGAGAGCCGGCGTAGCCGCCGTTGATCATGGCTAGACCGACTTTTGCGTAGTCCCGGGCTGCAGCGTTAAAGCAGCAGAATGTTTTCTCCTGCCCGCCGACATGATCGACATTCCATGTTGCTGGATATTGAGCCCCTACGGCCTGCCAGACATTTTGACTGAAGTAATCAGCCACGCGCATGCCAGTCACCTTATGGACAATCATGCCGAGAAGCTGAGTGTTGACGCTGCGATATTCGGCTTTGGTGTCCGGTGCTTCAAACATTTTGCGATTGTGTTTGAGAAAAAAGTTAAGGTCAGTCGTGGCATACATCTGGGCAATTCCAACGCCCCATCCCGATGGACCGGTGGGATAGTTATCTGAGACGCCAATGCCGCTCTCCATATCAAGTAAGGATTGAATGGTCACTTGATCAAAGGAAGTTCCAGTTTTGTATTGTGGGAAAAAGTGGATGAAAGTGTCGCTCTCGTGAATCTTTCCAGCTTCGATCAAGTGTCCGATTAAAATGGAGGTCATGGTCTTTGCCACCGAATACGATGGAAGTTGCGTGCTGGGAAGAATCCCCTTCTTGTAATACTCATAAGTTATAACGCCATTGCGCACGACGATAAATGCGTTGGTGTTGGTCTTATCTAAGAACTCTTGCCAGGCCAAGGTGCCTGTGGACCACGGAACAGTGGCGGGCATGCTTTCGGCAGCTGTTGGCCACGCGATGGGTGACGCCGCAGGCGCGATGATGTGAGCGGGCATCAAGGTCGGAGTCTTCGAAGCCGGAGCCAGCGCCAACCGCACGGAGGCGATGGGGTTGGGGTAGTGGATGTAATGGGTAAAGGCGGTGAGCAGAAAGCCCAGGGCCGCGACGACGATCAGCAGATTTCGAAGGGCGCGAAATAAACGTTTCATGAGGCGAGCCTAATCACCTCTAGGCTTGGCGTATGGATTCAGTTGCATTAATTAAAGAACTGGCGGAGAAAGCTCGTCTGGCCGGACGGACTTTGGTCGCAGCTTCCGCACAAGAACGTGTCCGAGCCCTTGAGGCGATAGCAACAGAGATCGAAGAGTCACAGACAGAAATCTTGGCGGCTAATGCCGAAGATTTGGCTCGAGCCGATGCCGAAGGCATGGCGGCTTCCATGCGCGATCGACTGCTCCTCAGCCCAGCCCGCATTGCTGGAATTGCAGATGGCGCCAGGCAGGTTTCGCGATTGCCCGATCCATTGGGGAAAACTATTCGGGAAAGTACCTTGCCTAATGGACTCCACCTGCAGCAACTGACTGTCCCTTTTGGTGTTGTCGGAATGGTTTATGAAGCTCGCCCTAACGTGACAGTGGATGCTGCCGTCATCTTGTTGATGTCAGGAAATGCAGCACTGCTCCGTGGATCTTCAACGGCTGCGGCTAGCAATCAGGTCTTGGTCAATGTCATGCGACGTGCACTTGCCACAACTGAGATTTCGCCAGATGTTATTCAACTTGTTCCTTCGCATGATCGATCGACCGTTCAGGCACTCTTGCATGCACGTGGCCAGGTAGATCTGGTTATTCCGCGGGGGAGCGCAGCTTTGATTCGCACAGTGGTGGACGATTCCACCGTGCCCACGATTGAGACCGGCGCCGGCGTCTGCCACGTTTACGTCGATGCCGATGCCGATTTAGCAAAGGCTTTGCCGATTCTCATGAACTCAAAAACACATCGCCCTAGCGTTTGCAATGCAGCGGAAACGCTCTTGGTCCATGAATCTGTTGCGGATTTATTTCTGCCCATCGCTCTACGGGCGCTATCTGATGCTGGAGTCCTTCTTCATTGCGACCAGCGATCTCTCGCCTGCGCGCAGGAAGAAAATCTCACGGCCCAGTTGGCGACTGAAGAAGATTGGTCCACCGAATACAACGCCTTAGAGATGAATGTGGCCGTCGTGCCTTCGCTCTTGGCGGCTTCAGACCATATTCACAAATATGGAACCAATCACACCGAGGCCATCGTCACCGAGTCTCAGGAAAACGCTGCCAAGTTTGTGGCACTTTCTGACTGTGCGGCGGTAATGATCAATGCTTCGACTCGTTTTACCGATGGCGAACAAATGGGTTTTGGCGCCGAAATCGGCATCTCCAATCAGAAATTGCATGCCCGCGGCCCCATGGGACTCGAGCAGATGACTACGACCACCTGGATCGTCTCCGGAAACGGCCAAATTCGCTCCTGATTTAAAGGGCGATAAGGTGAGCCTATGACCGCTATTTCACGCGATGAAGTCGCGCATTTGGCCATGCTGGCCCGCATCGAAATGACCGATTCTGAACTAGATCACCTCGCCTCTGAGATGGATGTCATCTTGGGCGCAGTTGCCCGAGTTCAAGAAGTTGCCGGCCAAGATGTGCCACCCACTTCGCACCCGTTGGCGCTCTCTAATGTTTTCCGTGCTGACGTTGTCATCCCCAGCCTTACTCCAGAAGAGGCCCTTTCCGGCGCACCAGCCAAAGCTGACCAACGTTTCAAGGTGCCACAAATTTTGGGAGATGCTGAATGATTCGCAATTCTGCTTCGGCCATGGCAGAGGCTCTGGCTAAGAAAGAGATCACCTCGGTCGAACTCACTCAACTTCATTTGGATCGAATCGATGCGGTCGATTCGCAAGTTCATGCCTTCTTGCATGTTGACCGCGAAGGCGCGTTATCTCAAGCTGCTGCAGTTGAT
The DNA here is from genome assembly GCA_947380835.1 of Actinomycetota bacterium. Taxonomy (GTDB): domain Bacteria; phylum Actinomycetota; class Actinomycetes; order Nanopelagicales; family Nanopelagicaceae; genus CAIMZW01. The sequence goes on along the minus strand of CANCSL010000006.1, from coordinate 9,682 downwards.
GCCAAGCGCGCTGCCGGTGAAAAACTTGGGCCTCTTGCCGGAGTTCCGTTAGCCCTCAAAGATGTCATGACGCAAAAGGGCATTCCAACGACAGCAGGTTCCAAAATTTTGGAAGGTTGGCGTCCACCTTACGACTCCACCGTTGTTTCTAATCTCAAAGCCAATGGAATTGTTATTTTAGGTAAAACCAACATGGACGAATTCGCCATGGGATCATCAACCGAGAATTCTGCTTATGGCACTACCCACAATCCTTGGGATCTCGATCGCATTCCTGGCGGTTCAGGCGGTGGATCTGCTGCATCTTTGGCGGCATTTGAAGCGCCACTTGCAATCGGAACTGACACTGGTGGATCTATCCGCCAGCCAGCCGCTGTCACGGGCACGGTAGGAGTGAAGCCGACTTATGGCGGAGTCTCTCGATATGGTCTGATCGCCTTCTCTTCCAGTTTGGATCAAGCCGGTCCGTGCGCTCGCACAGTCTTGGATGCGGCTCTGCTTCATGAAGCAATTGCTGGATACGACAAAAAGGATTCCACCAGCATCAACGCTCCCGTCCCTGCAGTTGTGGCCGCGGCGAAAAAGCTGGATGTTAAGGGTTTGAAAATTGGCGTCGTCAAAGAACTTTCTGGTGATGGCTATCAAGCCGGCGTCCGATCACGTTTTGATGAAGCGCTACAAGAATTAGTGGCTGCCGGCGCCGAAATTGTTGAAGTCTCCTGCCCTAATTTTGAATACGCGCTTGCCGCTTATTACTTAATCGCCCCTAGCGAGGCCTCATCCAACTTAGCCCGCTTTGATTCCATGCGTTATGGCATCCGCGTCGGCGATGATGGCAACGCCGGTGCCGAAGAAGTTATGAAAATTACGCGCGAAGTTGGCTTCGGTAAAGAAGTAAAACGCCGCATTATTTTGGGAACCTACGCACTGTCATCGGGTTATTACGATGCTTATTACGGCAGCGCTCAAAAAGTTCGCACCTTGATCGTTCAAGATTTCGCCAAGGCATTTGCTCAGGCAGATGTTTTGGTTTCACCCACCTGCCCAACCACCGCCTTTAAAATTGGTGAGAAGAGCGACGATCCGTTGGCGATGTATCTCAACGACATCGCAACAATTCCGGTCAACATGGCCGGCGTCGGTGGAATGAGTTTGCCGGTGGGTCTCTCGCCAGATGATGGTCTTCCAGTAGGTTTCCAAATTATGTCTGCCGCAATGAAAGATGACTTGATGTATCAGGTCGGTGGCACATTGGAAGCTGCACTTCTTTCCAAATGGGGCGCTCCCATCCTTTCTCAAGCACCAGCATTGGCGACCAAATAATGGCACTGACTTTTAACGACGCAATTGCTAAGTACGAGCCGACTCTTGGTTTGGAAGTACACGTCGAGCTCAACACACTTTCCAAAATGTTCTGCGGCTGTGCCACCGAATTTGGAGCAGAACCAAATACTCAGACCTGCCCAGTTTGTTTGGGACTTCCTGGATCACTGCCAGCCGTAAACGGCAAAGCAATCGAAAGTTCGATTCTTATTGGCTTGGCCCTGAATTGCTCTATCGCACCTTTTAGCCGCTTTGCCCGCAAGAACTATTTCTACCCAGATATGCCCAAGAACTTTCAGACGTCACAGTTTGACGAGCCCATTTGCGTAAATGGATATCTCGATGTCGAAATTGAAACTGACGAAGGTATGAAGGTTTTCCGCGTTGAAATTGAGCGCGTCCACATGGAGGAAGACACCGGTAAGTCATTGCACGTAGGTGGTGCCACCGGACGTATTCATGGTGCTGAATATTCATTGTTGGATTACAACCGCGCGGGTATTCCGTTGGTTGAAATCGTCACCAAGATCATTCCTGGTACTGGTAAATATGCTCCGCAAGTTGCCCGTGCCTATGTCACCGAACTCCGCGACATTCTCCGTTCACTCGGTGTTTCTGATGTAAAGATGGAGCAAGGCTCTCTTCGCTGTGACGCCAACGTTTCGCTGGCCGAAATTGGTTCTGGAAAATTGGGAACGAGAAGCGAAACCAAGAACGTCAACTCACTTCGCTCCGTCGAACGTGCTGTCTCCGGCGAGATGGTTCGCCAAGCCAATCGTCTCGAAAAAGGCGAACGTATTATTCAAGAGACTCGCCACTTCTTAGAAGAGAGCGGCGAAACGCGCCCTGGCCGTTCGAAAGAACAAGCCGAGGATTATCGTTATTTCCCAGAACCAGATTTGGTTCCTGTAACTCCCGATGCTGACTGGATTGAAACACTTCGCGCAACGCTGCCCGAGAAGCCATCGCTTCGACGCAAACGACTTAAGGCCGAATGGAACGTCCCTGATAAAGAGATGACCTCCATGGTCAATGCTGAACTCCTCGACACGGTCGAAGAAACCGTGCTTTTAGGTGCCGATCCAACGAAAGCCCGCAGCTGGTGGTTGGGCGAGATTTCTCGCTTAGCTAATGAAAAGGAAGTTGCTCCGATTTCATTGATTACTCCCGCACAAGTTGCCGAAGTGATTGCTCTTATCGCCTTTGGAGATCTCACGGACAAGTTGGCTCGTCAGGTGGTCGAAGGTGTGATTTCTGGCGAAGGTACTCCTGCTGAAGTAATTGAAAAGCGTGGTCTTAAAGTTGTATCCGATGATTCAGCGCTTATGGTTGCTATCGAAGCTGCAATTGCTGCCCAGCCCGATACTGCCGAGCGCATTCGCGGTGGCAATATTCCGGCGGCTGGCGCATTGATTGGTGCGGTCATGAAAGCGACCGGTGGCCAAGCAGATGCTGCCAAGGTTCGTGAATTATTGTTAAAGCATTTAGGTCAGAGTTAAAAACCAGTTACAAATAGGGGAGCGCACATGAGTAATTCCATGAAGCCACGTTCAGGGCTGGTTACTGACGGAATGGAACGTGCGCCAGCGCGCGGAATGTTGCGCGCGGTTGGAATGCAAGATGATGACTTTGCCAAACCACAGATCGGCATCGCCTCCTCGTGGAATGAAATCACTCCGTGCAATCTCTCGCTAGACCGTTTGGCAAAGGCTTCACGCCAAGGCGTCATCGATGCCGGTGGTTTTCCCATGCAATTTGGCACGATCTCCGTATCCGATGGAATTTCTATGGGACACGAAGGAATGCACTTCTCCTTGGTTTCGCGTGAAGTTATTGCCGACTCCGTTGAGACCGTTATGCAAGCCGAACGTCTTGATGGCATGGTCACTTTTGCAGGTTGCGATAAATCTTTACCCGGCATGATGATGGCTGCGGCTCGCATCGATGTTGCCAGCGTTTTCGTCTATGCCGGTTCCACTTTGGCCGGAAGTGTTGATGGCAAAGATGTCACGATCATTGATGCATTTGAGGCGGTTGGTGCTTGTGCCCGAGGTCTTATTTCGCAAGAGCAAGTAGACAAGATTGAACGCGCCATCTGTCCGGGCGAAGGTGCTTGCGGCGGAATGTATACCGCCAACACTATGGCCGCCGTTGGTGAAGCAATTGGTCTCTCACTCCCAGGATCAGCATCTCCTCCTGCAGTAGATCGCCGTCGCGATGATTACGCAGTTAAGGCTGGCGCTGCTGTCGTTGAATTAATCCGTCAAGGGATAACGACCAGAACTATCTTGACCAAGAAGGCTTTTGAAAATGCCATCACTGTTGTCATGGCTCTTGGCGGATCAACCAATGCAGTTCTCCATCTTTTGGCGATTGCTAACGAGGCCGAAGTTGATCTGACGTTGGAAGATTTCCAACGCATCAGCGAGAAGACTCCATTATTGGGTGATCTCAAACCTTTCGGTAAATATGTCATGACCGATATCGATCGCGTTGGTGGAATTCCGGTCGTGCTCCGTGCCCTGCTTGATGCGGGTCTTCTGCATGGCGATTGCCTGACTGTCACCGGCAAGACCATGGCCGAAAACTTGGCACACATAACTCCGCTAGATCCCGATGGCGATGTACTTCATGCGGTAAAGAATCCACTTTCTGCTGGTGGCGGAATCACAATTCTTAAGGGCTCGCTTGCTCCAGAAGGCGCGGTATGCAAAACCGCTGGAGTTGGTATCGATCTCTTCGAAGGCCCAGCTCGAGTGTTCGATCGCGAACAAGGCGCGATGGATGCACTTGAGAATGGAACGATCGTTGCTGGAGATGTTGTTGTTATTCGCTACGAAGGTCCTAAGGGTGGACCCGGAATGCGCGAGATGTTGATGATCACCGGAGCTATCAAAGGTGCAGGTTTGGGTAAGTCCACTTTGCTGCTCACAGATGGTCGGTTCTCTGGCGGTAGCACCGGTCTATGTGTTGGTCACGTCAGCCCCGAGGCTGTTGATGGCGGGCCCATTGCCTTCGTCAAGGACGGCGACATCGTTCGCATCAATGTGAAAGAGCGCACACTTGATCTCTTGGTGGATGAGGCCGAACTAGTCGAACGCCGCAAGCATTTTCAGCCAGTTCCGCATAAGTACCGCCGCGGCGTATTGGCGAAATATTCCAAGGTAGTTGGTTCTGCTTCTCAGGGGGCGGTCTGCGGATAATCCAAATAATGAGATGCTCATCTCAGGGGTTGACGAAGATTAAACATCGCGCGACAATTCAGACATGGCACAAGCCGTGGTAATCCGAAAGCGCGCGATCTAGCATCATCGATCGTGCGCTACCCCTCAGTGAAAACTGGGGGGTTTCGTATTTATCGGGGGAATTAAGTTTTCAAGCTAAAAGTAGCTCGAAGAGAGAACGAAGGGAGATGAACATGAGTAGCGAGAATGGAAAGCAAATGACGGGGGCAACTTCCCTCGTGAAATCGTTAGAGCGTGCTGGCGTTGATGTCATGTTCGGTATCCCTGGTGGCGCGATCTTGCCCGCTTACGATCCAATTTTTGATAGCCCGATTCGACACATCTTGGTGCGCCATGAACAAGGCGCCGGTCATGCCGCAACGGGCTATGCCCAAGCCACTGGTCGTGTTGGAGTTTGTATCGCTACATCCGGTCCGGGTGCCACCAATCTGGTGACGCCGCTTGCTGATGCTCAAATGGATTCGGTGCCATTAGTTGCGATCACCGGTCAAGTCGCCTCCGGCGCCATTGGCACCGATGCCTTCCAAGAGGCTGATATCCGCGGCATCACGATGCCGGTCACCAAACACAATTATTTAGTTACTGATCCAGCCGATATTCCACGCGCAATTGCTGAGGCCTTTCATATTGCTGCTACCGGCCGGCCCGGCGCAGTCCTGGTTGATATCGCCAAAGATGCGCTGCAAAAGCAGACCATTTTTAATTGGCCCGAATCAGTATCACTTGCTGGCTACCGCCCAATTGTCGAACCCGAAACCAGCGCGGTTCGCGATGCAGCAGCACTGATTGCATCTGCACAAAGTCCAGTTCTCTATGTAGGTGGCGGTGTCATCAAATCCAATTCTTACAAAGAATTGATGCAACTCGCTGAACTCACCGGCGCCCCCGTCGTCACAACTTTGATGGCACGTGGTGCTTTCCCTGATCATCATCAACAACATCTGGGAATGCCCGGCATGCACGGCACCGTCGCTGCAGTAACGGCGTTGCAAAAATCGGATTTGCTGATCACGTTGGGCGCTCGCTTCGATGATCGCGTTACCGGCAAGCTCTCCTCATTCGCTCCGGATGCCAAGATCATTCACGCCGACATCGATCCAGCTGAAATCGGTAAGAATCGCATAGTTGATGTCGCATTAATTGGTGACCTCAAGTACACGATCAGCGCTCTCATTCCCGCTCTTAAGGCAGAATTTAAAAAGCATCAGCCTGATCTTTCGGCTTGGTGGAGCCAACTCAATTCGTGGCGCACTCGCTATCCATTGGGTTACGACCACCCAACAGATGGCACGCTTTCTCCCCAATATGTCATCGAGCGCATTGGCAAGATTTCCGGTCCCGAATCGATCTTCGTTGCTGGCGTTGGCCAACACCAGATGTGGGCATCGCAATTTATCTCCTACGAAAACCCTCGTACTTGGTTGAACTCAGGCGGATTAGGAACCATGGGTTACGCAGTACCTGCGGCCATGGGTGCCAAAGTTGGTGCTCCTGACAAAGTTGTGTGGGCGATCGATGGAGATGGCTGTTTCCAGATGACCAATCAAGAACTCGTAACCTGCGCCATCAATAAAATTCCTATCAAGGTCGCAATTATTAATAACGAAAGTTTGGGAATGGTTCGCCAATGGCAGACCTTGTTCTATAACGAGCGTTATTCAAATACCGACTTGCACTCCAAGCGCATCCCTGACTTTGCCAAATTGGCCGAAGCCATGGGCTGTGTTGGTCTTGCCTGCGAAAGCCGCGAAGATGTTGATCGGGTGATTGCTCAAGCGATGGAGATCAACGATCAACCTGTCGTCGTCGACTTCCGAGTACATCGCGATGCGATGGTATGGCCGATGGTCGCCGCTGGTACTTCTAATGATGACATCGTGGTTGCGCGCTCGATGGCGCCAATCTGGGATTCTCAGGAGTTGTGATGACTAATTCAATTCATACTCATACCCTTTCCGTTCTCGTCGAGAATAGCCCGGGTGTTCTTGCCCGCGTCGCTTCACTCTTTTCGCGTCGCGGTTACAACATCGATTCTTTGGCTGTCGGTCCGACCGAAGATGACAACATCTCGCGCATGACTATCGTCATCAGCGTTGAAGGTCATGCCCTCGAACAAGTTATTCAACAACTAGATAAATTGATTAACGTCATCAGCATCACCCAACTGGATCCGATTACTTCGGTGCAGCGCGAGCTGCTCTTGGTGAAGGTCGCAACGACTCCCATCACGCGATCCCAGGTTCTGGAGACAGTCCAACTTTTCCGAGCCAAGGTTGTCGATGTTGCTCAGGATGCCGTCACTATTGAGGCCACTGGCAATGCCGAGAAAATCCAAGCTCTTTTACGCGTACTTGAGCCTTACGGGATTAAGGAATTGGTCCAATCTGGACTAGTTGCGATGTCCCGCGGGCTCAAACCTGGCTCAATTTCCACCGAAAACCAATAAAAAATAGGCTTAGCCCCATATCCCAGCTATCTGTTCACGTTCACTCCAGCGAAAGGTTACAAAAGTGGCAACCCAGTATCACGACGAAGATGCCGATCTATCCATCATCCAATCTAAGAAAGTTGCAGTAATTGGTTATGGATCGCAAGGCCATGCTCACTCACTCAGCCTGCGCGACAGTGGCGTCGATGTTCGCATCGGTCTAGCAGAAGGTTCTAAGTCTCGCGCTAAGGCCGAAGCCGAAGGACTACGCGTTCTTTCAGTAGCCGATGCTGTGAAGGAAGCCGACGTTGTTATGTTGCTGGCACCTGACCACGTTCAACGTCACATCTGGACTGACTCCATCGAACCAAATCTCAAAGCCGGATCGGCGTTGTTCTTTGGTCACGGATTTAATATTCGCTTTGGTTACATCAAGCCTGGCCCAGATATCGATGTTGCCATGGTTGCTCCAAAGGGTCCTGGCCACTTGGTACGTCGTGAGTACTCAGCTGGTCGTGGAGTTCCTGTGTTGGTTGCAGTCGAGCAAGATGCAACTGGCAATGCTTGGCCAATCACTTTGTCTTATGCCAAGGCCATCGGCGGATTGCGCGCTGGCGGAATCTTGACCACCTTCACCGAAGAGTGCGAGACCGATTTATTCGGTGAGCAGTCAGTTCTCTGTGGTGGCGCTTCTCAACTCGTTCAATATGGTTTCGAAACGTTGGTCGAGGCTGGATATCAACCAGAGGTTGCATACTTCGAGTGCTTGCACGAACTCAAACTTATTGTTGATCTGATGTACGAAGGCGGAATTGCCAAGCAGCGTTGGTCAGTTTCTGACACTGCCGAATATGGCGATTACATCTCCGGCCCTCGCGTTATCGATCCAAGCGTAAAAGAAAACATGAAGGCCGTTCTTGCTGACATCCAAAACGGAACATTCGCAGATCGATTCATCAAGGATCAGGATGCCGGCGCTCCAGAGTTCAAGGCGCTTCGCGCCAAGGGCGAGACTCATCCCATCGAAGCTGTAGGTCGCGACCTTCGCAAGATGATGTCTTGGGTCAAGGGCAACAACAAGGATGATTACCAAGAAGGTGTCGCTGCTCGTGGCTAAACCTGTCGTTCTTATCGCCGAGGAACTTAGCCCGGCGACTTTGGATGCACTTGGTCCAGACTTTGAAGTTCGGCACTGTAATGGTGCCGATCGCGGTGAATTGCTTGCCGCCCTCGGTGCTGGTGTAGATGCAGTGCTTATTCGTTCGGCAACCAAGATGGATGCCGAGGCAGTCGCTGCTGCTAAGGGCCTTAAGGTGATCGCACGTGCTGGCGTTGGCCTTGATAACGTTGATATTCCTGCATCAACTGCTGCAGGCGTCATGGTCGTTAATGCCCCAACGTCTAACATTGTTAGCGCTGCCGAACTCGCCATCGCTCTTTTGTTGGCATCGGCTCGTTTCATTTCCCCAGCCAATGCGGCTCTGCGAAATGGCAAGTGGGCAAGATCCAAGTACACCGGCGCTGAACTTTTCGAAAAAACTCTCGGCATTGTTGGTTTCGGTCGTATTGGTCAATTAGTTGCAGCTCGCATGCAGGCGTTTGGCATGAATGTCGTTGCATATGATCCTTACCTACAGCCTGCTCGTGCCGCGCAATTAGGCGTGACCTTGGTCGAGCTCAACGAGCTCCTTGAGGTCAGTGATTTCATCACTATTCACTTGCCTAAAACCAAAGAGACCGCAAACCTCATTGGCGAAGAAGCCTTAAAGAAGGTCAAGCCCACAGTTCGCATTATCAATGCTGCCCGCGGCGGCGTTCTCGATGAGACTGCGCTGTATAACGCACTCGTTGAAGGTCGCGTTGGGGGAGCAGGACTCGACGTCTATGTAACCGAGCCATGCACTGATTCACCGTTATTCCAATTGGATAACGTCGTAGCCACTCCTCACTTAGGTGCATCGACTGATGAAGCACAAGAACGTGCTGGAATTGCTGTAGCTGTATCCGTTCGTAAAGCACTTGCTGGCGAACTTGTTCCTGATGCAGTCAACGTCAAAGGCGGACTCATTCACGAAGATGTGCGTCCGGCTCTTTCACTTGTCGAAAAATTGGCACAAGTTGCCACCGGTCTCGTCGGTGAATGTCCGGTCGGAATCATGGTTGAAGTTCGTGGCGAGATTTCCGAATACGACTGCTCGGTTCTTGCTACCAGCGCACTTCGTGGTTCACTCATTGGCTGCGGAGCCGAAGACGTTACTTACGTCAATGCCCCTGCACTTGCAGTTGAACGCGGACTGAGCGCCAGTGTTATGACCGATCCAGTTAGCCCGGATCATCGCAACATGGTTTCTGTTCGTGCCGCGTTTAGTGACGGTACTCAACTCGTAGTCAGCGGAACCTTGATGGGTATCCGCCAGATCCAGAAGATCGTTGCTATCGATAGCCACGATCTTGATCTGCTTCTGAGTGACAACCTGCTCTTCTTGCGTTACGCAGATAAGCCAGGAATTGTTGGCGCCGTCGGAAATGCTTTGGGCAAGGCTCAAATCAACATCGCCGGAATGCAGGTTGGACGTAATCATCAAGGCGGCGAGGCCCTGATGGCGATCACCGTCGACAGCTCTATCCCAGCTGAAATTCTCGCAGCGGTTCAAGCTGAAACTGGCGCGAACACTGTCCGAACCGT
>CANCSL010000005.1 GCA_947380835.1 Actinomycetota bacterium | reverse complement strand
GTTTCGGTTATTCGTGACGGCAAAGCCATCCTGGGCCCCTTGACCTGGGACGTAGGTGCTGGCGAACGCTGGGTGATTCTGGGCCCAAATGGAGCGGGAAAATCCACTCTCTTCCATATTCTGGCTACAACCACTCACCCCACCTCCGGCAGCGCGACGACGCTAGGCGAGACACTGGGAAAAGTTGATGTTTTTGAATTACGCACCCGCATTGGTTTAGTAACCAACCAACTTCTGGAAGACATCCCTTTTGCCGAACGAGTGATAGATGTGGTCCTGACAGCCGCATATGCTGTTGTTGGACGTTGGAATGAAAGTTATGACTTGTGGGACGAGTCCCGAGCTTTGGCCTTGTTGACGACTTTGGGGGTTCGCTCACTTGGCGAACGCCTATTTGGAACCTTAAGTGAAGGCGAGAAGAAGCGAGTGCTCATTGCTCGGGCCATGATGAGCAATCCCGAAATCATGCTGCTCGATGAACCCGCAGCTGGATTGGATTTGGGCGGGAGAGAAGATCTGCTTAAGCGATTGGATTTATTGGCCTCTGACCCGAAAGCGCCCGCGACGCTGATAGTCACACATCACATCGAAGAAATTCCTTTAGGCACTACTCATGCACTCTTACTTAATCATGGCAAAGTTGTATCCAGCGGACCGATTAATTCTGTGATTACCGACGAGCACCTCACTTCTGCTTACGGCTTGCCCATCACGGTGCATCAAGAGGCGGGTCGCTTTTTCGCCAAGGCGCTTTAAGTCATGGTTTCTCTCTTTGAAGAACTTTCGCCGGAATGGCAAGTGGATCTCTTCGAACTCAAAAGCAATATCGATCGTATCGATGCCATCCTTCAGAAAGGTTCGAACTTTCTGCCCGACCGACAATCGATTTTTCGGGCGCTTATCCCTAAGCAGCGCGCAAAAGTGCTGATTGTGGGTCAGGATCCTTATCCCAATCCAGAACATGCCATGGGGCTCTCATTCTCGGTGCCACCGTCCTGCAAGAAACTTCCCGCCTCCTTGCGCAACATTTTCAAAGAACTCCATTCAGATTTAGGGGAGCAGCCGCGGACTAATGGCGATTTATCTGATTGGCAAGACCAAGGTGTAGTAATGCTCAATAGATCTTTGACGGTAGCAACTGGCGCTACTGGTTCTCACTCGCAATTGGGATGGCAACAAGTAACAGACAAAATTGTTGAAGTGCTGGCTGACAAAGGGGTGATAGGCATTCTTTGGGGTAATTCCGCCCAAGAGCTATCCAGCCATTTCTCGATACATAATCGAATCGAATCAGTTCATCCAAGTCCACTGGCGGCCTATCGCGGGTTCTTCGGCAGCAAACCTTTTTCGCGAGCAAATTCCAGGCTCATTGCTTTGGGCCAAGACCCCATTCGGTGGGGCTAACTTAATTTTGAGCACTCGTAATTTTGTGAACAAAACCGAGTGAGAAAGCAATCGAGTTACCTATCAGCAATGCGAAAAGTGCTGTACCGACACCTAGTCTTCCTCCCAAAAGCGCACCAATGATGAGAGCGGTTACTTCAATTCCGAGTCGCACACGTCCAATGCGAACTCCGGAACGTTTATGAATAGCCGTCATTAGCCCATCTCGTGGACCTGGACCTAGACCGCAGGTAATGTAGAAAGCGCTTCCAAGACCGACTAATGCAATTCCTAAGAAAACATAAACCAACTGCAATAGAAGATTCTGATTGAGGGCCGGAAAAATGAAAAGTCCTAGCTGGATCGCGGCGGCGATGATCACCAAGTTAGAGACAGTCCCAAAACCCGGTTTCTCCCTGAGCGGAAACCAAAGTAAAAGCACGAAGCCGCTAATTAAAAATGTGGATTCACCAATAGAGAGTGGTGTGTGCCTAGATAGGCCTTGAGCCAATACCGACCAAGGTGCATTTCCAATATGAGATTGAATAAGTAACGAATCGCCCAGGCCAAAGACGAAGAGAGCAGTGAAGAGAATCGTCACTCTACCCCAGGTAAGGGACCATCTACTCGTTGCCGTCCATGGGGTTCTTGGGATAGTTCTCGCCGGTTTCAGGATGTGGGATAGCCGAGCCGTGATGGAATTTGGGGAGGGTTGGCTCACTGTTAGAGTCTATACAAAGGCGCACGAGGGATGGATGCACTCATGATCGGGCTCGGAACACTTGTAAATATCGTGGCTATTCTCTTGGGTTCCACCATCGGAGTATTCGCTGGGGCTAAATTTCCCGAACGCACCCGTAATCTCGTTACTGATGTACTTGGATTTGTTGTTGCATTAGCGGCCGCCGATGCGCTTCGCTCTCTTTGGAACCACACCTTTGTTTCTCAAGTACCTCGTGGTTGGACTCTATTGACAGTTCTCGCGGCCCTCCTGTTGGGGGCGATATCGGGAAGTATCCTAAAAATAGAAGCAAAACTTGAGGTAATCGGAGAAGGATTACGGTCTCGCTTCAATCGATCCGGTCGTGGACGATTTGTTGAAGGTTTTGTATCTTCTTCGCTGCTTTTCGTTATCGGTCCACTAGCAATATTAGGTGGCATCAGTGATGGAATGGGAAATGGGCACGAGCAGTTGATTCTCAAAAGCACCTTGGATTTCTTTGCATCCATCGCTTTTGCTTCCAGTTTAGGTTGGGGAGTCGCCGCTTCGGCGCTACCTGTAGGTATTTATCAATTCATCTGGACTGGTTTGGGATTTGCGTTGGGAAATGTTCTCTCTGATTACCAAGTCCAGGCTATGACCGCTGTCGGCGGAGTTTTACTTCTAGGCATTGCCTTTCGTCTTCTTCAGATAAAGATGGTCCAGGTCGGAGATCTCGTACCGGCGCTTTTTTTCGCGCCGGTAGTGGCATTAATTGCCCATCACTTCTAGAAGGTAGAAGCGTCAATCACGAATCGATACTTAACATCGCTGGCAACCGTACGTCCGTAAGCAACGTTGATGTAGTCGGCCGAGATAACTTCAACTTCACTGAGGATATTGTGCTCGCCGCAGAAGTCGATCATTTCTTGAAGCTCGGGAATTCCACCGATCATCGATCCGGCAAGGGAGCGGCGTTTGCCCAGCAAGGTTCCGGCAGAAACCGAATATGGACTTCCAGGGAGTCCGATAACCACCAATGTTGCATCAACTTTTAACAAGTTGAGGTACATCTCGATATCAAGGTCTGCAGAAACGGTATTGAGAATCAAATCAAAGCTTGATCCCAGCGCCTTTAGATTTGCCGGATCTTTGGTCACCACAAATTCATCGGCCCCCATTGCTTTGGCATCTGCCTCTTTTTGAGGCGAATGGGAGAAGACAGTTGTTTGAGCGCCGAGAGCCTTCGCAAATTTGAGCCCCATGTGGCCCAACCCGCCAAGCCCGATAATTCCGACTCTCTTACCTGGGCCAGCATTCCAATGGCGAAGTGGGGAATACAACGTGATGCCAGCACACATCAATGGCGCTACGCCGGAAAGTTCTAGGTTTGTTGGAACCTTTACTGCGTAGTTCTGATTGATTACAAAGTTATTTGAATAGCCACCGAAAGCGATGGTCTTTCCGTCGCGCTCATATCCGTTGTAAGTGCCAGTCATTCCATTTGCGCAATATTGTTGCAAGCCTTGGTTGCAAAATTCACAATCTCCACACGAGTCGATGAATACGCCAACGCCAATGATGTCGCCAACTTCAAACTTAGTAACACCTGTACCGATTGCCGTTACTTTTCCAACAATTTCATGGCCGGGAACCATCGGGAAAAGTGCCGAGCCCCACTCTTCTCGTGCTTGATGAATATCGGAATGGCAAATTCCCGAGTAGGTGATATCGAAAGCAACATCCGCAGCGCCAAGCTCGCGACGTTGAAATTGATAGGGGACTAGATCTGCTTTTGCTGCGAGAACTGCATAGCCACGTGATTGCATGAAAAGCTCACTTTCCTGGATCGGTTTCTTGCGAAGTAAAGGGGAGAGGCTCGAAGCCGGCGCTCTTTGATGCGCGCGATGTTACACGGCGCATGTGGTGTCGGCGACACAGAACTTCGTACCCAACCTCCTCTTCGGATGCGACATCTCCCACAACAACTTGGGCACCCTCAGTTACCATCGTGCCCCCCATGGTTCGGGCATTATGTGTGGCGCGAGCCCCACACCAGCAGAGTGCTTCTACCTGAAGTGTTTGAACGCGATCGGCTAGTTCGACTAGACGCGCTGAACCGGGGAAGAGAGCGGTCCGAAAATCCGTAAGGATGCCGAAGGCAAAAACATCAATGCTGAGTCCATCTACGATTCGAGCTAATTCCTCGATCTGCGATGCAGTGTAGAACTGGGCTTCGTCGCAAATGACGAAGTCAATGCGTTGACCATTAGACAATTTTTCGACAACATATTTGTGCAAATCTAGATCAGCATCAACCTCGATTGCCAGACTTTGAAGTCCAAGGCGAGAGCTAATGCGTCCCCGACCGGCTCGATCGCGATTAGTAAAGATAAGTCCGGTACGGCCACGGCTCTGATGATTATGGGCTGTTTGCAGAGCCAGGGTCGATTTTCCACTGTCCATGGTTCCGCAGTAATAGATCAATTCAGCCATATTCTCATCCTGCCATAATTGATAGCTATTTGTTGTCAAAGACTTTGATTGCGCCCAGATAACAAGCGACCCATGTTCGATTCTGAGTAGCCTCGTAGGTGATACCGATGGGTTGGGTACACACTTTTATGGTTTGAGTCACTTTGAAATCAGATGTTCTAATTTTCGACAGGGTGGCGCTGCCAAAATTAACAACAAAGAGCGCGGACCCATCCGTTGATATATCTAGACTCCGAGTCGCTTTCCCGGTTGTGATGCTGTGGACGATTTTCTTTGAGGCCAGATCGAGTGCAACTACTTTTCCCGATAAATTTAACGTGGCATAAATCGTGCGTTCGTCGGGCGAGAGAACTAACGCCCTTGGATTTAAACCAATATAAATTTTCGAATCGCTAAAGTCTGACATCTTGATCCGGCGCACGGTGTTACCACCCATATGTGCCACATAGGCAAATTTAGAATCTTGAGTTACGACTATTCCCCGCGGGTAAGCCCCGATATAGATATTTTTTACGGTTTTGCCGGAATCAATGGAAATTATAGTGAGGTCATACGAACACCAATTAGTGACCAAAAGGTATTTATTGTCTGGCGTTACTTGAACAACTTTAGGAACTTTTCCGACTGGATAGATTGCATCTACCGCTCTAGTTGAAAGATTGATGCGGTAGAGAAAACTCTTATCGTATGGGTTCGTCGCCTTGCAATCGTCATGACCTTCGTGGTCAAACCCCTTGCCATACATGGCGTAGTTAGTGACATAGAGGTATTTGCCGTCTGGCGAAAAAGCGCCTTCAACCGGAGCGCCAAGGTATGAACCGGAATACTTTAGGTAACCAAAGTCGGAGAGTTTGACTCGATCCGGAATCGTGCTCTCGAGAACCATGGTTTTGGCGTTGTAAATGGTTACGGAATGTCGGTACATCATGTTCTGGGCACTCACGAGACCAGCCCCAGATGATCGGACAGATTTAGGGGTTATCTGGCCTTGAATGGTCTTCACCAGGGTCATAGTCGTATCGGCGATGAGCGGCACAGCAGGGCTCGTTTCGGCGCTAACAGATTGGGTTGACGCCGATGTGACGCAGAGAGTTGACATGGCCAAGAAGATTGCCCAATGCCGAGCAGAGAGTTGAAGTCTCATCGACGGCCTCTCCATAGATCAAAAACGAATGATCAGAGTATTTAACGTGGTGTCCGAGAAGGGAGTTGAACCCTCAAGCCCTTTCGGGCACTAGCACCTCAAGCTAGCGCGTCTGCCAATTCCGCCACCCGGACATCGCCGACTCTGAGCCTTTCGGCAAGGAAGTACGGCAAGGGGACACGATAGCAATTCCCCGCCCAACAAGGAAAACAGCGCAAGGTTCGCGGGTGGTTTAGGGCAGGATATGCCTATGACCACCACGAATTCAGCCCCAATTATCGATATCGCCGCTCTCGAGAGCGACTGCATTCAACTTTGCCAAGAGATGATCCGCATCCCCAGCGTTAATCATGGCGAGGGCAAAGGTGATGAGAAAGCGATGGCCGAATACGTCGCGGCCCGTCTGGCTGAAGTCGGAATTGAATCGGAACTTATCGAGGCAGCGCCTAACCGCATCAACGTTGTGGCCACCATCAAGGGCACCGACGCATCTAGGCCAGGATTGATAGTTCATGGTCATCTTGACGTCGTACCGGCCAATCCTGACGATTGGAGTGTCGATCCATTTTCCGGTCTGATCAAGGATGGATTCATTTGGGGTCGTGGAGCAGTTGACATGAAGGACGTCAATGCGATGATCCTCGCCACAGTACGTGCATGGGCAAAGGCTGGTTATGCGCCTTCAAGAAATATTCTTCTCGTTTTCTTTGCAGATGAGGAAGCTGGCAGCGTTTACGGTTCACATTGGCTCGTTAAAAATCGTCCGGAGATCTTCAACGGATATACCGAGGCTGTTTCTGAAGTTGGCGGATTTTCAGTCACTATTACGGGTGGGCATCGGCTCTACCTCATTGAAGGTGCCCAAAAGGGAATTCAGTGGCTCAAGCTCACCGCAAAGGGCGAGGCTGGCCACGGTTCATTCATCAATAAGTCCAATGCCGTTACTCGTTTGAGTCAAGCTATTGCCCGTATTGGATCTTATGAATGGCCACAGCTCGAAACAAAGACTGGCGGAAAGTTATTTCGCAAGATCGCAGAATTAGTGGGCGAGCCATACGACCCAACGAATGTTCGACCGCTTCTTCGACACATTGGTGGTGCCGCTCGAATGATCGGTGCGACGATTCAAAATACCGCCAACCCCACCATGTTAGAAGCTGGCTACAAAGCAAATGTAATTCCACAGAGTGCAAGCGCAGTGGTCGACGGAAGATTCTTACCCGAGTTTGAAGATCAACTTGCTGACACGATTCGTGAACTTGCCGGTCCTGATATTGAGATTGAATTGCTCGTGCGTGATGTTGCCCTCGAAGTCGACTTCGCCGGTCCGCTCGTTGATGCCATGTCTGAAGCGATCAAGAGTGAGGATCCTGATGGGATTCCAGTCCCATATTTGATGAGTGGTGGAACCGACAACAAAGCTCTCTCAGCATTGGGCATCATTGGATACGGATTTAGTCCAGTCAAACTTCCTGCCGATTTGGATTTCTTTGCGTTATTTCACGGAGTTGATGAGCGGATTCCAGTTGATGGTCTCACTTTTGGTGCACGCGTTCTCAATACTTTCCTGCAAAAGGCTTAGGCAGAGACTTCATCTAGAGCCGCACGCACTTGATCGGGAAGAGTGATTTCTTCCACGGTCATGATTCCTCGTAATTGTGCGCCGGTTCGCGCACCCACAATTGCAGTAGCAACTCCAAAGGCATCTCTCACCCACGAGAGTGCAACTTCAATCGGCGAAAATCCCAGCCCATCGGCAGCCACGCAAACGGCATCCACGATGGATCTAGATCGTTGAGATAAGAAGGGTTGTACGAAGGCGGAGAAATGCGGACTTGCGCCCCGAGAATCCGAGGGAACGCCATTTCGATATTTGCCTGTCAATACACCGCGGCCTAGTGGGGACCAAGCGAGAAAGCCGGTTTTAACAGCCGAAGATGCCGGCAGAAGTTCATCCTCGGCGCTGCGATTAAGTAATGAATACTCAGCTTGAAGCGAAGCTATTGCAGCTTTGCCAAAAAGTGGATTTTGAATCGTTGCTGATTGTGCCAATTGCCAACCGGTGAAGTTTGAGAGCCCGACGTATCTCACCTTGCCGGACGAGACTGCAATATCAAGAGCAGAGAGGACTTCTTCGATCGGGACAAAGGGATCCCAGGCATGAACCTGCCACAGGTCTATGTAATCAACACCCAACCTTTGCAGCGATTTGTCTAAATCCGCCAAGAGATTTGTTCGGGAGTTATCAACTTTCCGTTCACCCGACTTAACCGAAATACCGGCTTTCGTTGCTATGACTAACTCGTCCCGGGGCACGAGAGTTCCGATGAAACCCCCCAAAACACGCTCGCTATCCCCGTCGCCGTAAATGGCTGCGGTATCCAGGAAGTTGCCACCACGATCTAGATATGTGCGGAGTTGTTCAGCCGCCTCGTGTTCGTCAGTGTCGCGACCCCAAGTCATTGTTCCTAGACCGAGACGGCTCACTCGCAATCCTGAGCTCCCGAGCGTTCTCATTTCCATAGGAATGACACTAGCAAGACGTAGGGGTAATTATCGGTAATCTTTGCCTTATGCCGTCCACGAACACCATTGTCTATCTCGTTCGACACGGGCTCTCCACGGCAAATGCCTCCGGAGTTCTTGCTGGGCGCGATGAGTCAGTGCACCTCAATGACGCCGGAAAAAAGCAGGCTCGCCTCCTTGCAATCCGGCTTTCTGCCGAAAAATTTGATCGCATCTACACCAGTCCACTTCCTAGGTGTCAGGAGACCATTGCTCCGTATCTTGAAAGTGCAAACACCACAGCAATCATCGATCCAAATTTTATCGAAATGGAATACGGAACTTGGTCTGGCAAGAAGTTGAGCAAGCTATCCAAAAAAGAGCTTTGGCCGACTATTCAAAGTACCCCTTCGCGCGTGAGATTTCCCCACGGGGAGAGCTTCTTGGAAATGTCGCATCGCGCCAATCAAGCCCTTCATAATGTTTGCGACGGTTTTCAAAAGGTATGCATCGTGAGTCACGGCGATGTTATCAAGGCCATCGTTGCCTCCCATCTTTCGCTTTCCGTTGACCACCTGCAAAAGTTTGCAGTTGATCCAGCCTCGATAACGATAATTTCTTTGGGCGAGGCGCGATCAACTTTGCTGAAACTCAACGACACCTCGCATTTAAATCAAAACCGAGAATCCTCTAGTAAGGAAACCCTTGGTGGGGGAGCAGGTGCATCATGAGTCGAATTGTTTACAATCATGAATACGCCGAAAGATTTGTTGTGGGAACCGTTGGTGCCCCAGGTGAGCGTGCCTTCTTCCTGCAAATAGATTCACCCATTTACTCAAATTGCGTTGCTATTGAAAAAACTCAGGTAGCTGCGCTCTCCGAACGTTTCAAAGAGATGATTCAGGAACTGCGACGGAATAAGTTGGCCAGCTTGGATGAACTTTCATACTCGGCGCAAGTAATCAACGGTGAAATGCAATTTCCCATTACTGAAGATTTTCAAGTGGGAATCATCGGAATCTCTTGGGACCAGAATGCCCAAAGAATCAATCTCGAAGTGCAAGCCGTCAGCGATATCGAAGTAGAGGATTTGATCTCCGAGGATGCAGACGAAAATGACTTACTTCCTGACGTGATTCGCGTGCCGCTTCGCATATTTCAAGTCCGAAATTTCTGTGCACAAGCAGACCGTACGGTTGCATCAGGACGGCAGCCATGCCCCTTTTGTGGCCTACCTATCGATCTTGAAGGTCATCTCTGTCCTCGAGCCAATGGTTACCGTCGATAACGCATGAGCGAATCAATAGAAGAGCTCATCAGAGAAGGAGAAATCCAGATCGAGGGTCGCCTTGTTGATGCCTCCAACGCGACTCTTTTAGGCAAAGTTAGGGATGACATCTCCGTTATTTATAAACCCATCGCTGGTGAACGTCCCTTATGGGATTTCCCCACCGGCAATCTCGCCTCTCGCGAGGTCGCAGCATATGAACTGAGTCGACTCGGTGGCTTCGGTTTGGTTCCCTTTACTGTCTTACGAAATGGTCCTTATGGGATCGGAGCAGTGCAACAATGGATTGATACCGATGAAAATTTTGACGTCGTTTCCTACGCCCAAAGTCAAGATACTCAGCTTCGTAAAATGGCTCTCTTCGATGCCATAATAAATAATACGGATCGCAAATACGGACATATTTTACGGAGCGACAGCGGAAGACTCTTCGGATGCGATCACGGTGTCACATTCCATGAAGACGACAAATTGCGGACAGTCATTTGGCAATTTGCCGGCTCCCCATTTACAGCTGATGAAATGATCCAAATTCGCTTTCTGCAGAAGGAACTTCCGGGCTGGGAACTTCATCATTATCTATCTGTCACTGAACTTGCGGCGCTAGATGCACGTTTAAAAATGCTCGCAGAAACGGGAGTGTTCCCATTTCCCTCGGAAGATTGGCCGGCGATACCTTGGCCACCGTTCTAATCCCTGCCAAATACTCCGGCATATCGTAGAGTTCCGTTCGTGAACTCGTGGCCAACTCTTTATCTTCCGCCTTTGCCCGGCTCGATAAGTTTCCCTGAACTTCTTCTGACCACCCCTTTTGGCGATCGAAGATACTCAGGTACTGATGCAATCCGCATGTACGTATGCGGAATCACTCCTTACGACGCTACGCATCTTGGCCACGCCGCCACCTATGTAGCTTTCGATGTCATAAATCGCTATTTCTCGGCTCAGGGCCGAAAAGTTGATTTTGTTGAAAATATTACGGATATCGACGAACCTCTACTAGAGCGGGCCGAGAGAGACTCCATTGACTGGAAAGATCTAGCGGCCGATCAAATCGCTCTTTATGAAAGCGATATGACTGCATTACGTGTACTCCCGCCCTTGGCGTTCGTGCCCGCCACAAAGGTAATGGATTTAGTATCTGAAGCCATCTCAGTTATGCACAGTAATGGATTTGTTTATCAACTGGAAAAAGATTTTTATTTTGATATCTCTAGTTTTCTACAAGGTCTACCAATTCCTTACGATGAAGCGCTAGAAGTGTTTGGGCAGCGCGGAGGCGACCCGCAGCGCTCTGGGAAGCGCAATCCGCTGGACCCCATTCTCTGGTTGGCAAACAAGCCCGGCGAGCCTGGATGGGAATCTGTTCATGGGTTCGGTCGTCCAGGTTGGCATATCGAGTGTTGCGTTATCGCACTTCGGTATCTCACTGGTCCACAGTTTCTGCAACGTGCTTCATCCGAGTTTTCTATAGATATACAAGGTGGAGGCTCAGATTTAATCTTTCCCCACCATTTTATGAGTGCAGCTCAAAGCTCAGCTATCACTGGCATCCCCTTTAGTTTCAGTTTCGTAAACACTGGAATGGTTGGGCTCGATGGCGAAAAGATGAGCAAGAGCAAAGGTAATCTGGTTTTTGTTTCCAGATTGTTGGCCCAAGGAGTCGATCCGATGGTCATTAGGTTTGCACTACTCAATGGCCACTATTCATCAGATCGAATGTGGAACAACGATCTGCTCTTGCAGGCGGAAGCAGATGTGGCCGAGATTCGCGCCGCACTGTCGCGCGAAGAAGTGGCCGAAACTTTGCCTGTCCTTCAGAGCATCGTCTCTGCAATTGCTCGCGATTTGGACACTCAAAGCGCCTTGGTAGCAGTAAAGCAGTGGGCAAAGGCAACCCAATCTGGACATCTAGGAGGTTCTGCAGGCGAACTTAGTCGCGGTTTAGATCTGCTTTTGGGACTTGCCCTTTAAGATCTCGAGATTTCACTTCCCGCACGTAAGGTAAAGTTGGGGTTAATGAGTCGACACGCTACAACTCCCTCCACTCTTCGTTTGGCCATGGCAGAACGTGTCATCATCGCCGACGGTGCTATGGGCACGATGCTTCAAGCAGAGAATCCCTCTCTCGAGGACTTTCAAGGTCATGAAGGCTGCAATGAGATTCTTAATATCTCACGTCCAGATATCGTTCAATCGGTGCATGAAAAGTATCTGGCAGTCGGCGTGGATGCGATTGAGACCAATACTTTTGGCGCCAATTGGGCCAACTTGGCCGAGTATGGAATCGAAGACCGAATTTATGAATTAGCGCTTGCAGGTGCTCGCATTGCCAAGAAGGCTGCGCTCGGATATTCCACGGCGGAGCGACCACGATGGGTTTTGGGCTCTCTAGGACCCGGAACCAAATTGCCAACTTTGGGCCACACGTCATATGAGAACCTGCGCGCGGCATACTGCATCGCTTCTCAAGGCTTATTGGATGGGGGAGCGGATGCTCTTCTCATCGAGACAACGCAAGATTTGTTGCAGGCCAAGGCGGCTATTAATGGCGCCCGCGAGGCAATAGACAAATCCGAGCGAGATGTAGTCCTGATCGCTCAGGTGACTGTCGAAACCACAGGCACAATGCTCTTGGGATCAGAAATTGGTGCGGCTCTCAACGCATTAACTCCTTTGGGAATTGATGTCATTGGTCTGAATTGTGCAACCGGTCCTGCCGAAATGAGCGAACATCTCCGGGTTTTGAGCAAATCTGCAACTCCTTCGATTTCCGTGATGCCCAATGCTGGTCTTCCGATTCTCGCCGCACATGGTGCCGATTACCCACTTCAACCGGATGAACTTGCTACCTATCTTGAAACATTTGTAGATTCGTATGGAGTCACTTTGGTAGGTGGTTGTTGTGGCACCACGCCTGCCCACTTAGCAGAAGTGGTTCGCCAACTTCACAACAAACCAGTCATTAATCGCACTGTCACTGAAGACGATGGGGCATCCTCTCTCTATCAATTTGTACCCTTTCGACAAGAACTTACTTACCTTTCTATCGGAGAACGAACAAACGCAAATGGCTCGCGAGCATTTCGTGATGCCCTTCTAGCCGAGGACTGGCAAGCATGCGTAGATATTGCGCGCGATCAAATACGAGACGGTGCCCATATGCTGGATCTCTCCGTCGACTATGTCGGCCGAGACGGCGTACGCGACATGAGCGAACTTGCCAGCCGCTTTGCGACAGCTTCGACTCTTCCCATCGTTCTTGACTCCACTGAACCTGATGTCTTAAAGGCCGGCCTAGAACATTTAGGCGGACGAAGCCTAATAAATTCAGTTAATTACGAAGATGGGGACGGTCCTCAGTCTCGCTTTGCTCGAATAATGCCATTGGTCAAAGAGCACGGGGCAGCGGTTGTCGCATTGACTATCGATGAAGAAGGGCAAGCTCGCAGCGCCGAATGGAAAGTGGCTGTTGCTCGCAGACTAATTCACGACTTGGTTGATAACTGGGGAATGCGCGTCAATGACATTCTTATTGACTGTCTCACTTTCCCGATTGCCACAGGCCAAGAGGAAACTAGGCGAGATGGTCTGGAAACTCTTAACGCAATAAAGCAATTAAAGGTTGAATTCCCGCAGGTCCAAACAACTCTCGGAGTCAGCAATGTCTCCTTTGGACTTAATCCGGCAGCTCGAATCGTTCTAAACTCAGTATTTCTTGCCGAAGCTGTGAATGCTGGCTTGGACTCAGCTATCGTCCATCCCTCAAAGATCACCCCTATGGCTCGTCTTCCCGAAGAACAGCGCCAAGTTGCATTGGATCTCGTTTATGACCGCCGCGAATTTGATGCGGATGGGAATTGCATCTATGACCCGCTCTCTCGTTTCCTGGAACTATTCGATGGCGTAGAGGTCAAAAGTTCTAAAATTACACGAGCTGCTGAGCTCGCAGCCCTGCCGTTAGATCAGCGCTT
Source organism: Actinomycetota bacterium (assembly GCA_947380835.1). GTDB lineage: Bacteria > Actinomycetota > Actinomycetes > Nanopelagicales > Nanopelagicaceae > CAIMZW01. The sequence continues at coordinate 22,421 of CANCSL010000005.1, read as the reverse complement.
GCAACGACGCATTATCGACGGGGAAAAGCCTGGACTCTTTGAAGATCTCGACGAGGCGATGGCCACCGGAATGAAGCCGCTTAATATTATCAATGAACATCTTTTATCTGGAATGAAGATTGTTGGTGAGCTCTTCGGTAAAGGTGAGATGCAACTTCCCTTCGTTTTGCAATCTGCAGAAGTAATGAAGAGCGCTGTCGCTCATCTCGAACCTTTTATGGAGAAAAGCCAAGACGAAGGTCGAGGCAGCATTTTGCTGGCCACCGTCAAGGGCGATGTGCATGACATCGGCAAGAACTTAGTGGACATTATTTTGGCTAACAATGGCTACACAACGGTTAATATCGGGATTAAGCAAACCATCAATCAAATCCTGGAATCCGCTGAAGCATCACACGTTGATGTAATCGGCATGAGTGGATTGCTGGTGAAGTCCACTGTCGTAATGCGTGAGAACCTTGAAGAAATCACACAGCGTGGGTTGGCGGATAAATGGCCGATAATCTTGGGTGGGGCAGCCTTAACGCGCTCCTTTGTTGAGCAAGATTTAGATTCTGTATTTCCCGGCACGGTTCGTTATGCGCGTGATGCCTTTGAAGGTCTTCGCCTTATGGATGCCATGATGGCAGTCAAGCGCGGAATACCTGGTGCTGCCCTTCCCGAACTTCGCGAACGCAAGACTCCCAACATTCGAGCGCTCAAGAGTTCAGAGATTGATACCGAGCGTTCTGATGTCTCCGATACAAATCCACTTCCACATCCACCTTTTCTGGGATCCAGAGTTGTCAAAGGAATTCAGCTCGCTGACTACTTGGGGATGCTTGATGAGCGCGCGCTCTTCGTTGGCCAATGGGGTTTGAAAGGTCAACGCGGACTTTATGACGACATGGTCGAAACTGAAGGACGTCCGCAACTTCGACAATTACTCAATGACGTACAGACAAGTGGTTGGCTAAATGCAGCAGTGGTTTATGGCTATTTTCCTTGCTATAGCGAAGGCAACGATCTCGTAGTGCTTCACCACGAAGGCCCTGAAAAAGGTCAGGAGCGAGTTCGATTTACTTTCCCAAGACAGACGCGAGATCGACGACTTTGTTTATCTGATTTCTTCCGGTCCAAAAACTCCGGAGAGATTGATACCGTGGCATTCCACGTCGTAACAATGGGAAGTTCAGTTAGCGAAGCTACCGCAAAGTTATTTGCTGCAGATGAATATAGAAAATACCTCGAACTTCATGGCCTCTCCGTGCAACTCACAGAGGCGCTAGCTGAACATTGGCATGCGCGAATCAGAGATGAGATGGGTTTTCATAGCGAGGATGCCCGCGATATTTCCAGCATCTTGGATCAAGGCTATAGGGGCTCTCGCTATTCATTTGGGTATCCGGCATGTCCTGATGTCGAACAACAACTGCAATTGTGCGAGCTGTTGGACCCTTCTCGAATCGGCGTTGAGCTTTCGGAAGAATTTCAACTTCATCCCGAGCAATCGACTTCGGCAATTATCGTGCATCACCCTGAAGCGAAATATTTCAACGCGACATGAAAATTGAAGCGGTCTTGTTTGATATGGACGGCACTTTGATTGACTCGGAACCGTATTGGCTTTCTTCCGAAATCGAGCTGATGGCGGAGTTCGGCTATATCTGGACAACTTCAGATCAGGCCGCATGTTTAGGTGGCCCGCTTGAAAGAGTCGGTCAATACATGTCAGATCTTGCTGGCGGCCAGCGTGAAGGCGAATATTTTCATCATTCACTCGTAGACCGAGTTTCGGCCAAGTTCCATTCTGGTATTTCTATCGTTCCTGGAGGGCTTGAGATCCTTCGTGACGTCAAAGCTGCCAATGTTCCCATGGCTCTTGTTTCCGCAAGTCCACGCGTCTTGGTACAAGCAGCCATAGATTCATTGCCTGAGCACTTCTTTGCTTCATCTGTTTCAAGCACTGATGTGCATCAAACTAAGCCGCACCCAGAAAGCTATCTCAAGGCTGCCGAGGCATTGAATGTAAATATCGAAAACTGTCTCGTTATCGAAGATTCACTCACTGGAGTTCAGTCAGGTATGGCTAGCGGCGCTTGGGTAGTGGCCATACCGCATATTGTTCCCATCCAAGCCGCCGACCGAGTCCGGTTAGTGAGTTCTTTAGCTGGCCAAAATCTGGAAAGATTGATTTCTCTCTTTGACTAGAATGCTCTGATGAGCACAGAAAACACCGCCAATTTTCGCGCAGGCGATCGCGTCCAATTAACCGATGCCAAGGGCAAGATGCACACGATCACCCTGCAAGAGAACAATGAGTGGCACACCCACAATGGCTGGATCGAGCACAACACGATCATCGGGCAACCTCAAGGAAGTGTTGTAGAGACTACGGGCGGATTAAAATTCCTGGCCTTTAAACCGCTGCTTGCAGATTACGTGCTCTCCATGCCGCGCGGAGCCACGATTGTTTACCCGAAGGATGCCGCACTCATTCTAGGAGTCGCCGACATTGCACCGGGAGTGAAAGTACTTGAGGCGGGAGTTGGCTCTGGAGCGCTCACGATTAGTTTGTTACGAGCCGTTGGAGCACAGGGTCAAGTAGATTCCTTTGAAAAGCGCGAAGAGTTCGCCGCAGTCGCCCGCAAAAATGTGAATCAGTATTTCGGATCACTTCCCGAGAACTGGAGTCTCAACGTTGGTGCAGTTCAAGATCAAGTTCACTTAACGAAATATGATCGAGTAATTCTGGACATGCTTGCCCCCTGGGAATGTGTGGAAATGGCGGCAACGGTTCTCAATCCAGGCGGCGTTTTTCTCGCATACGTTGCGACAACTACTCAGTTGTCAGAGACAGCCGAAACCATAAAGAAGAGCGGTGCGTTTACGGAACCAGAAAGCACCGAATCGCTGATCCGCGGCTGGCACCATGAAGGTTTAGCAGTTCGGCCTCAGCACCGAATGATCGGTCACACCGGATTTTTGATTATGACCAGACGCCTTGCGCCGGGGGTAATTGCGCCAACAAGACGTCGGCGCCCATCAAAAGGTTCTTATGGCCTCAATGAAGATGAGGCGTAAGAGCTCTACTTAATTGCCAGCACGTCCACGACGAAAATAAGAGTCTCGTTCGCCGCGATCGGACCGCTGCCAGTTGCCCCGTATCCGAGATCAGGTGGAATGACGAGCAGGCGGCGACCGCCAACTTTCATGCCAGGAATTCCCTGCTGCCAACCGGCGATAACTCCCGAGAGCGGGAAGGTTGCGGCGGCGCTGGTCCAAGAGGTTTCTACAACTTGGCCGGTAGACCAGGCCATCAACGTATATTGAACGGTCAAAGTAGACGCGGCGGTAGCGGGCGCTCCAGTTCCAACGTAAATATCTTTTGTTACCAATGTTGTTGGGGGAGTCCCACTCGGAGCTGAAATCGTAGGCGCCTTGCCTTTATCGCCAGTAACAATAGGAAGTGTGGTGCTGGCGGCAGGTGCTGGCGTGGTTTCGCTGGCGGCAGGGGCTGGAGTAGCTGATTCAGTCACAGTGTTTGATCCATTCGTTGGGGTGGGGGAGGAAGCGGTTGAGACACCACCATCAGTTGTACATCCAGCCAGCAGGAGCAGGGAGAGTGATCCCACGGTCATTGCTGCGATGGTTTTGCTGGACGGTTTGAACATGAAGACCCCTTCGGTAAATGGCTGGCAAAAGCGTACCAAACCAATATCGTTGCCTTATGTCAGACCAAAAGACCGAGCGTTTGCTCAATCTCACCATCGCCCTCCTGGCAACACAGAGATATCTGACTAAATCAGAGATTTTCCAGAGCGTGGCCGGTTATAGCGGCGAAATTGAGGCCATGGAGCGCATGTTCGAGCGGGATAAAGACGATCTGCGCTCCCTTGGAATTGAAATTGAAGTTCGGGCTGTGGATGTTTTATTTGAAGATCAGATGGGTTACCGCATTCGGCCATCGGATTACGCCTTAGATCTGGGACCGATAACACCACGAGAACTTGCTCTGATTTCGGTGGCATTACAGGGATGGCGCACTTCGGCACTTTCACAGAGTTCGCAGACAGCCTTACGAAAGCTTCGGTCTTTAGGGATCGACACGGACACCGATCAGTTGGCAATGGAGTGGTTGCGCTTTGAAAATGAGCAACCCTCATTTGACCTGCTCTGGGATGCACTGGAGAAGCGCCAAATTGTCGAATTCGGCTACGCCCACCCATCTTCTCCGATGCGCCGGGTGCAACCGTATGGCCTTACTTTGCTTCACGGGTTTTGGTATTTAATTGGATTCGATCTTGATCGACAAGATATCCGCACCTTCAAAATTGCCAGAGTGCTCACGCCTTTCACCTTGTTGAAAAAGGAACGCAGTTACGAGATACCTGAAGATTTTTCACCAGCGAAATATTTGGAGACAGACTCAACTTCAGAGGTTGGTCAGGCAGTAGTTCATATTCGTAAGAACCATTGTCTAACTTTGCGACTTGAAGGTGAAGTGAAATCTGTTGATGACGATTGGGATGAGATCACGCTTCGCTATCACCACGAAGATCCTTTCCTTCGCAAAATTCTCTGGTTTGGTTCAGATGCAAGGGTGGTTTCACCTCCCGATCTCGTGCACAAGGTAAAAACATCACTGCAGGGGAGCCTCCTATGAGCGAGACTGCGCTAGATCGCACTTCTCGAGCGCTTGACCTCATCCCATTCATCGTCGAAAACCCAGGCATCTCCATAGAAGACCTTGCTAAAGTCTTCGGTTCTACTCCGAAGGAAATCACGAAAGATCTCAACCTGCTCTTCGTCTGTGGTCTTCCTGGATATTCGCCACTTGAACTTATTGATCTCTCCTTTGATGATGGATATGTCTCTGTCATAGACGCGCAAACATTAGATAAACCACGAAAGCTTTCTCGTCGAGAAGTATTTGCCGTCATCTTGGGGCTTGAGGGGATGACCTCGCTCCGTGCCCCAGGAGATCCATTGCGGCAGGAAATTGAAGAGCTGCGAAGTAAATTGGCCACTCTCATCTCCGATGTCAACGTCAAAATTGCTTCTCTTAAAGTGGGAACAACACCCACTCCTTTTTTGGCTCCGATTGAAGTTTCGCTCCGAGAAAGATCTCTTCTTGAAATTACTTACCTCAGCGGACATCGAGATACCGAAACCCGCCGAACAATTCGGCCTAATTTTCTTTACGTGGAGAATGGGTTCATTTACCTCCGAGCCTTTTGTCTCACCTCGCGCGGGGAACGAACTTTTCGAGTAGATCGAATCGTTGCCGTCGATAGCGCAGAGCAAACATCGGCGCCAGATGTTGAAACAACCGCCCCAACCACAAGTGAGGTTCTCCCCACAATTGAGATTAGCGAGCGCTCTCGGGGTTTTCTGGAGGAAAATCGACATTTATTGGAGATTCCTGATGATTTTTCCTATCCAGTAGCCACCACCATTGCTATCTCCGACCGGGAGTGGTTGCTTCGTACCTGTTTGGGTCAAGGAGGAGGCGTACTCATCCTCGATCCTGCTGACCTAGCCGCCGAGTTTGCCCAGCGACGAGCCGATACTTTGGCCCTCTACGGGTAGGTTTCCCGCTTTAACCGCCCAACCCCAGTTTCTCGAGGTACTATCTGCGCAGGAATCCCGGTCGCCAGACCGTGCAAAAGTCTCACGATTGGAAGTTTCATGTTTCTGAAAGAGCCAAGTCACATTCTTATTCTGCTCATTGTCCTTGTGCTTCTCTTTGGAGCCAAGCGTTTGCCAGATTCCGCACGCGCGCTCGGACGTTCACTCCGTATTTTTAAGAGTGAAGTCAAAGAACTTAGCCCAGAGGAGAAGAAGGCAAACCCTGACTCTGGCGATACCCCTCCAACCAACTAAAGGGTCCCATGGACGCTCACGAGAGCGGTCGTATGCCACTCGTAGAGCACTTTCGTGATCTACGGAAACGAGTCGTACGCGCTGCAATAGCCATTGTCGTAGCTTCGGGTTTTGGCTGGGCTTTTTATTCCAAAATTATTAACACCCTCGCAGCTCCGGTCTGCGATCTCAAATCCGCCCAAAAGTCAGGTGCCACACACTGTGGGACTCTGTATATCAATGGCGTATTAGGGCCGCTCAACTTGCAAATTAAGGTGGCCCTTCTCACCGGCGTGATCATTGCCGCCCCTATTTGGATATATCAACTCTGGGCATTCGTCGCACCTGGTTTACACAAGAAGGAAAAGCGCCGTTCGATCGCGTTCATTGCCGTAGCCACCCCCTTCTTCGCCTTCGGAGCGACGTTGGGTTACATCATCCTTCCTGTTGCCGTCCGAGTGCTTCTCGGATTTACTCCCGGATCCCTCTCTAACTTGGTCCGTTTCGATGACTACCTTGATTTCGTGCTGCGCGTGATTCTGCTCTTCGGGGGAGCCTTCGAGCTTCCCGTCTTCTTGGTTTCTCTTAACTTGGCTGGAGTGCTAACAGGAAAAGGAATTCTGAAACCATGGCGTTTTGCCATCTTTGGAATTGCATTATTTACCGCCATGTTTACCCCGACTGGTGATCCACTCACGATGTCACTTCTTGCTCTGCCTTTAATTATCTTTTACTTTGCTGCTGGTGGAATTGCCTTGCTCGTAGACCGTAAGCGAGCCAAGAAGGTCACGACGATTGGCGATGATGAGGCCTCCACCATCGACGATGCTGGCACGATTGATGAGAGCGACTAGAAATGCACTGGGCCATTATCGTCAATCCTCACTCGGGGAAACGTCGCGCCCTAGTTTTGGGCCACGAGGTTCGTGAATTAGCGGCCGCAAAAAATATTGAAATATCCTGGATTTCTGGGGCTTCTGCACTAGAGAGCGCCAACTCTCTCAGAGCCTCAATATCCAGTGGCACAATTGATGCGGTAGTTGTTGTTGGGGGAGATGGACTAGTAAATCTGGCTGTGCAAGAGCTTGCCGGAACTTCCATTCCTATGGCGGTCTTGGCTGCGGGAACAGGAAATGATTTCGCCCGATCAAGTAAAACTTTTGGGCTGACCCCGACAGCACTCGTTGATCTCATGACTTCTCACAACCCAGTCGCCATTGATGCGGGCCGGGTTTTCGTTGCCGACCAAGAGCGTTGGTTCGTGCAGATTCTGAGTACAGGATTCGACTCGATGGTCAATGAAAGAGCCAATAGATTTACATGGCTAAAGGGCAAAATGAAATACAACGTTGCTACAGCTCTAGAGCTGCCCCGGTTTCAACCCAAAAGCTATTCCATCTCGGCAGATGGGCGGGAGATTACGACCAAAGCGATGTTGGTTGCTATTGCTAACGGTGCAACCTATGGCGGAGGCATGCAGATCTGCCCAGATGCAGATCGTCATGATGGCCTCTTCGATGTGCTGGTCCTTCACCCAGTCCCAATACTCGAATTCATCCGAGTATTCCCCAAAGTTTTTAAAGGAACTCATGTCACCCATCCAAAAGTTGAAATCTTTAGAGCGCGATCAATATCTATATCTGCCGACGCTGTTGCCTATGCCGACGGCGAAAGATATGGAGATCTGCCTTTGAGGGCTGAATCCATTCCACAAGCTCTCTACACCTGGGTCTGTTAAGTGCCTGAAAAAGAAGTTTTACTCTCGCCGTCAGAACGATATGCCGCCAGCCGAATGCGAGATTCGTACAAGAAGAGCGCGCAATTCGCCGATCTCTACCCATTTGCTTTGGATGACTTTCAAGTAGAAGGCTGCCACGCGCTTGAAGATGGATTTGGGGTTCTCGTTGCAGCTCCCACAGGCGCTGGAAAAACTGTAGTTGGCGAATTTGCAGCGCATTTGGCAATGGCTGAAGGAAAGAAATGTTTCTATACAACGCCGATAAAGGCGCTGTCTAACCAAAAATTTCAAGATCTCACCTCGCTTTACGGCGAGTCAAAAGTCGGACTCTTAACGGGAGATACCAGCTTCAACTCCGAAGCACCGATCGTGGTTATGACCACTGAAGTACTTCGCAACATGATTTATTCCGGCTCTTCTACATTGGCCAATTTGAAATATGTCGTGATGGATGAAGTGCATTACCTGGCCGATAAGTTTCGTGGAGCAGTGTGGGAAGAAATTCTTATCCACCTACCAGAAAGCGTCCAAGTAGCTTCGCTTTCGGCCACAGTTTCAAATGCAGAAGAGTTCGGTGATTGGCTGCAGACCGTTCGAGGCGATACCAAAGTTATTGTCTCTGAGATCCGACCCGTTCCGCTCTATCAGCATGTGCTCTTTGGAAACCGACTTTTAGATCTATTTGTAGACGACGGAAAAGTAAACTCTGAGATTCTTCGCCTCGAACGCGAATCCTTCAAGCAAGTTAGGGCAAGCCAGGCGGCAAATAAAGGTTCAAAAAATAACTGGCGCAATAATTCCCAATTGACCCCAACAATTCGATCTCTCTCTCGACCGGAAGTTATTGATAAGTTGGACCGCGAAGGACTTCTACCGGCGATAACTTTTATTTTTTCGCGTAAGGCATGTGACGCTGCGGTACACCAATGCCTCACCGCCGGAATCAAGTTAACGACTTCGGATGAGCGGTCTGAAATCCGCCAGGTAATAGCGCGCTCAATTCGCAATATCCCCGAAGAAGATCTCCTAATTCTTGGTTTCCACGAATGGTCCGATGCGCTCGAGCGCGGAATCGCCGCTCACCATGCCGGATTGCTCCCCACATTTAAGGAGACAGTCGAGGAGCTATTTCAGCGAGGACTAGTCAAGGCCGTCTTTGCGACGGAGACTCTTGCACTGGGGATCAACATGCCTGCCCGCACAGTTGTCATGGAAAAGTTAACCAAGTGGAATGGTGAATCTCATGTGGCGGTGACGCCAGGGGAGTACACCCAATTGACCGGTCGCGCTGGCCGTCGGGGAATAGATATTGAAGGCAATGCCGTCATTCTGTGGACCAAAGATGTTGATTCCGGTTCAGTTGCAGGTTTGGCATCGACACGCACCTACCCGTTGCGTAGCTCTTTCAAGCCCACATACAACATGACAATAAATCTCATCTCCCAATTCGGGGCCGAGCGAGCTCGAACTTCTTTGGAATCTTCTTTTGCCCAGTTTCAGGCAGATAAGGCTGTTGTAGGTTTGGCGCGACAGATTAAGCGAAATGACAACGCCATCTCCGAACTTGCCGCCGATATCAATTGCCACCTTGGGGACTTTCTTGAATATTCAGATCTGCGCGCCCATATTTCTGATTTAGAGAAATCGCTCAACAAGCGCTCCCGCCCTAAACGCCTAGAGCGAGAAATCGAAATCTCCGAATTTCGTAAAACGCTTCGAGCTCACCCATGCCACGGCTGTGCCGAACGCGAAACTCATTCGCGTATCTCCGAACGCATGCAGCGTCTCAAGCGCGAAAATCGTGGCTTGGCCGAAAGAGTCGATAACCGCACCAACGTCATCGCAAAACGATTTGATCTCGTCAGAGTCATGCTCGAACGCTTTGGCTACATCGAAGATGGTGAAATAACTAAATGGGGAAAACTTCTTTCTAAAATTTACGGTGAAACCGATTTCTTGATTTCTCAAATGATTAGGTTAGGCGCATTCGACAATCTCGATGGCCCAGAACTTGTCTCTGTACTTTCAGCATTTCTTTATGAAGCTCGCAAAGAAGAGTCACCTAAGATCCCTCGAGGTGCGGTCCAGGAAGTACTCGGCGAGTTAGTAAAGCAATGGAGCATTATTCATGAAGAGGAAGTCGATATCGGACTAGAGCCTTTGCGCGAGCCAGATATGGGCTTCTGCTTTGCATCGTATCGATGGGCCAGTGGGCATTCTCTTACGTCGATACTTAAAGGCACCGAACTTACTGTTGGAGATTTTGTACGATCCATGAAACAAATTATTGATCTACTTCGCCAACTTTCCATCGCTTCACCTCATCTAGAGCGAATTGTTTCGGATGCTTTGAAGCGAATCGATAGGGGAGTGGTTGCATACGCGGGGGCAGTGCTATGACTTTGATGCTTATTGATAGTGCCTCACTTTGGTACCGCGCCTATTATGGAATGCCCGATACGTTACTTGCTCCCGATGGAACACCAGTAAATGCGATTCGCGGTTATCTTGATATGACGGCACGATTGATTTCTTTGTATCGGCCGAATCGCATCGTTGCATGCTTAGAGGGTGATTGGCGTCCCACTTGGCGAGTAGAACTTTTCCCGGCATATAAAGCCAATCGGCTTGATCCTGAAGGCGAGGAAGAAGAGCCAGATTTACTGACACCTCAAATTCCAATCCTTTTGGATCTGTTGGATGCCTTTGGAATCCCACTTGTCGGTGTCGACGACTATGAAGCGGATGACATCATCGCCTCCTTCAGCGTCACAGAACCTGGCCCCACTCGCATCATCACGGGCGATCGGGATCTGTTTCAACTTGTAGATGACAAGCGCGATGTATCCGTTGTTTATCTAGCAAAAGGCATTACTAACCATGATTTGGTTAACATCAAATGGATTGCCGATAGATATGAGATTCCGGGGGAGAGGTACGCACTCTTCGCCATGATTCGAGGTGACGCATCGGATGGACTTCCCGGGGTGCGCGGCATCGGCGAAAAAGGGGCTGCAGTCATCGCAAATGCATTCACTTCTATAGAGGAAGCTCTCGCCGCCGCCCACGCAGGTGATGATCGCTTAACTCCAAATTTGCGTAAGAAATTGATTGAAGGCTCTGATTACATCGCCATCGCTCCGAAACTCGTTCACTGCGCACTTGACGTGGCACTGCCCAAAATTGATACTTCGATGCCGTCCCGGCCAAAATCTCTGGATGAGATTTACCAATACCAAAAGGATTACGGACTCGGAGCTAGCGTGGATCGAATGATTTCGGCACTTCAGTGGTGAGCAAATACCTCATCATTATTCCGACCTATAACGAGTCGGAAAGCATTGTCGATCTGCTGCACCGAATCGCCAAGTATCGCGCCGATAGAGACCCAGGTTCGATCTCCATCCTGGTTGTGGATGACAATTCCCCCGACCACACCGCAGATTTAGTCGAATCGCTCCACATGGCTAATGTCGACATTTTGCGACGACCCGGAAAAGGCGGTCTCGGGCCGGCATATCTTGCGGGATTTACCTGGGGTTTGGCGCGAGAATTCGATTTCTTTCTGGAGATGGATGCCGACGGAAGTCACCTGCCGGAAGATCTATCTAAAATGCTCGATGCCAGCCTTGAAGCTGACCTTGTTATTGGATCGCGTTGGGTTCCGGGTGGAGAAGTCGTCAATTGGCCCAAGTCTCGCCAATTTATCTCCAAGATGGGCACCTGGTATGCCGGAACCGCCTTGCAATTGCCTTATAAAGACCTCACCAGCGGATTTAGGGTCTTTTCTCGAGCGAGTTTAGAGTCTTTGCCATTTAGCCAGATTCAAACACGTGGCTATGGATTTCAAGTTGAAATGGCTATGCGGGTTCACGATCTGGGACTTCGCATCACGGAAGTTCCTATAACTTTTGTAGAGCGCGCAGCTGGTAGATCCAAAATGACAAAAGAGATCGTCTTTGAGGCCTGGAAAATGGTCACCATCTGGGGAATACAACGACTTTTTAAACGTCAGTAAACCGCCGATAATCTACATTATGTTAACTAAAACGAGCGCAGAAAAAGAGATCCCTCTCCCGCTTAGTTGATGGCTAACTCTGCGATCGGCACACACGAACAGACCAAATTGCGATCGCCGTACACGCCATCTATGCGACCAGTCGTTGGCCAGTACTTGCCCATGCGCCCAATTTCGACATCATTTCCGGCAGGAAATGCACCGATTTCACGAGAATATTTGCGCTCCCAATCAGCCCGAACCAGATCAGCGCTGGTGTGTGGGGCGAAATGCAAAGGCGACTCTTCAGCCGTTAATTCGCCTTTTTCGATATCGGCGATTTCAGCGCGTATGGAGATCATGGCCTGAATGAACCGATCTAATTCCCGGATATCTTCAGATTCGGTTGGTTCAATCATCAGAGTGCCCGAAACCGGAAAGCTGACCGTAGGTGCATGGAAACCGTGATCCATCAGGCGCTTAGCGACATCATCGACGGTGACTCCCGTTCGCTTGGTAATCTCGCGCAAATCGATAATGCATTCGTGGGCGATGTAGCCGTTTTTCCCCTTATACAGGACTGGAAAATGTGGATCTAATTTCGCTGCCAAGTAGTTGGCCGAAAGGATCGCCACCTCGGTTGCGCGCTTGAGCCCATCTCCCCCCATCATGCGGATGTAGCTCCAAGAGATCGGCAAAATGCTGGCTGAACCAAATGGCGCAGAACTGACTGGCCCAGGTCCCGTGGCAGGTCCGGCCGTTGCATCCAAAGGATGGTTGGGTAGGTAAGGCGCCAAATGCGCACGTGAAATAACCGGACCAACGCCTGGTCCTCCCCCGCCGTGCGGAATACAAAAAGTTTTGTGGAGGTTTAGGTGGGACACGTCGGCGCCAAATTTTCCTGGTTGAGCCAATCCAACAAGTGCATTGAGATTGGCGCCATCGACATAAACCTGACCACCAGCTTCGTGAATCAGTGCGCAGATTTCACTAATGGCTTCTTCGAAGACTCCGTGCGTAGATGGATAAGTGACCATCAAAGCTGCTAACGAATCGGCGTACTCAGCAATCTTGGCTCGAAGATCGTCCAAACTTACGTTGCCTTCATCATCGCAGGCAACAACCACAACTTTCATTCCAGCCATCACTGCGCTGGCAGCGTTTGTTCCATGTGCACTCGATGGAATCAAGCAAATATCGCGATCGTTGTGACCATTGGCATCCAAGTAATTTCGAATCGCAAGCAAGCCGGCAAATTCGCCTTGAGATCCAGCGTTAGGTTGTAGCGATACTGCATCGTAACCCGTGATTTTGATCAACCATTCAGAAAGTTCGGAAATAACTTCTCGGATGCCCAGGCTTTGATTGATCGGAGCGAAGGGATGAAGTGTTGAGAATTCGACCCAAGTTATGGGAATCATCTCTGTGGTTGCGTTTAACTTCATCGTGCATGAACCCAATGGAATCATGGTTCGATCAAGCCCCAGATCCCGATCCGACAGTGATCGGATATAGCGCAACATCGCAGTCTCGGAATGGTAAGTATTGAAAATCGGGTGTGTGAGATATTCGGTAGTTCGGGATTGATCGGCAGAAAACGTACCGGTAGTAATTTCTCCGCTCCACTGAAGACCAAAAACTTTCAGCAAACTCGCGAACGAAGCGTCAGTAATAGTCTCATCGAAACTTACTCCGACGGATGCATCGCTCAGAATTCGAATATTAAATCCTGCGGCCCGTGCCTTTGCTGCCAATTCCTTCGAAGCAACGCCATGAAGCGTTACGGTGTCAAAGATATTTTGCGAAGTGATTGTTGTTCCGGCGGTTGCCAACACATGAGCAAAGGTGCTCGCATAGGAATGGACACGTTGCGCAATGGCCGCAAGTCCTTTTGGTCCATGCCAGACAGCGTAGAAAGCCGAAATAACAGCCAATAGAACTTGTGCAGTGCAGATATTCGAAGTCGCCTTGTCACGCCTAATGTGCTGTTCGCGCGTTTGTAACGCCAATCGGAATGCAGGATTTCCGTGCACATCAATACTTTGTCCAACCAAGCGTCCAGGGATAGATCGTTCAAGTCCCTTGCGAACTGACATGAATCCGGCGTGAGGTCCGCCAAATCCCATCGGCACACCAAAACGCTGAGCAGAGCCAACAGCTACATCTGCGCCCCACTCCCCCGGCGACTTTAATAAAGTGAGTGCAAGAAGATCAGCGGTAAGGATTGCCAAGGCTTCGTGTGAGTGCAGCCAAGAAATTACACCAGAAGGATCCTGAATATCTCCTTCGGTTCCGATCGAAGCTATCACCGCGCCAAAAATCGGTTTACCGATAGCGGCAAGGGATTGTGCATCCATTAAGGACTCAACCACGTCAATCTTCAATGGCTTCGCGCGAGTTTTTATGACTGCCGATATATGAGGGTGCAACTTCACATCAATGGCCAAAACTGCTTCATCCCCACCAGTCCACACTCGCCGAGCCAGCGTCATTGCTTCCGCGGCAGCGGTGGCCTCATCGAGCATCGATGCATTCGCAATTGGCAAGCCGGTGAGATCTGATACCGCAGTTTGAAATGCGAAAATTGCCTCCAATCGTCCTTGGCTAATCTCTGGTTGGTAGGGCGTATACGCGGTGTACCAAGCTGGATTTTCTAAAACGTTGCGTAGAACAACCGGCGGAGTAATAGTGCCGTAGTAACCAGTACCAATGAGAGAATGAAAAACTTGATTGCGATCGGCCTTGGCGCGCAACTCTGCCAATGCATCTACTTCGCTCAGTGCTTCAGGTAACACCGAAGCCAGAGTCTGCGTCATTGCGATATTTGCAGGAACGACTTGAGAGATGAATGACTCAAGCGAGGTTGCTCCGAGTTCAGAGAGCATAAAATCGATCTGCGATGTGTCGGGACCAATATGACGGTCCTCAAAACGCGAGCGAATTTCAGCCATTACGGTCCCCTTGCTGTGAAAACCTATTCGGTGCGAATAGGTGTCGTCACTAGTTCAATGACTAGTTCATCATGCAGTACGGGGAAAGGATAAAGAAATTTAGGCGCCTTTGCGCTTTCTACGCTGGGCTAGCTCATCGTTACTTACGCCACTTGTTGCCGGCGAGCCATCATGCGCGCTTTCTCCTTGCAGAGTCGCAAGCGAGCCTTCGACTTCGCTCCAGACTCGGCCGATGGCGATTCCGAAAACGCCTTGACCACCCTGAAGCAGATCGATGATGTCATCTGCGCTGGTGCACTCATAAATAGATGCTCCATCGCTCATCAATGTGATTCGCTCGAGATCGGAAACGCCGCGCCCGCGGAGATGATCAACCGCGGATCGGATGTTTTGTAACGAGACACCAGTATCAAGCAGGCGCTTTACAATTTTAAGAACGAGGATGTCGCGGAATCCGTACAAACGTTGGGAGCCCGAACCTGTCGCCGGTTGAATGCTTGGCTCGACCAAACCAGTTCGCGCCCAATAATCCAACTGTCGATAAGTGATTCCGGCTGCAACACATGCCGTTGCACCACGGTAACCAATGTCGGATTTTAGGTCCGTTGTGGTCGATTCCATCTCTGACATATGCGCTCGCTTCTTTGGGGAAAGATCCTTGCGGATGGCTCAAGACTAGATTCAGGGTTGGCTGGGAGCAATTACCGACACGCGAAACTCTAAAGTTAAAGTAAAGAGTTACCCAGCGAAATCTTCGGGATTGATGTGATCCAGGAACTCTATGAACTTCTCGACCTCATCATCGGCCTGGTCCGGGATCTCAATTCCAGCGCTCTCGAGCAATTCTTCACTGGCAAAAATGGGCGCGGCGCTTCGCAGCGCCAAAGCAATGGCATCACTTGGCCGGGCCGAGAGCTGCTGACCTGCCTCAAAGATGAGTTCAGCATAGAAAATGCCATCTTTCAGCTCAGTCAACTTCACTGAGGCAAGTTTTGAACCAAGAACTTCTACAGCGGAAATAAAGAGGTCGTGAGTTAGTGGCCTCGGCGGTGTTAATTCCTGTTGTGCGAAGGCGATAGCCGTTGCCTCGACCGCACCGATCCAAATAGGCAGGTAGCGCACACCATCTAGCTCCTTGAGGAGGACGATCGGTTGGTTAGAGGGCATCTCAACACGGACGCCAATAACTTCAACTGCCTTAAAGGCGGTCATGGTAGGTCTTTCTACCGCAGGCGTTGCAGGCCGGCACGAACCAACGCTGCGTGAAGTCGCACCGAGAGAGAGGCTAATTCGCGCTGGACTTCCTCAGCCCGAGCCTTTGCATCAGAACTCTTCTGACGGAGAAGCGGCGTAATAACTTGCTCGACCAACCCCACTTCGCGATCGGCAGCGCTCTTGAAGGAGCGTAGGTGACGTGCTTCGATACCAAATGCAGCGATCTCCGCTACCGCCTTGGCTACCGAGAGGCTATCGCCGTCATAGTGGCGACCTCGGAGGGCAATTAACCCGTAGGCCTCGAGCTCTTGTAGCTGGCCATCTTCAAGTCCAGAGGCTTGGAGCAGTTCATCACGTGAGAGTCTGAGGTCATTCTCTTCGGCAAAATTGGTTGGAGCGAACTCGCCATCAACTGTTGCCAGCCGCGGAGCGGCAATGCCACCCGGAGCGGCAGCAGGCTCGAGGCCACGATCTAGGGCATCAAGATTGTCTTTGATAACACGCAACGGCAAATATTGATCTCGTTGAGCTTGGAGAACATAGCGCAATCGCTCAAGATCGGTATTGGTAAATTTTCGATATCCCGAAGGGGTTCGCTGAGGATCAATCAGGCCTTCCGATTCAAGAAATCGGATCTTGCTAATGGTGATATCTGGAAAATCGCTGCGCAATTTGCTCAAGACTTCGCCGATGCTGAGATAGGCCCGTGCTGGAACGCTCATTTACTGCCCCTCTTTCACAAAAAATGTGAGTTTGTACTTCCCAATTTGAATTTCATCGCCCTGCCGAAGATCCGCTTCCTTCGTTGCTACCCCGTTGAGATAAGTGCCATTCAGGCTGGATTGATCCACAACCCGATATCCAGTTCCAATGGCATGATCGACGCGAGCGTGCTTGCGAGAAACGGTTATATCGTCCAGAAATATTTCACTTTCGACTTCGCGGCCAATCGACGTTGACCCAATATTGAGCAAAAATCTCGAACCTCTGCTGGGACCGGAGAGGACCAATAACATGGCCGAACCTTCCGGCAGGGCCGAAACCACCGAACTCTCTTCTTCAGAGAGCGCATCCAAAGAGTGAAATCCTTCAGATACAGGCCGCAGAGCGGAGAGATGGATGGTGCTGGTGAGTTCGGAAGCTGGAATTGCAGGCTGATTGCTCACCAATTACACCCCCAATGCCACAAACCAGGCCATATGAACCTAGAGTTAAACTTGAGGATGACACTATGCGAGCGAGAGCGGTGCGGTCAAGCCCTGAAAATCAGGGGCAAAAAAGATAAACGACTGCTTTCCCAAAGGCTGGGGTATCAGCGCTAAGCCGTGATCGCTCCGTACTCTGCCGAACTCATCAAATCGGTCACTGGCCCAGATACTTCAATCTCGGCAATCCAGCCCGCACCATAAGGATCTGAATTTATGGCTTCTGGCGCAGCATCGAGGTCAGAGTTGATTGCCACGATCGTTCCGGAGACCGGAGCAAAAATTTCAGAAACGCTTTTGGTGGACTCAACTTCCCCACACACGGTACCGGCCGAAACCGACTGCCCTACCTTCGGCAGTTGAATGTAAACGATGTCACCCAAAGCATCTTGCGCAAAGTCGGTAATGCCGACTCGAACGACGTTTTCTGCCGAAGTCTCGGCGACCCACTCGTGCTCTTTGGTGTACTGCAAATTGCTCGGAACTGAGGACATCTTTCTTTTCTCCTGCTCTAGTGCGCGGTGGACGATAAAAAGTCTAACTGGAAACCAGGCCCTTCCACGAGTACTGAATAGCCGTGATTAAGTAGAGGGCAATCCCCCAAATGGCAAAGCTCCAGCCGAAGATAAGCGCCAATCTTCCTAAGCCGTGATCGGATTTAAGAAGCAAAAGTGGAAAGGCATAGAGCAAATTAAAAGTCGCCGCCTTGCCGAGGAAGGTAACCGCAAACACCGAACCACCTCGAGCTTTAACCACTAACAAGACCAACGCCAACCAGAGATCGCGACCCAAGAGCAAAAGCACAACCCACCATGGAATGAAATCGCGAATCGCAAGTGAGATAACGGTGGCGGCAATGTAAGCACGATCAATCGCCGGATCCATAATCGCGCCGAGTTTTGACTCTTGGTGCAGAGCGCGGGCAACTTTGCCATCCAAATAATCCGTTGCAGCACCAGCCATAAGAATGAGCAAGCTTGCAAGTGGACGGTGTTGCACCAAAAAAAGCCATAGAAATAGCGGAATCCCAAAGGCGCGAAGCAAAGTCAAAAAATTAGGAATTGTTAAGACTCTGTTGGAAGATGAGTTGGACTCGATGATCATCACCCTCTCGTCAGAAAGAATCGCTGTCAAAAAATAATCGTCGGGACGACAGGATTTGAACCTGCGACACCCAGACCCCCAGCCTGGTGCGCTACCAAGCTGCGCTACGTCCCGGAAGTGCGAATATTACTCCCGCTCTTTCACCTTTACTGCAACTTCAACAGGCGAACCTTGGAATCCGAACTCTTCGCGAATTCTGCGCTCGATAAATCGGCGATAGGAAGGCTCGATCCAATCGCTCGAAAAAATCACAAACTTTGGTGGACAGATTGCAGCCTGAGTCGCGAACCGAATCTTTGGTTGCTTTCCACTTCGAACGGGAGGCGGTGTGGCTGCTACCAGGGCGCCTAAGAAAGCGTTGAGCTTGGCAGTTGGAACTCTCTTCTCCCAACTTCCCAGAGCAGTTCTCAGTGCAGGTGCTAAACGATCTCGGTGCCATCCAGTTTTAGCCGAAAGATTGATTCTCTGCGCCCATGGATATCGTTCGAGCTGACGTTCCATTTCGCGTTCCAATTTAACTTGTCGATCTTCATCGACCATATCCCACTTGTTCATGACCAAAACAAGGGCTCGCCCAGCTTCCTCGGCCATGGTGACAATTCGAATGTCCTGCTCCGTTAGAGGTGCGGATGCATCCAGCACAATTACTGCTACTTCCGCTCGGTCAAGAGCCGAGGCGGTGCGAAGCGAGGCGTAGTAATCCGTTCCGCTATCTTGATGTGCTCTGCGCCGAATGCCGGCAGTATCGATAAACCGCCAAGTGTTTCCGCCGATTTCAATGAGCTCATCGACCGGATCGCGGGTGGTTCCAGCAGCATCATCTACAAGTACGCGGGATTCACCTGCTAAAACATTGAGCAAGCTCGACTTTCCTACGTTAGGTCGTCCGACCAAAGCGATTCTGCGAAAACCGTCATCGGCCTGCTCGGAACCAACTTCAGGGAGTTCTTTTACAAGTAGATCAAGCAAATCTCCGGCGCCACGTCCGTGCAGGGCTGATACGAAGCGAGGTTCGCCTAATCCTAAGTTCCAGAGCGCATGCGCATAGGTCTCTTCGTTTGGACCATCTACTTTGTTAGCGGCCAGGATGATCTTCTTCTTTGATCGACGTAGAAGATCTACCAACGAACTGTCTTCATCTAAGGCGCCAACTTGCGCATCAATGACAAACATAATGACATCGGCCTCAGAGATAGCCATCTCTGCACCAGCAGTAATTTTTTCAGAGATTCCTTCGGGGCTGACTTCCCATCCCCCAGTATCAATCAGGATAAAGCGACGCCCATTCCACTCGGCTTGATATTTAACCCGGTCGCGTGTGACTCCAGGAGTATCTTCGACGATAGCTTCACGTCGACCAATCATGCGATTGACCAATGTGGACTTTCCAACATTGGGACGTCCGATAACTGCCACTGTCGGCAAACCTAAAAGATTGCGATGTTCCAGCCAATTCCAAATGAGATCCACAACTTCATCGAGGTCCAAGGCGGTCGAATCCAATTCCATGGCATCTTCTGCCGGGCGAAGTGGGGAAATCTTCCGCGTTGAATCAAGGCGGTCTCGCGAATCTAATGAGGTCGCGACTTCATCAGTTGAATTCTCCAAATTGAGTTCGCGTTCACGACGTACCGCACGTTCTTCTAAATTTGCATAGAGAAAAATCTTCATATCGGCATCGGGCACAACTACTGTTCCGATATCGCGACCCTCGACCACAATGCCAGTCGCTGATTCGTCGATTATCGATCGTTGTAAGTCAACCAAAAAATCTCTAATTTCCGGCAACTGGCTCAATTGACTGACATTGTCGGTCACTCGGGCGCTTCGAATTTCTTGGGAGATTTCCTGATCGCCGGCATAAACCTGAGGGTTCTTTGGGTCAGGCGTGAAGGAGATCGGGCGTTGCCTCAGTGCTGAAATAATTTCTTGGGGCGCGGTGATGTTCTCCTCGAGGGCTATCCACGTGGCAGCCCGATAGAGAGCACCAGTATCGAGATACTTCCAATGTGCGCGAAGCGCTATCGCTTTTGCGGTGGTCGACTTTCCGGATCCGCTCGGGCCATCAATTGCAACAACTATTTTGGCCATGGTTAAACCTTACTGGTGATAGAGGTAGATCGATTTTGCTGAATTTTTACAGCAAACGAGGTAGCTACTTTCGTGGGTGGTGGGCTCCCCAGCCCTGATCGAGGAGATACCGATGCAGCTTATTTGCATCAGAATCGGAAAGGGCGAGCGTGATCAAACCAGTCTCTTGTCCTGGACTATGTTCAATAGCAAGGTCTTCGACGTTGACAGCAACGGCGGCGCAGGCATCAAAGAGTGCGGCCAATTGTCCCGGGCGGTCGTCAATGACGATGGGCAAATAGGTGTAATCGCGCATTTGCGCGCCATGCTTGCCCGAAATTCGCGCTCGCCCTCTGTTGGCGCGCTCAAAATAGTTTTTTATCTCTTTATCTTCTTGTCGATTTAGAGATGCCGTGAACCCCGCAAGATTGCGCTGAAATTCCTCAAGGAGTGGCACCAAATATGCCCGATTGCCGCGGAGTAAATCCGACCAGATTTCGCCCGAGGATCCTGCCAAGCGAGTCACATCCCGGAGGCCGCCTCCGGCCAAATTTAAAGCTTGAATATCCAACTCTTCTAACATGAGACCCAAAGTCGAACTAATAACCTGTGGTAGTTGTGAGATGGCAGCGATTGCCTGATCGTGAACATCTGCGCTCATCTCATAGGAAGTTGCGCCCAGAGAGCGGATCATCTCCCGCAACCAGCCCAACAAATCTTCAGATGTCTGGCTGTTAGGTAGGACTATCCAAGCCCGACCAGTGAAGAGGTCGCTTTGAGCTGCGGTCGGTCCAGTAAATTCACGACCAGCCATGGGATGAGTGGCGCAAAACCGTGCTGCAATCTCTGGAAACTCTTCAACCTGTTGCATAACTTCAGACTTAATACCGGTTATATCTATAAAGAAGGCTTGAGGGTTGGATGAATAATGGGTAGTTAGCAGCTCAAAAACGGCCGAGACCGGAGTTGCCAGAACAATGAGGTCGGGTGAAGTAAGCAGACTTCCTCCCACGAGGTCCCGCGCAAGAGATTCTGCCTCACGGTTTACATCCTGAAAATCAATCTCGTAACCTAGCTGCTTCAGCGCCAATCCCAAAGAGGTACCGATCAATCCGGCGCCTACGATGCGAACTTTCGATATTTCAACCATTTATTGGGCCAAATCGCGACGTAATACCTCTGCTCCGCGGCGGTAAATGTGCGAAATTTCGGCATGCGATCGGGGCGAATAGGCGTGCACCATAACCCGAATGACCCGTGGAAGTGAGCCGGGAACCGGTATTTCGGTGGAACAAATGAGAGGAATCAACCCCAAATCCAAGGAACGAGCAGATTTTGCGGGAAAGTCAGAAACGAGATCCCCAGTAGCAGTGAAATGGATCGAGATCAGATCGTCATGAGAAATCTGATTTTCGTCAAAGATTGCAGTCAACAACTCTGCAACCGCCTCCTGCATCTCGGTTGGATCATCGTGACGGAGCTGGGTAGCTCCTCTAATCGCTCGCACTCGCATGGAGCGATTGTAATGGTTGATGCCGAAAGACCCGCGTATATACTTACCGTTTTGCCGACAAAGATGTATATGCACTTCCACAGATAGTGAGAGTTGTTAAATCGATATTCCTCACAGAAGCGAATTTGATGAAAATCTATATAGCGATAATAATTGCTGTTTTTCAGCACAATTAAGTCTTTTTATCGATATTTAGTACGCTCCAAGAATGTCAACTTATCAACTTTACTAAATGGGCAAAAGAGACTTATGGATTAAGTTTTAAAACCTTAAACAGATTAGTAACTTCGGTCTCGTTAAGAGAGCGCCAGCGACCTTCCTTTGTCTCCCCTAAGGAGAGCGGCCCAAACTCGCTGCGGATAAGTCGCAGGACTTTGATCCCGAGAACATCAAACATGCGGCGCACGATGTGATATCTACCTTCGTGAATAGAAACTTCCAGCCAAAAGTGTTTGGGTGACACTTCACGAATGATCTGTACCGAAAGTGCTCGGGCTAGACCATCTTCTAGTTCCACGCCGTGTTCTAACTCCTTAATCTGATCTTTCCCAAAAGCGCCTTCGATCTCCAAAACATACTTTTTTATCAATCCGTAGGACGGGTGCGTAGCGCGGTGAGCTAAGTCGCCATCATTAGTAAGCAAGATGAGACCTTCGCTCTCCCGGTCAAGGCGACCAACGTGGAAGAGACGCTCATTTCTAGATTTAAAGTAATCGCCGAGATTGGGGCGGTCCTCGGGGTCGGACATAGTGGAAATTACACCGGCAGGTTTATGAAAAAGTAG
>CANCSL010000004.1 GCA_947380835.1 Actinomycetota bacterium | reverse complement strand
GCCGTAGCAATTCTCTTTCTCTTCATTTCTCGAAATGCAGCGATGAAATCTGTGCTTGCACTGGCTATTGCCGGCTCACTTTTGACTACGCCCACAGTTTGGGCTGCTGATGTGAAAAATCGCGCCAATTCCATCAATCCCACGGCTGGCCCAAACGCTGAAGGCGCAGGCTTTGGCGCTCCCGGGGGTGCCAGACCAATTGGGGTACCAACCTTCGGTTTAGGTAATCCGCCTGCCCTTGGTGCACCTCCCTCTGGCAATTTTGATCCGCGTAATTTCCGCGACCCGAATCGCCACGATCAATTCCCTGGTGGCGCTCGTGGTGGCTTCGGTGGTGCAGGCGGTGGCTTCGGGCAGAGTGCCGACAAGACACTTATTGCCTACCTCAAGCTCCATCGCGAGGGAACGAAGTACTTACTTGCCACTTTTGGGGGAATGAGCGCGGCCCCATTTATTACTGTTACTGGCGAAAATGTCCTGCCCATTGGTGGTTTCGATGGCCAAGATCCTTCGCCGACTTTGGACAAGTTCAAAGAATTAATCAAGAGCGGCGATCTGAAGTACGTTTTAGTCGGCGGCATGGGTGGCAATAACGGAAATCAAGCCAACACCTCAACAATTGAAACTTGGGTTACCACTCACTGTCAGATTGATTCCGCGGCGCCCTCTAACTCTTCAATCTACTTATGCACTCCCGAAGTTGCCACCAACAATTAGTTGGCTATCGAACAGAGTGTGACCTGAAACTAGAAATGAATTTTTCTGCACGCAACGCAGCCCAGCCGACCGTAACTACATCGCTCGCCTTCGGATAGAGAACGTAGCGAGTTTCCCACTCGGGCTGAAACTTGGCATTGAAACGGTAAAGAGATTCCACTTGAAACCAATTGGAGAGCAAGCGGATGATATTTCGCGTGCCACGAACAATGGGGCCGGCGCTAATTTTATCGGCACGTTCAAACAAAGAACGAAATGCGGCGAAGTTAAGTGAAACATGGGTTAGCCCATGTTCGGCTGCGTATTCAACAGTGGAAACGATCATGAGTTCGCTAACACCAGGATCGGTATTTTTTTCTCTTTGCATCCGGTCAAGAGAGAGACGATTGGTAGTCCATGGAACGAAATAAAGTAAACCTTTTATAGCTCCATCTTGGCGGGCAATCGTTATATAAGTGTCCTGATCTATTTCTTCACCGAAGCGATCCATCGACATAGAGAAGCCACGTTCGGGGGCGCCGTAGCGCCACTTCTTCGCCAGGTCGCGCATTTCCTGTTGGAGCGCTGGCTCGAGTTCGCAGAACTTGGAAGTGTCACTGGTGTATCCCTTGCGCTTAATGCGATTGACCATCTGACGCACATTGCTCATGGAACGACCTTCAAGGGTGAAGTTCGCAACGTTGATAATGGCTTCATCGCCAATATCAATGGCAAGCATCCCCGCCTTTTCAACCCAGATTTCACCACCGTGGTCACTGGCACCCATAACCGCCGGCGTCCATGCATGCTCTTTGGCAACGGTAAGGAATTCCTCGATTGCTTCTGGCCAAAGGCTGTATTCACCAAATGGATCACCGCTGGCCAGCATGACTCCACCTTGAACGCGATACGCAATGCCAGCTTTCTGGTTCTTGGCCCAGATCACACTCTTGTCCAACCGAGTAGCGAAGTAACCCAACGAATCTTGCTCGAGGTCGTGCTTTATAAGTTTCTTTACGATTTCAAGTTCATTAGTACTCATTTTCGGAGTCGGTTCAATTCTGCGGAAGTAGAGCCAAACCGGGATCAATATGAGGAAGATGCCGAAAGTTCCCAAAGTAAAGCCCAGCGCATCGTTAGAGCGGTCCGATATGAATTTAACCGGACCTGTGATTCCAACCAATCCCTCAAGGACAGTAAGCAATATATCTTTCACTGACGGGCTACCTGATATCTGGGAGCCATGCCGAAAGAGCAAAATTAGTATTCCGGAGATGAAGAAGATAATAAAGGCGAAGAAAAAACCATAGACCGGACGCAATTTTGTGGTGGGGTCAGATTTAGCGTAGAACTCTTTCCGAAAGGCAATTAAAAGAATTATGAGAACTACAGAGAGAATCTCTTCGAATGGTTGATCGGTTAGTCGAAGCCCATTTGCGATCAAACTGATTACAAGTGCGCCGAGGCTCATAGTCCACGCACGACGTTTCCGCCTGATCAGTCCTCGAGCAAGGATGAGAGTAATGACGCCAGTGAAGAATGCTGTGGCGAATGCGGTTGAGTGAACTGCCAGCGGCAAATAATGGTCGATCTTGTGTGCACGAATGCGGATAGGACGAAACAGGTTTGCACCCATGTCGAAGAGACCAACGAGATATGCAAAGCGGCCAATCCACTTTGGGACTGAACCACTGATTTTCATTATCTAAATACCCCTGTATGTCCTAGTGAGTAACGACCCGGTTGCGGATAAATGGCCAAGCCGTGTGGCTCTTTTCCGACTTTAATTTTAGTAAGAAATTTGCCATGCACAATGTCAAAGACATAAACAACGTTGTCGTATCGGCCAGATACCCAAAACTGCGTTCCGTCTGCCGAGATTCCACCCATATCGGGGCTACCGCCACCAGGTATTTTCCACTTGGCGATAATTTTGTTATCGGAAAAACGAAGCACCGAGACGCTACCTTCACCACGGTTTGTAATGAGGGCGGTCTTGGAGTCGCGAGTGACGTAAATGCCGTGTGCTTCCTGTCCGGTCTTGATCAGAGTGAAGTGACCGAAATTATTCGCCGGCATCATCCAGACACCGTTGGACATCATGTCGGCTATGTAGAAAGTGCTGCCATCAGGAGAAATCTTTACATCCTGGGGCATTGGATTCTTGACGTAGGTGTGCGGCAATTTTGCCGTCTTCACCAAGGTCATTTTGCTGGTGTTGAGCCAGAGCATCTCGCCATTGAATTCACAACTGGCCATAAAGAAATTGCCATCTTTGGTCCAGTCAGCGTGATTGACGCCTGGGCACGGGACTTTCACTACCTTCTTTATTGCCATGGTGTGGGGGTCGCGGAAGACGATCTGCTGGTCGGCCTCAGCCATAACAACTGCATATTTGCCATTGGGCGTGAAATAGAGGTTGTAAGGGTCATGAACGTAGACCGCTTTGCCGATAGTGACCGTCGCAGGGTTGATCGGGGTCAGGAAGTTACCTTCATTGTTATTGACCCAGAGGGTTTTGAGGTCCCAGGAAGGAACGACGTGCTGTGGGCCTTTAGCGGTCTTAAAAGTCTTTATTACTTTGAAAGTCTTGGGGTCGATCACTGAGACAGTATTTGAAGTGTGATTAGGAACGTAAACGCGTTCTGGCATGTTCTTCACTACATCTGAAAGTTGATTGGCCCGGTCGGCAGCGTAAATGTCATTTTGTTCGAGGACCGGCGGCATTCCAGCGAGTGGTGTCGAAGCTGAAGCGGGTATGAAAATCGTTGTGGCGGCGAGAATTACAAATCCAAGAAACTTACGCATCAAATCTTCCCCAACATAGTAGTGAGAGTTACTGGCGTGAAACCTTTGGCGTGCAACTTCTCGAGGAGAGTTGGTAGCGCGGCGACGGTATTTTTATGTCCGAAGTGCAAACTGATGATGCTGCCATTTTGAACCGAGTTCATGACGTTATTGATAATCGCGGTCTTGCTGGGATCTGTGTAATCCATCGAATCAACGTCGTAGGAGATGCTCTGGTTGTAACCGAATTTAAGAGCGCTCTTTCGAATCAAAGCTGTCGTGTGTTGGGTTCCGGATGGTCGAAACCAAGAACCGTGGTTGCCAATAAGTTTTTTTAATTCAGAGGCACCACCAGCGATTTCAGAATCAACCTGCTTGGCGGTCAATGTTTTCATTGGGTAGTGATGCAAAGTGTGATTACCTAAATCGTGACCATCAGCCAAAATCGTTTTTGCGTAATTTGGATTTGAGATCAACCAAGTTCCGACTGCGAAAATTGAAACCGGCGTTTTGGTGGAGCGAAGAATCTGCAAAAGCGAATCCGCGATCGAACTTGCGCCGGCTCCATGAAAAGTTAAGGCGACTTGCGCTTTAGTGCGCGGACCATGGGTAATGTCCGGTTTGGGAGTTGCCGCCGTTGCTGGATCTAAAAAGGTTGCGGTTGCGGCAATTGCCCCCGCTTGAATGAATTGTCTACGGCTTAGGCTCACTAGCCAAGAATACTTCCGCTGGGTGGCGCCACCCCAATCGCGCCCTTCTTGCTAGTGTTCTCAGTACGCGCAGTGCTAGCACTTAAGGAGTTACCTTGAGCGAAGACGATGAAAATCAAGACGAGATCGTTACTGAGGAAATGCTGTGGGAACGAATTCCTGAAGTCGAAGGTCTAGAACGCGCGAATACATATTACGAACTCAGCGCCCGCATTTATGCTCGTGGCCAATATGACGAGGCTTTGGCCTTAGCCGAGACCGCCCGCGACATTTACTCCGAACTTGGACCAGTAGTCCCCGCAGATGGCTTGGCCCAGGCGTATTCGGCGATCGGGTACAACCTCAATCAATTGAAGCGCATGCCCGAGGCTGCCACCGCTATGAGTAAGGCCGTTGAACTTCTTCGCGAATCCAAATCCCCATTGGCGATCGATTTAGCCTGCACATTAGGCGAATGGTGGTTCGGCTCGAAAGAGTTTCAGAAGACTGTCGAATGTATGACGGATTGCGTACAAGAGCACTTGGTGGATGGCAATGACAGTGGCGCAGCAAATGATCTTCATTTAATTGGTTGTGCCCGTCGTGAATTAGGCCAATTCGAAGAAGCGCTCGCTGCCTTCCGCGAAGCTCGCACCCTTTTTAAGAATCTCAAGGAAGTTATTAATGTGGCCAGATGCGATCAGAAGATTGCGCATTGCCTCGTAGAAATCGGTGATGGGGATGCAGCCTTGGCTGCGGCTCAAAAGTCACTTGATGTTTTTGTCACTGCACACGATCATCGCCGCGAAACCTATTCATTGCTCGAGTTAGGTAAAGCCCAGATTCTCATTGGTCAAGCTGATTTAGGTCTACTTACTCTAGAACGCGTTCTAGAAGATGCCACCGATTCAGATCCACGCGATTTCGAATTTATTCTTGAAGTCGAACGGCGCATGGCTTCTGCGCTACGTGCCTTGGATCGCGAAGAGGATGCGCTTGAGATCGAACGACGGTTACTTGCTGTCTCTGAAATTATTGAAGATCAGTGGGTTGAACCTAGTTTGTTCGACGAACGTTAAGGTGCTGCATCGCCCAGGCATACATAGCAATCGCGCCGGCGGCAGATGCATTCATTGACCTAGTTGATCCATACTGTTGAATCGCTAATACCTGCGAGCAGATAGATACCGCTTCATCCGACATGCCAGCACCTTCTTGACCAAAAAAGAGCACGCAGGTTTTCGGAAGCGTTGCTGATTCGAGTTGAGTAGATACCGGCAGGTTATCAATTCCAATAATCGGTATCTGATTCTCTTCACACCAATTCTTAAAGTCAGCAATCGTTGGATGGTGAATCACTCGAAGATATTTATCAGTGACCATCGCGCCGCGACGATTCCAGTCTCGCTTACCGACAATATGAACTGCACTGACATTAAATGCATTGGCAGTGCGAACGATGGATCCGATATTTAAGTCATGTTGCCAATTTTCAATTGCAATCTGAAGAGGATGGCGTTTGGTGTCGAGGTCAGCAACAATCGCTTCCACTTTCCAATATCGGTAGTGATCAAGCACATTGCGACGATCGCCTTGTTCGAGCAATTCTGGATCAAAATGATCTTCGGTGGGCCAGGGAAGAGGCATCGGGCCAACACCGACCACGGGATAGAATTCGCCAGGTCCGATTTCGACTTTCCCGACCGGTTGTTGGCTAGATTGCTCGGACATAGGCGCCACTGTAGAGGGAGAGAAGTAGATGCGAAAATCTTGGCTTCCTTCTTATCTCGCACTTGGCTTCGTATGGGGTTGCTCATTCATATTTATTAAATTGGGCTTGGATTTTCTCACCCCCTTTGGTGTCGCTTTCGGTCGATCCGCTCTAGGGGCAGTGACGCTTTTGATCGTCGCGAAGTCCCGCGGGATTCAATTACCGCGCGAACGCAGCACCTGGTTCAAGCTCTGGATAGTTTCGTTGCTGCTCAACGTCTTTCCCGGAATTCTTTTTGCTTACGCCGAAGTTCGTGTGACCACGGTTTTGGCCGGAATCATTAATGCCGCGACTCCGCTGGCAACGTTGATCGTGATTCTTATTGCTTTTCGAGAAGAGAAGCCGAAAGCAGAGCAACTGCTCGGGTTGGCCTTGGGCGCCTTTGGGGTTGTCACAGTTCTGGGGATTTGGCGAGGGATTGGCCACAATTCTGGAGTTGGGATTATCGCCTTACTCGTGGCCGTGAGCTGTTATGGAATTTCTTTTCCGTTCACGCGCAAATATGTGATTCCGCTGGGGATGCGCTCTGAAAGTTTGGCGGCGGCACAAATAACTTGTGCGGCGATAACACTGCTTCCACTCTATTTATATAGCGGTATTTCAAAAGATAGTTATCGTCCCGGACCCATTTTGGCCATGTTGGCGCTGGGAATATTCGGAACAGGGTTTGCCTACATCTGGAACTTCTCCATCATTGCTTCAGCAGGCAGTTCGATTGCAAGTACTGTCACCTACCTCACCCCGGTCGTTGCTGTCTTTGTCGGTTGGATATTCTTGGGCGAGTCCATCACCTGGAACCAACCTGTAGGTGGCGCCTTGGTCATACTTGGCGCAGCAACTTCGCAGGGCAGGCTTCGACGTAAGAAAGTTAAATAGAGAGATGTTGAAATAGTGCGCAGAACTTTGATCATGGCAACAGCGATTGCCCTAAGTGCGTCGACGATTCTGCCTGCCAATTCCTCTTCACTGCCCACATCTTTTATTAAGTTCGCTGATTCACCTTTGCTGGCCCATCCCGGAATAATTGTCATCGACCCCGCAACAGATCAAACGCTTTTTTCCTACAAACCGGATGCGCTTCGTGCTCCAGCTTCTGTACTCAAATTGGTCTCCATGGCAACGGCAATTCATAATTTGGGAATCGACAAAGTTTTTCATACCTCTCTTTATCAATCCACAAAACCCGATACTTATTTATTATTGGGCGAGAGCGATCCTTGGCTAACGGCAAGCCCATTTGAAGCCAAGAAATATCATCGTGCCTTTTCACCAGAGTTGATTAACGCTCTCAGCGCAGCCCATCCTGGAATCCGCAACTTCACCATCGAATATTCTGGAGTGTACGGAAAAGACCTTTTAATTTTGGAAAAGTATTTCCCTAAATTGAAATTGAATTTTGTGCCGCTTCCTTCTAATAATGTTGCCAATACGTTGATGGCGGAGAAGATCGCGGAAATTGCTTCGCCACCGTTAAGCGACATTGTTAAATTTACTTTGCTCTGGAGCGACAACGTTCTGGCTGATCGACTGGCCCATCTGGCGGCTCGCAAACTGGGATACGTGCCAGATGTTCAAGGAGTACAACTCGCTTTCGAAGAAACCCTTGGAACATTGGGCGTAGAAACTAAAGGTCTCGTCATTAAAGATGGAAACGGGTTATCAAAAGAGACCAGGATTTCTGCCCGAACAGTGGCGCAGCTACTCATCGCGATTAAGAAGAACCCGGAATACCAGGTTATTTACGATGGGCTGCCGCTAGCTGGCAAGACCGGAACGCTGAAAACTCGATTCGTGACGGATGCACCCTCTGCAGTCGGTTTGGTGAAGGCGAAGACGGGCTGGATCAACGGGACGGTTAGCCTGGCTGGTTACGTAACCGTAGGCGCAAATCAATATGTATTTACCGTAATTGCCGACCATGTAAAGCAGACTGAATACTCCAGGCAATTGGCTCGAGAGACCATCGACAAGATGCTCGCCACTATTGCCAAGCCAAAAACTGCCGCTTAGCCCTGCCCACCCATAGACGAGTACGCTGTCGCGGTGATGATGCGGGTTATGGCGCCATATTTAGCGTTAATGAAGTTGCGAGTTGTTGAACTCCTTCTCGTTACCACTCTTCCCGCACTCTTTTTGGCCGCAAAAGGCGTACCCCCTATCGGGGTCACGATCGCCACTCTTATTGGTGGAACGCTCGCTGCTGGGGCCGCAAACGCGTACAACATGATTATTGAAGTTGAATCAGATCGACTTATGGGACGAACCAACAAACGCCCACTGGTTAAGGATGAAGTTTCTATCCGAGCCGCGCACATTTTCGCAGCAATCATCACCGTACTTTCGCTAACAATATTTTTAATCTGGACTACAACACTTGCCACTATTTGTACCGCAGTAGCGATTGCATTCTATGTTTTCGGCTACACCATGGGGCTGAAGCGCCGAACCTCTCAGAATATTGTCTGGGGCGGTATTGCTGGTTGTTTGCCGGTCCTCATTGGTTGGGCTGCCATTACAAACTCACTTTCTTTAACCGCTTGGCTATTTTTCTTCCTCATTTTCTTCTGGACGCCACCACATTTTTGGGCGCTCGCCATCAAGTACCGCGACGACTATGCCGCCGCTGGAATTCCTATGTTGCCGGTAGTCGCCTCCATGAAATCAGTGCAGAAGCAGATGTGGTTCCACACCACGGGCATGGTCATCTCCTCGCTCGCGGTTTTGTGGAGCGCTCATTTGCCGGTGTGGACTTGGGTGATATCCGTAGCGCTGGCACTTGGCTTTGGGGTTCAACTCGTGAAGATTGACGGCCCAGATTCTGACAAATCAGCCGCAAAGTTATTTCAGTGGTCGATTACCTACCTCAGCACGTACTCATTGCTGCTGGTTGTAGGCGTTTTAGTTAGCTAGTGCTTGTTCTAAATCTTTTATTAGATCGGTGGAATGTTCGAGGCCGACAGACAAACGAACAACTGAGTCATTAATGCCGAGATCGGCCCGCACCGCAGAATCCAAGCGACGATGAGTCGTTGAAGCGGGATGTGTAATGAGAGATTTGCTATCGCCTAAGTTGTTGGAAATATCGATAACTTTTAATTTATCCATAACGGCGAAGAGACCATCCATATCGCCGTTAAATTCGAAGCTGATGGTTGTGCCACCGCCGATCATTTGTCGCTTCGTGATTTCGTAATCTGGATGCGTTGGTAGACCAGGGTAATTAACCGATTTAATTTTGCCTTGCGAAGTAAGAAATTCGGCAACGAGTTGCGCATTGTCATTCATGCGATTGACGCGCATAGAAAGAGTTTCGAGCGACTTAACCAGAACCCAAGCGTTGAATGCGCTGAGGGTTGGTCCTGTGTGGCGAACGAATGGATTGAGATAGCCATGGATGTAGTCAAAACTTCCAAGAATGGCCCCGCCTAGAACTCGACCTTGACCATCGATATGTTTCGTCGCGGAGTACATCACAACATCTGCACCGAGTTGGAGTGGTTTTTGCAAAATTGGCGATGCCATAACGTTATCAACGACAACTGTTGCTCCGGCCGCGTGAGCAAGTTCGCTCACCATTGCGATATCGACAACTTCTAACATCGGATTGCTGGGTGTTTCGAGGAAAACAACTTTAGTTTTCTTGCTGAGAGCTTTTGCCCACACCTCGGGATCATTTCCGCGAACGAATTCGACGGTGATACCCCACTTAGGAAGGATTTCTGCCAAAACAACATAACAAGAACTAAACATCGCAGCAGAGGCAACAATGTGATCGCCAGCTTCAACCAGACAAGCCACCGCGGCAAACATCGCCGACATTCCCGAACCGGTGCCAACACAAAGTTCTGCGCCTTCGATTGCTGCCAGACGTTGCTCAAACATCGCGACCGTTGGATTGGCAAAACGACTGTAAACAAAATGGTCAATTTCATCAGTAAAGGAATGAACAGCCTGCTCGGCCGACTCGTAGGTATATCCACTGCTGAGATAAAGCGCTTCGCCGGTCTCGCCAAATCCAGAACGGGCAAGACCAGCACGAATGGCTTGGGTATCAGGATGTAGCTCCCAATCGGGGGCAACCCCTTCAGGTGAGCTCTGATATCCCCAAGGGCGATGGCGATGCGTCATGAGGCAAGGGTACTTGTTACTGTCGGGGTATGAATTCAGCAGCAATATCAGTCTCGGATCTCACGAAGGTATACGGCGAACGCCCGGCGCTCTCGCATGCCAACTTCGAAGTTCCCATGGGAACCGTATGTGGTTTCGTAGGCCCTAATGGTTCGGGCAAGACCACCACAATTCGAATGCTCTTAGGTCTCATTGCGCCAACAGGCGGAACTGGTTCAGTGCTGGGTCACAACATCAGCCATCCCGAAAAATATTTACCGCAGGTCGGTGCCATGATCGAGGGTCCTGCCTTCTACCCCGCGCTCTCTGGCCGGGAAAACCTCAATGTCTTAGCCTCCCTAGGTGGTTTTCCTACCAGT
Organism: Actinomycetota bacterium; assembly: GCA_947380835.1. Taxonomy (GTDB): domain Bacteria; phylum Actinomycetota; class Actinomycetes; order Nanopelagicales; family Nanopelagicaceae; genus CAIMZW01. The sequence continues at coordinate 31,730 of CANCSL010000004.1, read as the reverse complement.
CGTGTGCAGGGCTTGTTGGATCAAGTTGGGCTGGGAGATCGCGGCAGCGGAAAGTTCAAGACCTATTCCTTAGGAATGAAGCAACGTCTCGGCATAGCGGCTGCACTTTTGCCACAGCCAAAACTTTTAGTTCTAGATGAGCCGACCAACGGGTTAGATCCTTCTGGAATTCAAGAAGTCCGTAACCTCATTAAAGATCTAGCATCAGATGGCACCACTGTCTTTGTCTCATCTCACCTTCTCAGCGAACTTGAAATGATCAGCGAGTACCTGGTGATGTTGCGATTAGGAAAAGTTATTTTTTCTGGTCGCACGCAAGATCTATTGGCGGCACAACAACCTATTCTGGTTGCTAAACCCGAGTACGAATTTGATCTTGGTAAGTTATTCGAAATCGCGAAGTCGAGTGGCCATACCGTTACCTTGGTTGATGGCCAATTGCACATAGTCAGTGATCCCAATTGGGCGCCAGCGCTCAACCGGTTAGCTTTTGAAGCCGGAGTCACACTTGCCTCACTGACGCCGGTGTTTCCAACTTTGGAAGAAACCTTCTTTGAAATGACAGGGGAATAACCATGATCCACGTCATCATCGCCGAATCCAGAAAACTTCGCCGCCCCACTTTGCTCTTCTCAACAATGGCTATCACGGTCGTCCTCTCCGGTTTATTTACCTCGCTGCTCTTTCTGCTTATCAACTCGAAAGATGGCAATGGCAAACGCGGTCAGATGATCTCACCTGCTTCGCTCTCGTTACCAAATGGCGTGGTCACTGGATTCACCAGCACCGCTACATTGTTGGGCATTGTGGCGCTCTGTATCTTTGCCGCTCAAACCGCGCAGGAGTACACCTTCGGAACCTTGCGCAATTTGTTGGTTCGCCAACCATCTCGTATGAAGATTCTTGGTGGCAAATACATTTCCATGATCATCTTTGCGATTGTTATGGATGTGCTCTCACTCATTATCAGCGTTATTGCATCGTATGCACTCGCCGGCCATGCTCATGTCACAACAGTGCTCTGGAACTCTGGTGCTGGATATCGCGAAATCGGTCATGCTTTTCTTAATGTTCTCATCACGACTTTGGGCTTTGGCACACTCGGAATGATTTTGGGTTTGGCACTTCGTTCACCTATTAGTTCGATTGCCATCGGGGTCATTTGGGTCCTCATCGTTGAAAATTTGCTGGCACTTGCAGTAAAGAAGAGCGGGCCATGGCTTCCGGGATATCTGATTTCTAACGTTGCCGAGGGTGGATCTGTGGACATTAGCTATCAAAGGGGACTCTTCTTGGGCGGCGCTTATCTTTTAGTCGGTGGCGCCATCGTGAGTTATCTCTTTAAGAAGCGAGACGTATCCAACTAGCGACACTCGCGGTTTTTTACAGGCGATATTCACTTTAACCCTTTACCCTTGGGACATCTTCTTCCCCAGGGGGTCTATTTATGCATGCTCGTTCCCGCAGGCTGCCGCTTCTCGCTGCAGTCACAGTGGCCCTTTTTGCTCTGGCTTCAACGCCTCAAATGGCCGAAGCCAAGACACGCAAACCAACCCTGGCTGAGATTGCCGCTGCCAAGCAGATAGAGGTTGCAAAACAACAAGCCGCAGCAGCTGCAGCCGCCCGATTGAATTCAGCTACAAAAACTTTAAATCAACTCACCTATTTAGCAAATCAAGCCACTGCGCGATATCGCCAAGCCCAAAGCGAATTAGCACAAGCTATTGCAGTTGCAAAAGCCGCTGCGGCTCATGCGGTCTTGACCCAAGCTGCCGTCAATGACGCAACACGTACCATCGGAAAACTTGCAACAAATGCTTACATGATGGGTGGCGGATTTACCGATCTTGATTCTGTTCTTCACGCAAATGGTCCACAAGATTTAATGGATCGACTTTCTACTCTTAATTCACTGGGTGCGAATAACTCCACCGCACTGCAGCGCTATCAAGCTGCGTCGACAGCCGCGAAGGCTGCACAAGCCGAGGCTGATCGCACCAAAGCCGCACAAGTTGTCGCTACAAATAAAGTAGCAGCGGCAAAACAAGTTGCCGATGATGCAAAAGCCGCTCAGGCAAAAGAAGTTTCTCGGCTTAGTGGTATTCAAGATGCGCTGGCAAAGGAATTAGCCAGCGCCAAGCGCGTTCGCGTTACTCTCGAGCAACAACGCCAACTAGCAATTCTGGAAGAACAAAAGGCAAACACCGCAGCCAACACATCCGGACAAAAGAGCGTGTGGCCGGATCGCGGCTTTAAGGGTCGATCCTCAATTCGATCAACCGATGCAATTCGTGCAAAAGCAGTTGCCTTTGCCAAGAAACAGGTATTGGCTCGCCTGCCATATGTATGGGGTGCACAAGGTCCAAACTCTTATGACTGTTCTGGTTTGGTTTATGCCGCGTATAAAGCAGCAGGTTTGGGATATCCCAATTGGTCCAGACTTAATGCCGCGTTGTATTTCGTAGACTCCAAGCGCATCGCCTTCGCAGATTTAATTCCCGGCGATCTACTTTTCTATTCCTACGACGGCACCGTGCAAAATATCCACCACATCACAATTTATGCCGGCAACGGCATGATGTGGGAGGCAAATTCCAAGCGCACTGGGTTGCTCTATTCCAACATGTACAGCATCAAAGGTTTGATGCCATCTGGTGGTCGCGTCTAAGAATTAACTAGTCTTAACTCCATGAAGGCGATGATGGAGATCAGACGATCGCTGCGCCCTTGGCTGGATCAGGTTTCGGCGGGCGAAAAAGTCTTGGTCGGGGTCTCCGGCGGCATCGATTCGATGGCTTTGGCCTATGGGCTCTTTCTCGAATCTGGCCCCAGAGCCATTGTTGCCATTCCAGTCGTCATCGATCATGGCCTGCAAGAGGGCTCGGCAGAGATTGCCCAAGCCGTGGGATCCCGCTTGGCCAGCATGGGATATGCCAAAGTCGAGATCCGCAGGGTTCAAGTGGAGATAGCCGATGGGTTGGAAGGTTCGGCTCGTCGCGCCAGATACGAAGCTTTTCACGCGCTTATCGACCATCACGGCGCTCGCTACCTCCTTCTGGGCCACACTGAAGATGACCAGGCTGAGACGGTGCTGCTCGGGCTTGCCCGAGGGTCGGGTACCCGCTCGCTTTCAGGAATGGCCAAGGAGATCGGCCCCTTTATCCGTCCCTTGTTGGATCTGCCTCGGGCCATCACGGCATCGGCGGTCATGGAGGCTGGGTTGGTCGTCTGGGAGGACCCCCACAATTCCAATCAGAAATTCACCAGATCTCGAGTTCGCCACCGAGTCCTGCCCCTGCTCGAGGCTGAATTAGGACCCGGAATCGCTCCCGCCCTGGCACGTACCGCCAAAATCCTGCGCGAGGATGCCGATGCTCTGGATCTCTTGGCCGGCGAATTTTTGGAGCGGAATAACGCCAGCGATCTCGATGTTGCTCAATTGATGGCGCTACCCAAAGCAATTCGAGCTCGAGTCCTTCGTATGGCTATTTACCAAGTCGGCGCTCCGGCTGGATCGCTCTCGGCCGATCATTTGGCCCCGATCGAGGCCTTAATCACAGGTTGGAAGGGACAGGGCCCCTCCTCGCTTCCAGGCGGTGTGAAGGTAGAGCGTTTATCGGGCAGACTTTCGCTCTCACGTGGAGACTAACCACGGAAATGAATCCTGAAGGAGCAAAGTGGACTTAGCAGCAACCGGCAACGATATTGAAAGAGTCATCGTCACCGAAGAGCAGATTCGAACTCGGTTAAAAGAACTTGCTGCGCAAGTAGAGGCTGATTACGAAGGACGAGAACTTCTGGTCATTGGTGTCCTTAAAGGCGCAGTCATGACAATGGCTGACTTTGCCCGATCTCTGCAACGCCACATCGAAACAGATTGGATGGCGGTCTCCTCTTATGGTTCCGGTACCAAATCATCTGGAGTGGTTCGAATTTTGAAGGATCTCGATCGAGACATTCTTGGAAAAGAAGTTCTTATCGTTGAAGACATTGTTGATAGTGGTTTAACTCTTGCTTGGTTGAAATCCAATCTCGAATCACGCGGCACCAAGAGCGTTGAAATCTTGACGATGCTCCGCAAACCTGACGCCGCCAAAGTTGATGTTGATGTTAAATATGTTGGCTTTGATATTCCTTCTGATTTCGTCGTTGGGTATGGCTTGGACTACAACGAGAAATACCGAAATCTGGATTTCATTGGAGTTTTAGCAAAGCACATCTATTCCTAACCATTTCCCCTCACCTGCAAGAAATGAGATAACGCGTGGCTGAAAAGAAAAAGATTAAAGTTCAAAAACCTAAGATGCGTAAGATGTTGCGTGGTCCACTTTTTTGGATCGTGGCTGCACTCGTAGCTGTAAGTGTTTTTGGCAGAATCTCTGGCAGCGGTGCTCAATTCATCAAAGTCGATACCTCAACAGTTCTTGCTGAAATTTCAAATAACAAAGTTGACTCGGTCTTGCTCATCGATAAAGATCAAAAGATTCGAGTCATTCTTAAATCAGGTGAATTTGTCAAAGGATCTTCCCGATTGGAAGCCTCGTATGTCGCCGGTCAAGAACCACAAATAGTTGAGTTACTAACCAGCAATCCACCTCCCAAAGAGTGGAATGTAAAAGTTCCCACACAATCCATTTTGGTCTCAATCTTCTTCACTTTTGCGCCACTTCTTTTGATCGGTTTCTTGCTTTTATTCTTTATGAGCAACGCTCAGGGTGGCGGGAATAAGGTCTTTAGTTTTGGTAGATCCAAAGCGAAATTGCAGACGAAAGAGACACCAAAGAACACCTTTGCCGATGTTGCAGGAGCCGATGAAGCCGTCGATGAACTTCGGGAGATCAAAGACTTTTTGGCTGAACCAAAGAAGTATCAGGACATCGGAGCAAAAATCCCTAAAGGAGTCCTGCTTTACGGCCCTCCCGGAACTGGAAAGACGTTGCTGGCCCGTGCTGTAGCAGGCGAGGCGAATGTGCCGTTCTATTCGATCTCCGGCTCGGAATTCGTTGAGATGTTTGTTGGTGTTGGTGCTGCTCGAGTTCGCGATCTTTTTGCTCAAGCAAAAGAAAATGCCCCAGCCATCATATTTGTCGATGAAATTGATGCCGTCGGTCGCCAACGTGGTGCCGGACTTGGTGGCGGACACGATGAACGTGAACAGACACTGAATCAACTTTTGGTGGAGATGGATGGTTTTGAAGCTAACGGCCAAGTAATTCTGATAGCGGCCACTAACCGTCCAGATGTTCTAGACCCAGCCCTACTTCGTCCTGGCCGCTTTGATCGACAGATTCCAGTAGATCGACCAGATCTTAAAGGTAGAACTGCAATTCTTGAAGTTCACGCAAAGGGCAAGCCGCTAGCTAAAAATATTGATCTCAATGGATTCGCAAAGCGAACTCCTGGATTTACCGGTGCAGATCTTGCCAACGTCCTTAACGAAGCCGCACTTCTCACCGCACGCGAGAATGCAAAGATCATTACATCCGGTGCTTTGGATGAAGCCATTGATCGTGTCATGGCCGGACCACAACGCAAGACCCGATTAATGACCGAGGAAGAGCGTCGTATTACTGCTTATCACGAGGGCGGACACGCGCTGGTTGCTCATGCGCTGCCACATTCTGACCCGGTTCATAAAATTACGATTATGCCGCGCGGACGTGCACTTGGATACACCATGGTGCTGCCTGACGAAGATCGATACGCGACGACTCGAAATCAAATGTTGGATCAATTGGCATATTCACTCGGTGGACGTGCTGCAGAAGAACTCATCTTCCACGATCCAACTACCGGCGCCTCTAACGATATTGAGAAGGCCACCAATTTGGCGCGTGCCATGGTTACTCAATACGGCATGACCGAAAGAATTGGCGCTATCAAATTGGGCATCAGCGAAGGCGAGCCTTTCCTAGGAAAGAACTATGGCCACCAACGAGATTACTCAGAAGAAGTTGCGGGAATCGTCGATGAAGAGATCCACGACTTAATCAAGAATGCTCACCAAGAAGCCTTTGATATTTTGGTAGCCAATCGCGGAATTCTGGACGCACTGGTTGTCGAATTATTGGAGAAGGAAACACTTTTGAAGGAAGATATCGATCGCATCTTCCAAGGCGTGACCATGATTTCTCCACGTCCAGCTTGGACCGGTTCTCCAAATCGCCAACCTTCCGATTTGCCACCAGTAGCGATGTCTCCCGCAAATTCACTGCAACCAGTCGAAGTTGTCGAAGCTACCAAGCCAGTACGCAAACCTCGTGCCAAAAAGGTGGCTCCGCCGAGTGAGTGAAATTACCCCGGTATCGATGGGACCTCATGATGGGGGTGCAAAGGCGCCCTTTGATCAGGAGCGCGCCGAGCGCGCAGTAACCGAGCTCCTGTTAGCAATTGGAGAAGATCCCACTCGCGACGGTTTGATTGATACCCCTGGTCGTGTCGCTCGTGCGCTTAAAGAAAACTATGCCGGCTTGTGGCAGAGCCCCGAGGAAGTACTCACCACGACATTCGATATTGGACATAGCGAACTCGTCATTGTCCGCGATATTGAAGTTTTCTCCCACTGCGAACATCACCTGACTCCTTTCCATGGCGTCGCCCACATTGGATATATCCCAGGAAGCAGTGGTCGTATCACTGGACTCTCAAAATTAGCTCGGTTGGTCGACCTCTACTCCCGAAGGCCACAGGTACAAGAGCGACTCACAACTCAAATAGCGGATGCCATGGTGGAAGTCCTCAATCCAGGCGGCGTAATTGTGGTGATCGATTGCGAGCATTTGTGCATGTCGATGCGCGGAGTCAGAAAATCTCAAGCGCGAACTATCACCAGCGCTGTTCGTGGACAATTGCGAAATCCAGCAACTCGAGCAGAAGCCATGAGCCTTATAACCGCAGCATCTCACTAACGTGAATCAATTAATTGCCCCACTCGTCATGGGAATACTCAATGTAACTCCCGATTCTTTTGCTGATGGCGGACGGCATTTTTCATTGGAAAGCGCTATCCATCGAGCCGAAGAGATGATGCTTGAAGGCGTTGACATCATTGATGTCGGTGGGGAATCCACCCGTCCTGGCGCCAAGCGTGTATCTGCTGCTCAGGAAGAAGAGCGCGTAATCCCCGTTATTAAAGCGCTTTCCGAACGCGGTGCCACGATCAGTATCGACACCATGCGAGCGAGCGTTGCTCAATCAGCAGTAGCTGCCGGCGCAACATATGTAAATGACGTCAGTGGTGGCCTAGCCGATTCTGATATGGCCAAAGTTATTTCTCGCCACCCGGAATTGCAGTTCATAGTTATGCATTGGCGCGGACATTCTTCACATATGAATGACCTTGCTATTTATGATGATGTCGTTGTAGATGTGAAAGATGAACTAGATAGCCGAGTTTTAGCCTTAACCAAACTTGGAGTTCGAGAAGAACAAATCATTTTGGATCCTGGTATCGGCTTTGCGAAATTGCCTGAACATAATTGGCAGTTGCTTCGCAACCTTGATCGGCTGGCGCTTTTGGGTTTTCCATTGTTAGTAGGGGCTTCGCGGAAGCGTTTTCTGGGGGAGCTTCTTGGTGGTGCTGCTCCAGACGAGCGTGAAAATGTCTCCGTTGCTTTAACAGCGCTACTCACCAAATCTGGCATCTGGGGGGTAAGAACTCATAGTGTTAGACCCCATAAGGAAGCTATCTCAGTTGCATTGGAGCTAATGAAGTGAGCGATCGCATCATCATCACTGGGATCTCCGCAATTGGATTTCATGGCGTCTACCCAGAAGAGAGAATTCAAGGACAAAGATTTGTTGTCGATGCAACACTTTCTCTTGACCTTTCAGTACCTGGAGCAAACGATCATCTCATTAATACCGTGGATTATTCCAAGGTCGTCGAGTTGATCCACGAGATTATTGTCGGAGAGCCATTCCAACTTATCGAACGATTGGCAGATGAGATTGCCCATCGAGTTTTACGCACTTATTCCTTAGTCCACAGCATCGAAGTCACGGTTCATAAACCTGACGCTCCAGTCGGAATCTCCATTTCTGATCTCGCAGTTCAGTTAACAAGACACCAATGAAAGTTGTCATTGCTCTAGGATCAAACTTGGGCGACCGAGAAGAAAATCTCAATCGCGCTGAAGCCGAACTCAGCGAAGTCATTCGAATTGATGCCATCTCCACTTTTATCGAGACCGACCCAGTAGGCGGACCAGCGCAGCCGGACTACCTCAATGCGGTACTTATCGGCGATTGCGACCGACAGCCCGAAGAGTTACTCCAACTTTTATTACAGATCGAATCTAGGTTGGGCCGAATCCGCGATGTGAAGTGGGGGCCACGAACTTTGGACCTTGATCTCATCGTTGCTGGGGACTTATTTATTGATAGCGAAGAGCTCCACATCCCTCATCCCAGGGCTCATGAGCGGGCATTCGTTTTGGCTCCCTGGCTAGAGATCGATCCGGATGGTTACATCCCAGGCAAAGGCAGGATTTCCGACTTATTAGCAGGGTTGAACAGCGACTAATATAAGAGCACGAAGAGCCCGGTACCCCCTCAAGAAGGACTGGAGCATGACTGTGTTGAAGCAACCAACCACCGCCTTTGTTCCAACCATGGGCGCCCTTCACGCTGGTCACGAATCTCTCATTAAATTGGCGCGAACTCTTACTGATGAAGTTCTCGTGAGCATTTTCGTAAATCCACTTCAATTTGAAAACGTTGATGATTTAGCAAAGTATCCGCGAACCCCAGAGAGCGATAAGGCGATTGCCTTGGCTGCGGGTGCGACTCAGGTTTGGCTGCCGACGGTGGATGAGATTTATCCAGAGAAGGTCGATCTAGTTGACTCGGGTGAAATTGGAAAGTTTTTTGAAGGCGCCGCTCGAACGGGCCATTTCGATGGCATGTTGACTGTGGTGAAGCGACTCTTTGAATTAACCGCCCCCCGTTGGGCAATTTTTGGCGAGAAAGATTTTCAACAACTCTTCTTGGTGAAATCTATGATCACTAGATTCAATCTTCCGATCGAGATCGTGAGTGCGCCGATTATTCGCGAATCTGACGGATTGGCCATGTCCTCTCGCAATGTTCGATTGAGTCCTGAAGGTCGCAAAGCGGCAATTGTTATCTCCCAAGGGTTGAGCAAAGCAACAGCACTTCAAGATTTAGCCTTGGCTCGAACGACACTTACCGACGCCTTGTCGAATGAACCGCTCTTTACGGTCGACTACGCCGAGATTATCGACGAGGCTACTTTCCTACCCGCGGACTCCATAGAGACCAATAACCGAGCGATCGTTGCCGGTTGGATAAATGGCGTCCGTTTGCTCGACAATATGGCGATGAGTCGGGTCTCCTTATGAAACTACGAGCTGGTGCTCCAGGCTGGACCGTTCAGGCAGATGTCATCGTCATTGGTTCAGGAGTGGCCGGTTTAACCACAGCGCTCAATCTCCGAGCCGGCGGGCTATCAGTTCTACTTGTTACGAAATCCCATATCGATGAAGGTTCAACCAAGTGGGCGCAAGGTGGGATCGCCGCCGCACTTGGCCCTGGTGATACTCCGGGTCAGCATAAAAAAGACACTCTTATTGCTGGTGCAGGTTTGTGTGACACCGAAGCGGTTGATGTTTTAGTGAGCGAAGGTCCCGAGGCGGTGCGAAAGCTGATTGCTCGCGGCGCTGTGTTTGATAAATCTGAAACCGGTGAAATTGCTCTGACGCGCGAAGGCGGGCATTTACGCAACCGAATTCTTCATGCTGGTGGAGATGCAACGGGTGCTGAAGTATCGCGTGCGCTACTTGCCGCGGTTCAAAACGATGCTGGAATTGAAGTGATTGAGCATGCCTTGGCTATCGATGCGCTTCTCAGCGAAGCGGGATCTGTATGTGGCGTCACTCTTCACGTGATCGGAGCCGGTAGCCGAGATGGCGTGGGGAGAGCCCTTGCTCGTGCGGTTGTAATCGCAACTGGCGGACTGGGACAGGTGTATTCGCAAACTACTAATCCATCAGTGTCCACTGGAGACGGTGTTGCCTTGTCGCTACGTGCAGGCGCTGCGGTAGCAGATGTCGAATTTATCCAATTTCATCCCACGGTTTTGTGGCGCGATTCCAGCACTGGTGGACAGCAGCCACTGATCAGCGAAGCTGTTCGTGGTGAAGGTGCATTGTTATTGAATCATCGCGGCGAACGATTCATGGTAGATAAGCATCCCCTTGCCGAACTTGCTCCGCGCGACATTGTTGCGAAGGAAATTTTTGCTCAAATTAAAGAGTCAGGTTCGCAACATGTCTGGCTCGATGCCACCGCTATTAAAGATTTCCGCGAACGTTTTCCCACGATCTATACCTCATGCAAAGCAAACGGTATTGATCCAACTTCACAATTAATTCCAGTTTCTCCTGCATCCCACTATGCATCTGGTGGTGTTCTCGTCGATCTCAATGGCCAAACTTCTGTGCCGGGACTCTATGCATGTGGTGAAACTGCTTGTACTGGCGCCCATGGTGCCAATCGCCTGGCTTCGAATTCATTGCTGGAAGGTTTAGTTTTCGGCGCGCGTATTTCGGCTCACATCGTGGCGCACATCCCAGCACAGTCACAACCAAGTGAAGACCAAGGAATAGATTTTCTATTAAGCCCCACGATTGAACTTCCATTGCAGCTTGCGATGAGTCAAGGCGCTGGCGTCATGCGTTCGGAGATTTCACTCAAGGAAACACTTTCGGTGCTTCAGCAACTTTCTGAATACACCACGGTAGAGCCGACGCTAGAGGCATGGGAAGCGTCCAATCTCTATCTCCTAGCTACTGCCATAGTTAAGGCGGCGTTAGCTCGTACCGAATCACGTGGTTCTCATTGGCGTACTGATTTTCCGGACACTTCAGATCAGTGGCACAAACGCATAATTCAGACTTTGGATAAAGCCGGAAATTGGCACTCGTATACAGAAGAGGTTAGGTGATGAAGCTTTCAGCACAGCTCGCAGATCGGCTCTCTGATCTCCAGCTTGATCCCATTTACGTGGCCGATATGGTCGAACGCACCATCGCCGAAGATCTTGCAGGTGGTGAAGACGTTACTTCGATCGCCACTATCCCTTCTGATCAAGTTTCTATCGCTGAATTTCGTGCTCGTAAAACCGGCACAGTTGCTGGTCTGTGCATCGCGGCCGCTGTTTTGGAAGTCCGCGGAATTTCTGATTACAAGATCCAAGTCTCTGAAGGTGACCACATAGAACCTGGAGAAGTCTTAATCTGGACACAAGGAAATACTCGGCAATTACTTTTAGCTGAACGTGCTGCTCTTAACTTCATTGGCCGTCTCAGTGGAATTGCCACTTTGACCAGACGTTGGGTTAATGATGTTAAAGGCTTGCCTGTCGAAATTCGGGATACACGCAAGACCACCCCATTACATCGCGAACTCGAGAAGTTTGCGGTACGCATGGGTGGAGGCACCAATCATCGAATGTCGCTATCGGATGCCGCTTTGATTAAAGACAATCACATTTTTGCTGCGGGCGGGGTCACCCAAGCATTCGCCGCAGTGCGTTCGAAATATCCGAACATTGAGGTCGAAGTCGAAGTAGATCGGCTAGAACAACTTCGTGATGTCGTCGCCGCTGGTGCTGATCTCGTTCTTTTGGACAATATGTCGCTCGAGCAATGTCGAGCCGCTGTTGAAATGGTGAAAGGCAAGACCAAATTAGAAGCGTCGGGTGGTCTAACCCTAGAAAATGCCCACGCTTACGCATCAACTGGCGTCGACTATTTGGCCGTCGGCGCTCTTACTCATTCAGCCCCAGTGCTGGATATCGGTCTAGATTTTAAGGCGGTGTAACAATGTTGTTGACTGTTGACGTAGGAAACACAAACACGGTGTTGGGAGTGTTTGAGGGCGAAAAGATGGTGCACTCCTGGCGGGTGAAGACTGATCCGCGGGATACATCCGATGAATTGTGGTTGCAATACCGATCTCTAATCGAAGGTTATGACCTTACGGGATTGGCGGTCTGTTCTACCGTCCCGGCTTCCCTGCGTGAAATTCGAGGAATGATCAAAAACTATTTTGCACATATCCCAACAACAATCGTCGAACCAGGGGTTAAAACGGGGGTGCCATTATTAGTGGATAACCCAAAGGAAATTGGAGCCGATCGGATTGTAAATACCTTGGCGGCTCATACTCTCTACGGATCGGCCGGGCCCAGCATCGTCGTTGATTTCGGAACTTCAACAAACCTTGATGTCGTTTCACCCAAAGGTGAATTTTTGGGCGGTGCGCTTGCTCCGGGAATTGAAATCTCTGTTGATGCATTGGCTGCGCGCGCGGCTCAACTGCGAAAAGTGGAGCTGGTGCGGCCCAAGTCGGTCATTGGGAAGAACACCGTCGAAGCCTTGCAATCTGGAACTATCTTCGGCTTTGCCGGCCAGGTCGATGGTTTAGTAAACCGGATTATCGACGAGCTAGAGACGCTGTACCCAGGAACTGAATCAACCACAGTAATTGCAACCGGCGGACTGGCAACCTTGGTTCTTGGTATCAGCGAGACTATTGACTATCACGAACCCGATCTCACTTTAATTGGACTGCGATTAGTTCATGAGCGTAATTCCTAAACGGTAGACTTGCACCCCTTATGAGCGAATCAGTAACGACCCCGGCCGACGACCTGCCCGAGCAGCTTCGCATTCGACGTGAAAAGCGCGCTGCAATATTGGACCGCGGCGCAGAGCCTTACCCAGTGGCCGTTGCCCGTACTAAGTCGTTAAAAGAGATCCGCGGAGAGCACAAAGATTTAGCCATCGATGTTGCTACTGGCGAAATTGAAAGCGTTGCCGGTCGAGTCATTTTCAAGCGCGATACCGGCAAACTCTGTTTTGCTACCTTGCGCGAAGGCGATGGCACCGAACTTCAGGCCATGCTTTCGCTCGATAAAGTCGGTCAAGAGGCTTTGGACCTCTGGAAATCCGAGATCGATCTCGGCGACCTCGTCAGCGTGACTGGTGAAGTAATTACTTCAAAGCGTGGCGAACTTTCAATTTTGGCTAATGAATGGAAGTTGGCATCTAAGTCATTGCGCCCGTTGCCTGTTGAACACAAACCACTTTCTGAAGAAACCCGCGTTCGTATGCGATATGTGGATTTGATCGTTCGCCCTGAAGCTCGCACCATGGCTCGTTTGCGACCTACTGTGATGAAGTCCTTGCGAGATTCGTTTGCCAAGCGCGATTTCATTGAAGTCGAAACTCCTATGTTGCAGGTTATGCACGGTGGCGCTACTGCCCGTCCGTTCAAAACTGAAAGCAATGCGTACCAGATGGATCTTTTTCTGCGTATCGCACCCGAACTCTTCCTCAAGCGTTGTGTCGTAGGTGGTCTCGAGCGAGTATTCGAAATTAATCGCAATTTCCGCAATGAAGGTGCCGATTCATCGCACTCACCCGAATTTGCGATGATCGAGAGTTACGAAGCTTATGGTGACTGGAATTCCATCGCCGAACTCACGCAGTCTTTGGTTCAAGATGCGGCAATGGCGGTTTGTGGTTCGCATCAAGTAACTCATCTGGACGGTCGTATCTTGGACCTAGGTGGAAAGTGGCGCGAGGCTTCACTTTTTGAATTAATTTCAGAAGGTGTTGGCGAAGAAGTCACTCCGCAAACCAGTTATGAAGAGTTGAAATTAATTGCTACCAAGTTGGGAATGAAGATTGATCCAAAGTGGATCACGGGCAAGCTTGCTGAAGAGATTTTTGAACATGTGACCGAGGGCAAATTAAACGCACCGATATTTGTTAAGGGTTACCCAATCGATACTTCACCATTGGTTCGTGCTCATCGCGACGTCCCTGGTTTGGTAGAAAAATGGGATCTTTACGTCGAGGGATTCGAACTTGCCACTGGATATTCCGAACTCATCGATCCTGTTATCCAACGCGAGCGCCTCATCGAACAAGCCTCACTTGGTGCCAAGGGCGATGTTGAAGCTATGCAACTAGATGAAGATTTCTTGCGAGCTATGGAATACGGCATGCCACCGATGGGCGGAATGGGTATGGGCGTGGACCGTTTGTTGATGGCGCTCACTGGGTTGGGAATTCGCGAAACTATCCTTTTCCCTCTGGTTAAACCCGAGGCAGACGAATAAATGGTTGTAGAAGTTCGTCCGGCTACAACGGCTGACATTAAGCAGATACGTCATTTGATCGATGCGTACTCAGGTCAGGGCCGGCTGCTCTCGAAAGAAACGGTGACACTGTACGAAGATGTCCAAGAATTTACCGTTGCAGTAGATGGCGACAAAGTTGTCGGTTGCGGCGCCCTCCACGTTTTATGGGAGGACTTAGCCGAGGTTCGAACAGTTGCTGTCGAAACTGATTATCGCGGGCAGGGGATTGGCCATGCCATCGTCCAGCGCGTGATCTCCCGGGCTCGGGAAATTGGTGTCGAGCGCATCTTCTGTTTGACCTTTGAGACCGAATTCTTTGGCCGCCATGGTTTCACCGAGATTGAAGGCGCCCCGGTCGAGCCAGAGGTTTATGCCCAATTGCTCCGCTCCTACGACCAAGGTATGGCCGAATTCTTGGATCTGGAATCGGTTAAGCCCAACACCTTGGGCAATACCCGAATGTTGCTCGTTCTCTAGCTTTTTCTGCTCACAGCAAAATCTCGCCTATTTCGGGCATAACTAACTCATTTGTGGGGTTAAGTGAAGTATTGGGCGGGGGTTTTTCAGGCTACAGCCATAACCCTGCTCGCATTAGGCTTAACCCAAGGAAAGAAGAAGGAGGCTCACCAATGTTCGAGCGCTTTACCGATCGAGCTCGCCGGGTTGTTGTATTGGCCCAAGAGGAAGCTCGCATGCTCAACCACAACTACATCGGCACCGAGCACATCCTTCTGGGACTCATCCATGAAGGTGAAGGCGTCGCCGCCAAAGGGCTAGAAGCTCTTGGCATCTCACTAGAAGCCGTGCGCTCACAGGTCGAAGAAATCATCGGCCAGGGACAGCAAGCCCCGTCCGGGCATATCCCATTTACGCCACGAGCTAAGAAGGTTCTCGAACTTTCACTTCGCGAGGCGCTACAACTCGGCCACAACTACATCGGCACCGAGCACATTCTCTTAGGCCTCATCCGAGAAGGTGAAGGCGTAGCCGCACAGGTACTCGTAAAGTTAGGCGCCGATCTCAATCGCGTCCGCCAACAAGTTATTCAATTACTTTCGGGCTATCAAGGAAAAGAAGCAGTCGCAGCCAACGGTCCTGCCGAAGGAACCGCCTCGACATCTTTAGTTCTTGATCAATTCGGTCGCAACCTGACTCAAGCCGCTCGCGAAGGAAAGCTTGATCCAGTTATTGGCCGTGAAAAAGAGATCGAACGCGTTATGCAAGTTCTCTCTCGCCGCACCAAGAACAATCCAGTTCTCATTGGTGAACCTGGCGTTGGTAAGACTGCAATCGTTGAAGGACTTGCCCAAGCCATTGTTAAGGGCGATGTACCAGAGACTCTTAAGGACAAACAGCTTTATTCGCTCGATCTCGGCGCGCTGGTTGCTGGTTCTCGTTACCGTGGTGATTTCGAAGAAAGACTCAAGAAAGTTTTGAAAGAAATTCGCACTCGCGGTGACATCATTCTCTTCATCGACGAGATTCACACTCTTGTTGGAGCAGGCGCAGCTGAAGGTGCAATCGATGCCGCCAGCATTTTGAAGCCAATGCTCGCTCGTGGCGAACTCCAGACCATCGGAGCCACAACACTTGATGAATATCGCAAGCACCTAGAAAAGGATGCGGCGCTAGAGCGTCGTTTCCAACCAATTCAAGTTGCTGAGCCAACTGTGGCGCACACCATCGAAATTCTTAAGGGCTTGCGTGACCGTTACGAATCTCATCACAAGGTTTCGATTTCCGATTCAGCATTAGTGTCTGCCGCAACTCTGGCCGATCGCTATGTCTCTGATCGTTTCTTGCCGGACAAGGCAATCGACTTAATCGATGAGGCTGGATCACGGCTACGCATACGTCGCATGACCGCTCCACCAGAGCTTCGTGAATTCGACGAGCGCATCGCCAAGGCACGCAAAGAGAAGGAATCAGCCATTGATTCTCAAGACTTTGAACGCGCTGCCTCGCTTCGCGATAACGAAAAGAATCTCATTACTGAAAAAGCTGAGCGTGAAAAGAGCTGGAAGGCAGGCGACCTCGATGTCGTGGCCGAGGTTGATGAAGAACTCATTGCCGAAGTCCTCTCCACTGCTACTGGCATTCCAGTCTTCAAATTGACCGAAGCCGAGACGGCACGATTGCTGCGCATGGAGGATGAACTTCATCGCCGTGTCATCGGTCAAGATCAAGCCATCAAGGCACTCTCTCAAGCAATTCGCCGCACACGCGCCGGTCTCAAAGACCCACGTCGTCCAGGTGGATCTTTCATCTTCGCCGGCCCTTCAGGTGTCGGTAAGACTGAACTCTCCCGCACTTTGGCCGCCTTCCTCTTTGGTGATTCCGATGCACTTATCCAATTGGATATGTCGGAGTACTCCGAGAAGCACACCGCCTCACGCCTCTTCGGAGCACCTCCAGGATTTGTGGGTTACGACGAAGGTGGACAACTAACCGAGAAAGTTCGGCGCAAGCCATTCTCTGTAGTTCTCTTCGATGAAATCGAAAAGGCTCACCCAGATATCTTCAACTCACTGTTGCAGGTCTTGGAAGATGGCCGCCTCACCGATGCTCAAGGTCGGGTAGTTGATTTCAAGAACACCGTCATCATCATGACCACCAACCTCGGTACCAGAGATATCTCCAAGACACTGGGACTCGGTTTCCACAATGCTTCTGACGTCCTTGGAAACTACGAGCGCATGAAGGGCAAGGTCAGTGAAGAGCTGAAGACGCACTTCCGCCCCGAGTTCCTCAACCGTATTGACGACATCATCGTCTTCCATCAACTCAGCGAAGCCGAAATCGTCCAGATTGTTGATCTCATGATCGCCAATCTCGATGAGCGACTCCGTGCTCGCGATATGGGAATCGAACTCACCCCTGCAGCAAAAGCGCTGTTGGCAAAGCGAGGTTATGACCCATTACTTGGTGCTCGTCCACTACGACGATGTATTCAACGCGAGATCGAAGATCAACTCTCCGAGAAGATCCTCTTTGGTGATGTAAAGCCAGGGGAGATCACCTTGGTCGATGTTGAGACCGATGGTGATACCGAAAAGTTCACCTTCAACGGAGTACCAAAGTCAGAGATGCCAGATACGCCAGGGGACCTGACAGAGCAGGCACCGTCTGCTTAATTAGCTAACTTGTAACTCTTTTTGCCGGTGGTCTCGATGAGGCCATCGGCAATTAGTGTTTTAAGACCCTTTTCAAATTGCAGGGCATCGGGCCAGAGGAGTGAAAGTTCTTGGTGACTTGCTCGAGATTGCTCGCGCAACACATT
The DNA here is from genome assembly GCA_947380835.1 of Actinomycetota bacterium. Taxonomy (GTDB): domain Bacteria; phylum Actinomycetota; class Actinomycetes; order Nanopelagicales; family Nanopelagicaceae; genus CAIMZW01. Next base: position 14,277 of record CANCSL010000004.1, on the reverse strand, counting down.
CAAGATTGCGCCACGACATTGGCGATCGGACCCATTGAAAGTTGGCTTTGGCTTCACCTCGGATTTTGGATAACCGGCCGCGCGCCAAGCACATTCATTTTGCAGCGGACAATCGGCACAATTGGGGTTCTTGGCGGTACAGACGAGAGCGCCGAACTCCATGGTGGCTGCGGCCCATAAGTGTGGACTTTTCGCAGGAATGAGATTGGTTCGTAAAGCGCGCTCGACTTGAGAAATACTGGAGGACGGAGTCTCTACGCCATCAATACTTCGGGAAAAGAGTCTACGAATATTTATATCCAGCACCAAAGATCTTTGGCCGAAAGCGAAGGCAAGGATGGCTGAAGCGGTGTAATCCCCAACTCCGGGAAGCGAGAGCAGCTCTTCGTAAGTCGATGGGACTCGGTTGTCGAATTTTTCGGAAATTACTTTTGCACTTTCGTGTAAGCGAAGTGCACGTCGTGGATACCCCAGACGTCCCCATGCTCGAATTACATCCGACTTAGGTGCTTGTGCTAGCGAAAGTGGATCTGGCCAGGTACTCATCCACTGTTTCCAGATAGGAAGTACACGATTAACTGGTGTTTGTTGCAACATAAACTCGCTGACCATGACACCCCAAGGCGACGTGTCACGCCAAGGAAGTTCGCGTTTGTTCTGCTTGAACCAACGTGTGAGTACGGCCTGCATTATTAATTAATTTTAACCTTGGCGATTGCTTGCTCTAGGCGGGCGACTTCCATGATTTCAACTCCGTCAATTTTGAGATCGCTACCAACGGGAACCATGAAACGCTTAAATCCCAGGCGAACTGCTTCTTGCACTCTCTGACTGACACCAGTAACTTTCCGAATTTCTCCAGCTAGGCCAACTTCGCCAATTGCAATCAAATCAGCGGGTAGCGCCATACCTTTGGCGGCTGATGCAACGGCGAGAGCAACCGCTAGATCTGCTGAAGGCTCGCTCATCTTCATTCCGCCTACGGTGGCGACGTAGACATCGCGGCCAGAAATTCGAACACCTGCCCGTAATTCTAGAACGGCTAAAGTCATTGCGGTACGTGGGTTATCGAGCCCCGATGTGACTCGCCTGGAATTTCCGAAATCGCGCCCGTCAGGAAGTGGTGCGCTGACCAACGCTTGAATTTCAGCAAGTAACGGCCTGCGACCTTCTAGGGCAACAGTTACGCACGTTCCGGGAACGGGTTCAGAATGTCTGGTCGTAAATAAACCAGTGGGGTCAGGCAGGCTGGTGATTCCGGATTCGTTCATGTCGAAACATCCGACTTCATCGCTGGCACCGAAACGATTTTTCATCGCACGTATAAGACGTAGCCGGGAATGACGATCGCCTTCGAAGTTAAGGACAACATCAACTAGATGCTCGAGCAAGCGAGGCCCAGCAATAGATCCATCTTTGGTCACATGCCCAACTAAAACCAATGTGATCGAACGTTCTTTGGCAATACGAATCAGGGCAGCAGCGATTTCACGTACTTGGGTCACGCCACCAGGAGAGCCATCAACAGCCGAGGAAGAGATCGTTTGGATGGAATCGATGACCAATAGATGCGGCTGGACTGCATCGATATGGGCAATGACCGAACCTAGATCAGTCTCGGCAGCTAGCCATAAATTGGGGTCAATTGCATTGAGGCGTTCAGCACGCAAGCGCACTTGAGATGCTGATTCTTCACCGCTGATATAAAGCGAAACCAAATTCTTACGAGCACTTTCGGCGGCAACCGCCAAGAGCAAAGTGGATTTACCAACACCGGGTTCGCCCGCCAAAAGAATTGCAGCGCCCGGAACCAGCCCTCCGCCAAGAACTCGATCGAGTTCGCTTACGCCACTGGATCGCGCCTGGGCGCTCTGCAGATTTACTTCACCAATTGGCTGAGCGGCGTTAGTGACCGCGCCAGGAAGAAGCGAGAGCTTCTTGGGGGCAGCGATTTCTTCAACAGTTCCCCATGCTTGGCATTCGCCGCATCGCCCAACCCACTTGGTCGTGCTCCATCCACATTCGGTACAGCGGAATGGATCTTTTACAGGGGTGCTCTTTGCCATAACGGAAAGGCTATCGGGTAGGTCTGACTAGTTCTTTTGATTGGCAAGAGTGGCCGGATGGATCGAGAGCAGTGGAAGCAAGTTCTTGCGCTCGGTCTTGGCTAGCGCGGCGATGGCCTCCATGCGGGCATCGCAATGTTGCTTGAGGAGAACATAAGCGTCGGCACCGATAAGGGTTCGGAGTTCTATTTCATTGGAAATGTAGACCGGCTGGCGTCCGACGTGTGCTTCGGTATTGCTGGTGCAGTACCAATTGAATTCGGCGCCGCCATCTCCCCAGGCAAGTCTTTCGTATTCGCCAATTACGGTGACCGAGATTTCGCGATCGCCAAGTTCTCTCTTTTCAAAACTTCTTCGAATAGGTAATTGCCAACAAACGTCCGGCTTGGTTTCGACAAAATGAATATCTTCTTTTTGCGCAAGGTGATGGAGAACGCATCCAAAGGAACCGGTAAAGCCATCGGCCTCGAAACCTTTACGGTTGAGGAAAATGCAGGAATCCTCAATCTTGCGAGTTTTGCGATCGTTATCGAGTCCAACTTCAGAAATTCGCAGCTGGCCGCTAACTTTCTTAGGCTGGGCTTCAGCAAAGAATTGCCACATCTCAGGAGTGAGCCTTTTGGCGACTTCTAAAGTTCGTAGTTCGTCGGCTTCGTCCGAGTAGTAAGCGCCATCTGAACAGCAACCATCGTTGGGCTTATCTTCATCAACGCCGCAACAGCCAGCACCATAAATACATGACCAATAGGAGGTCAGCCAGGTAAGGTCGATCTTGAAAAGCGCATCGACATCATTGGGATCGGAAAATTCGACCCAGTCACGAGCGAAATTAGGATTTACTTCTGGCACAGTGCGAGAGCCTAGGGCTTGGTGGGTCAATTCGCATATTCTCACCGAACTCTGGGCTGGCGCTGGATGACTTTGGATAGGCTTTAGATATGTCTAATTCGATTGCGCAGATTGATTCTCTTAAAGTCGGCATCTTGGGTGTTGGCGTCATGGGTGAGGCGCTGCTTGCCGGTGTTATTACCGCAGGGGCACCCGCCAGCAATATTGCATTTGTTGAAAAACGGCCAGAACGCTCCGCCGAGATCGTTGCCAAGTTTGGGGCGCAACACCGCGAACTTGAAGATGTAGTTCGCGAATCCGACCTTCTCCTCTTGGTGGTAAAGCCGCAAGATCTGGGTGATTTACTCGACTCCTTTAATGGCCACCTCAAGAAGACCGCTCTTTTAGTCTCTTTTGCCGCCGGCAAGAGCACGAAATTCATTGAAGGCCGACTTGATGGTGAAGTCAGTGTGATTCGTGTTATGCCAAACACCCCATTGCTTATAGGCAAGGGCATGTCGGTGCTTTCCGCCGGAGCTCACGCGTCTAGTTCACAAATGGAACTCATCTCAAAACTTCTTGCAGCAAGCGGAGATGTGTGGAGTGTAGAAGAGAACTTGCAGGATGCCGTTACAGCCATGAGCGGTTCAGGTCCCGCCTACTTCTTTGCATTTATCGAAGCCATGGTTACATCTGGGCAGAAGTTAGGGCTGGATGAACAAACCTCAACTCGTCTTGCCATCCAAACGATTGTCGGAGCCGCAGGAATGTTGCAAGAAAGCGGGAAAAGCGCGACAACGCTTCGCGAAAATGTAACAAGTCCAAATGGCACTACTGCTGCAGCTTTAAAAGTTTTTAGTGAAGGTGGGTTGACTCAACTTGTCGATCAAGCGATGACAGCAGCACGTGATCGATCGGTTGAATTGGGGTGAAATCGCTTCGGCTGATTTCACTTCTTGCGCTTGGTTCTGTCGTTGCGTATGTCGGCACTGCCGAGGCCGCTACGGCAGTAATTAAAGTGTTACCAGCCAAACCCTTAATCGTTGCAACTCTTACCTCAGCTGCAGATGATGAAATTTCGGCTGCGGTCAGCACAACTTCCTCGTTAATTATTGCAGGTACTGTTACCGGGGCTTCGGGCGATTGGGTTTCTACTCCAGCTTTAGGTGGAAGTGACGGATTTATTTCCAGCATCGGTTTTTCCGGAGTTCGCAATTGGGATCTCCGGTTGGGTAGTGCCACTGACGAGATTGCTTCGGCATTGGTTCGGGATAAATCGGGAAACTATTGGGTTTTAGGATCGGCCGCAAAGCAGACGACCCCAACAGAGTCACCATCGCCCAGCACTTCACCATCGCCAATTCTCAATCCCGATGGCGTAGCCGTTGACCCGCAGCAAGTTCCACCGCTTCCTTTAGATCAACTCATGGTTTGGAAGGTGAGTCGAACCGGGACCTTGCTCGCGACATATTCATATAGCGCCCCGGGAACGATTTTTGCCCAAAGCATTTCTCTCAAAGGCGCCCTCTTCTCGGCCACAGGTGAAGTCGCAAGTGGCGGCCTAACGAAGAAGTTCACCATCCTCTTCGATGGCGATGGAAATTTCAGTCAATTGATTCTGGCCAAACTTGATCCCCAGACACCTGCCTCGTTCATCAACTTGCCTGCCGGTCTCAATCACTGGCGCCTCTCAACTTCTAGCGACCCGATTGTTGGCATCCCTAGTTGGAAGCCAAAGCGGGCTTTTTCGGTTGGTGTTTTGTATTCCAAGGCGGGCAAGATCCTAGGAGCCCGCTATTTCACGACTACCCCCCGAATTACGCTCTGGCAGACGGGAATCGGTCTTATTTCACTAGGGGAGCAAGGCACTGGCTTTGGAATGACTATTGTTAATCCTCTGGCGGGGTAATTAATGGCCGCTTATTTAAAAAATAAAGGAGCACTATGGGTTCAGTAATTAAGAAGCGTCGCAAGCGTATGGCCAAGAAGAAGCATAAGAAACTACTAAAGCGCACCCGAATTCAGCGTCGTAACGCTAAATAATTTTAAAGAGCGCCAACTTTCCGCCGGTACCAATTACCGCGTATCTGGCGCCCGCAACAGTTAACCACGCAGAGCGGATCGAATCCTTAAAGTTTCCATTGGAAACTAATTTAATGGTTCGGTCCGTTTTGTTCATGGCACACAATCTTCCAGCACAACCAAAGAGCACCTTTTGGGAATCTACCGAAAGCGGCCCACCTGGCGAGCCGAACAATTCAGTTGTATTTGTTGCATTGTCAGTTCCGGAGGCAATATCGCGCCAACGAATTTGATCGGCGTTCGGCAGCGAAAGCGCAGAGGCCGATAGCCAGCTTGCCAACATCGCTTTTCCATTTTGAGCCAGGGCCACGTCAAAACCAGCAACGGTGGTCACACCAGTAGATGCGTCTAAGGTCGTGTATTGCCAATCCTCTGGGTATGCAGTTGAACGTGTGGCTTCGCGAACTTCACCTTTGGTAGCAACGTGGTCTTGATTGATAGCAAGAACAGAGTCGTAAACCAAATAAACCTTTGTGCCTATTGCAAGCGCTTTCACATGAAATCCAACATCTCCGGTTGTTCGGCCGTCGGTAGCTCGATCACCATCAATTACTTCGTAACGCCATTTCGTGCCATCACGTACGGCACCGAGCAAAATTCCTTGACTCTCGTCGCGGTAGAAAACTTGAAGTCCTGCAGGCGTGAAGACGCAAGCATTGGTGACGCTAACGTCGCTGGCGGTGCGAACGCGATCTGCTTCTTGGTAAGGCTGAATCTTTGCACCGTTACCGTCGACAATATCGAAACGCCATTTGGTTCCATCAAACGATGCGTAGCGCAGATCTTTGGTTGTGAGATCGCCATAAAAAAGATTTAAGCTTTCAGATTTACCAACTTTGTTGGTACACAGCGAAATGTTTCCAGAAACATCGTCAGTTGTGCGTCCACCGGAAGTTGAATTTCCATCGATGATCGATCGCACCCAAGCCTTTCCGTTCCAGGTGGCCATCTTGATATCACCACGGGCGCCATCGCTATAAACAACAATGGGCTTGGCTTGAAATGTTCCGGTTGCAAGATATTTTGCGTCTGCCGCAATATCTACATAGCTCTTGACCCAGGAGGCTTGAGGAATCACGGCGTTAGTAGTCACCGCATCTGATAGTCCAAGGTCATTCTTGGCAACGACCGAAAAGGTATATGCCACGCCATTATTGAGATGGGGGATAACTGCCGGGCTGGAAGTAACAATGGTTTCGGCGCCATTGACGTTTACTCGGATTGAGTATGAATTTACCTGGGCGGTACGCGCATTGGTAGGTGGATCGAATGTCACTATGGCCGACTTGTCTCCAACAAGTGCCTTTACATTTCGAGCAACGCTAGGAATTCCAACGGGGACTCCGGCAGGTGGTTTGGTGCGCATGTCGGCCAGCATCGCCAGAAGTAGCGGGCCGGGGTCGTGGAAAACTTCGCCAGCGGCAAGGTTTGGTGTCATGACTGCGTTGGCGCCAGTTTGAGAAAAAGTTGCTTCATCGAGGTGACTGACAGATGATCCTGGTTCGTAGGTGCGCGGGGTGTAGAGCGCAGGCTTAACTCCGTTATTTGCAGCAATTCCATTAAGACCGGACCAAACCAAAGTATTTGTCATCGCTTTGCCGAGTTCAACCGATGGCGATGGCACATCCATGAGACGTCTGCCATCTGGAAGTTGGGTGTATGCGTCGAAAGGTGTTGGCTGATCGATGGTACCGAAACCAAAAAATTGGTCGAAGTCATTATTGGAGAGAAAACCCAATCCATGACCCATTTCATGAAGAATGATGGATTCGAGGTCATACATATTAGGCGGGCAATTTCCGTCCGTTCCCAAGTAAAGGGAATTTAACATTATCGAATTTACCTTGATAGAAATCTCGGGCGTGCGTGGATCTAGATCTTTTCCAGCGAGAGCATTTGCCATTGCTGACGGGTACCAAAGATCTTTGTCTGGCGCGTTTGTAAAACCGTTAAAAAATTTTCCGGGCGTTGCAGAAGCTAAAATTCCGGCGCTGGTCTGTCTGACCCAACTTGCCGAAACTGAAATAGGCACCGAGGATTGAAAATCAGATGCCCAAATATTTATGGCTGCTTGAATGGCAGGCTTAACCGCATCGGGCACGTTAGTGAAGTCCACGTTGAATGTGCTGAGTGCATCGATGTGGCCAGCAGGTGGAGTTTTTGGTGCGGTGGTGAGGTGCGTTCCAGAGCCCGCAATGGCGTATTCATTTACCCAGCCGGCGGTCACCGATCGGACAGTGGCAGCTTGAGACTGTGTGGGGGCATTTAAAAGCCCCAGGGCGAGTGCGGCGGTGACTAGGAAATATTTGGCTCGCACAGCGGACGACGCTAGCAGTCTGAGAGGATACGCGTATGCCTTCTACTCCGATCAAAGCCAAACTTTCAGCAAGAGCACAGGAAAGTTACCTACGGGCAAAGCGCGAACGACCCTCGGTTGGCCTCTTGAGCGAGAAGAAAGCAGAACCCACCTTGGATGAAGCTCGTGAGGAGCTGGCCCAGTCGATTTCGCGACTAGCCCATAACCTCTTGGCGGATCGGTTTGGGCCGTTAGTCGGAACCATCACCGAAACAACCATTACCGCCTCTCTCAAAGAATTCGAAGAGCATCTACGCAAAGCCAAGGGCGATGTGAATTTGGTGCTTACTGAGTTTTCAGAGCGGATCTTCAAGAAATGATCGAAGTAACTGTTTACTCAAGGACTGGTTGCCACCTCTGTCATGTCGTAGTGGATCAACTCGAAGAGATTCGAAAAGAAAAAGCCTTTGAACTTCAAGTCCTCTTGATTGATGGCGATGCAGAACTAGAAAAAAAATATGGCGAACAGATTCCGGTCACCTTGATCAACGGCCAACACCATGACTATTGGCGCATCGACCCCGTTAGATTTAAAGCGGCTCTAGATCAACTCTGATTAAAGACATCATCTGCATCGATGATTCGGTAGGCATAACCTTGTTCAGCCAAGAAGCGCTGACGGTTTTGCGCAAAATCTTGATCAACAGTGTCTCTGGCTACTAGTGAATAAAAGCGCGCACCTCTGCCATCTGCCTTGGGTCGCAGAATACGACCTAATCTTTGCGCTTCCTCTTGTCGCGAACCGAAGGTTCCGGAAACCTGAATAGCAATGGTCGCTTCGGGAAGGTCAATCGAGAAGTTTGCAACTTTAGAAACTACAAGACATTTAATTTCACCTTCGCGATACAGATTAAAAAGCCGTTCGCGCTCTTTAACGGGGGTGTCGCCTTTAATTACAGGAACTCCGAGTTCTTCGCCCAGCGCATCTAACTGATCTAGGTATTGACCAATAATGAGAACCTGATCATCTTTATGTTGTTCGGCAAGCGCTAAAGCGACCTTACGTTTTGTCACCGTTGTCGCACAGAAGCGATAACGCTCTTCTGGCTCGGCAGTTGCGTAATTAAGTCTTTCGGCATCAGTAAGAGTTACGCGAACTTCAACGCAATCGGCTGGAGCTATATAACCCTGAGCTTCAATTTCTTTCCAAGGAACGTCAAAACGTTTAGGACCGATGAGGGAGAAAACTTCGCCCTCCATTCCATCTTCACGAACTAACGTTGCAGTTAAGCCCAAACGACGTCTGGATTGAATATCGGCAGTGAAACGGAAGATAGGCGCCGGCAACAAGTGAACCTCATCGTAAATAATGAGTCCCCAGTCGATAGCGTCGAAAAGATCTAGGTGGGAGTACACGCCTTGTTTGCGCGTGGTCATGACTTGATAAGTAGCAATGGTGACTGGCCGAATCTCTTTCTTGGCTCCGGAATACTCGCCGATTTCATCTTCATGCAACGTGGTTCGGCGAAGAAGTTCATCGCGCCACTGTCTGGCTGCAACTGTATTGGTAACCAAAATCAGCGTTGTCGCTTTGGCATGAGCCATTGCAGCGGCGCCAACGATGGTTTTACCCGCTCCGCAAGGAAGAACGACGACTCCTGAGCCTCCGTGCCAGAATCCCTCGGCAGCAAGTTCTTGATACTTTCGAATCGACCAACCCTCTTGTTTTAGGGCAATTTCGTGGTGTTCGCCATCAACATATCCTGCAAAATCCTCGGCTGGCCAACCCAGTTTCAGCAACGCCTGCTTGAGAAATCCACGTTGTCCCGGGTGGACCACAATGGTTTCCTCATCGAGCTGTAACCCCAACATAGGCGCGACTTTCTTTCCGCGCGTTACTTCGCGAAGTACGGCTGGATCATTGGATACCAGCGTCAGGCCGTGTACCGGGTGAGCTTCTAAGCGAAGCCGGCCGTAGCGGGACATGGTGTCGGCAACATCTACAAGAAGTGCATGCGGGACTGCATACCGAGAATATTTCAAAAGGGTGTCAATAACTTGCTCGGCATCATGGCCCGCGGCTCGCGCATTCCACAAACCCAGAGGAGTCAGTCGATACGTGTGAATATGCTCGGGGGATTTTTCGAGTTCAGCAAAAGATGCAATTGCTCGACGACATTCATCGGAGAGTGGATGATCAATATCGAGAAGTAAAGTCTTATCGCTTTGGACAATCAGCGGGCCATCAGTCACGAATGAGTTCCTTAATAAATGCGTTGAGGAGTGTGATTCGATGCGGAATCGACGATAAAAGAACATGCTCGTGTGGGGCGTGGGCTCCGGCTCCAACGGCACCAAGACCATCCAGAACTTTTGCACCGGCAGCGGCCGCAAAGTTGCCGTCGCTGGCGCCACCAACTGCAGCGTGACCAATGGGTTCCATTCCGATAGCGGCTGCAACTAGTTCTAGCCGATTGTAAAGATCTAAGGTGGAAGAGAGTTCCAGAGGTGGGCGATTGATTCCGCCAGAAATATTTATTGAGGCTTCGGGGTGCTGGGCGCTCAATGAATGGATTGCTTCATCTACTCGAATGAGTTCATCTTTAGAAAAAGAGCGGATATCGACATCTAATGTCGCCAGAGCAGGAACCGTATTAGTGGTTGTACCCGATGACATTGTTGTAGGAACTACGGTCGTGCCAGTTTCAGGATTTTCAAGTTGAAGGACCTGAATAACAATTGCGGCAATTTCAGCAGTCGCGTTAATTCCTTTTTCTGGCTCCAGGCCAGCGTGAGCAGCCCTGCCGGTAACCGAGATTCGGTACATGGCAGTTCCTTTGCGCCCAGTTTTCACTTTTCCATCGACTGCGGCTTCAAGTACCAAAACCGCTTTAGAAGTGGCCGCCACTTTTTGAATCAATTCTTTTGAGGTTTGGCTACCGAGCTCTTCATCTGTGGTGGCGATAATGGCAACTTTGCGGGCAACGTCTGGAATATCGATAATGGCGTACAGGGCTTGCAAGAAGCCAACTTTCATATCGAATGTGCCAGGCCCTGATAACTCATCGCCAGTAATTTTCCAGGTTGGTTGAAAGGACCCGATCGGCCAGACCGTATCTAAGTGGGCAAGTAAAACAACCTCTGGGGTATCGGCGCCCCACCAAAATACTGGTCGACCTTTCTCTTGAAATATCTTTCCGGGGGTACCCAACCGAAGTTCGGCAATTTGTGCGGCCAGTTCGATAACCGCCGTACAGGCGGCCAAATCGTCGCTGGGAGATTCGCACTCAACCAGAGATTTCAGATCAACTAAGAAGGTCACGGGTTAATTCTGCCTTACTTCAAGGTTTTCATGAGGGTCACTTCACGCTGGGCTTACGCCAGTAATCCGTGGAATACGGAAATGTTGAAGTTCGCCAGTGGCATGATCGCGTGCCAGCAAGGTGCCAAGCGAGATCGAGATGGGATCGATCAGGCGATTGGAAACCCCGCCATTTGTGTCGGCGTAGCCAATAGTCAGGCTGGCCTGCTCTTCGATGTATTGATTAAGTAAATCCAGAGTCTCATTGGCGGTCGTGCGCGGAATGTCGCGTGGCTTATGAGCGCTGGCTTTTTCTCCGGCTCGAAGGGCGCGAACGGCTGATTGAATAATGATTTCGCTGGGGCGGCCAATTTCGCTAATTACTCGCGGAGGGCGCGGCCGTGACTTTGCCCTTCTGGTCGCTGGCTGCATAACTAATATTCCTGTGGCATTTTCAATTGCAGGTAAATAGCCGGCCTCACGCAATCCCATCAAGACATCATTCATTTCGAGTTCAGAGATGATCACTTGCGGCGCTAATTTGCGCAGACGCAATGGCTCGCATCGCTTGTCATGCATGATCTGTTGAATAACGCCTTCGTCTTCACAACGAAGATAGCAATTTGCGTGACCAACTCGTAGACGTCCATGTCGCTTAGCAACGTCGTTGATGAGGTATTCCAAAGGCTGCGGCATTGGCGTCTTTGAAGTTTTCTTAAGGAAATCTTTTATCTGATCGCCAGTTTGACCATGATCAAGACCGCGTCTGATTGATCCTTCGCTAAATCTATAAACAGTTGCACCGCCGCGACTTTCGATATCGGCAATCGTGCCAATCATGTTTGCAAGTTCTAACGTGAGTGGGCCAGGTGCAATTGCGCTGTTGTCGGCCTGAATCAAAATGTGATCAATAGGTTTGGGGAGCGCATCTTCTACGCCAAGTTTTGCGTTTCCTTCGAGTATGGCTACGGCAAAAGAGGAAATAGCGCCCTGCCCGGTTAAGCCCAACCATTCTGCTTCGCGAAGTGACCACTCGATAAATTCGGCGTTGTGTCGTTGCGGACTGAGCCATTGAGAGAGATTGGTTATTGAGGCCAGGCTGGCATCAATCTCGCGGTGCGTATTAAGAATATTGAGAATGGTTTTGCGCGTGCTCGAGATGCCCGTTCTATCCAACTCGGGACCAAGCGGTGCAATATTTTTGCTTTCTAGTTTGCCAATTAACCCGCTGACGCGAGAAGTTTCTAGCCACAAGGAAACCAAACCTTGCCAGCGATCTTCATGGCTTTTGGTTAACCAAAGATCAAAGGCATTAGTTGGCAAAATCTGATCGTCACTGTCAATAACAACCAGGCCGGCTAGATAAAGAATTTCTGCTACAAATCCGGCGCAATTTTCATCCACTCCGAGATGCTCGGCTGAACGTTTTAAATCGCGAACACCAAGACCGCCAGAGCGAAGCGCGACTGGGGGCTCATCGGACCAGTTGTGAGCGAGTTCTTCCACCCAACGCAACAGCGTTGAAATATTGGCAATTGCAGCACGGTCTACTTCTTTTTGCTTGCGCGTAGCACCAGATATTTCTGGAGAGGTATTGGAAATTTGGGCAAAGATCTTTCCGCCACGAAGATGCATTCCAACTTCTCGAGGAAGAACCACGGTGTGGGAATCCACGGCTTGCAAGAAGTTGTTTTCCAAAAGCCAACCAATGGCAGCGCCAGGTTTCTTAGTTGCGCCGATCTGTCCACGAGGTGGACCCCAAACCAAACGCGAAAGGACATCCAGAGATGCTTTAGGAGCTTTCTTTAAATCATCGAGATTGATAACTCGGATGGTGTGAGGACCGAGTCCGGCAGGTTCATCGCCCAACATGGTTCGCATATTTCCCGGCAGCCGATATTTCTTTTCGCCATCCTTATAAAGAAGAGCGCGGGTCCACAAATCATTAATGGCAAAGGTTGCAGATTCATCAGTTATGGCAACTAGGTCTTTGACCGTAAAAGGTTCAGGCAGAGAGGAGGCGGCAATTAAGACGTCGTGTTGCCAACGATTAAGCCCTTCGAGAGCACGCATCAAACTTGGAATTGAATTAGCTCGAGCGGCCAAGGCCGAAAGATCGGTCGGAACTGGGCTCAGTAAGTCAGGGCGTGCTGAAAAGAGGTCAGCGATGGCCGCATCATCACGAGCGCGTAGCTCTTCGGCAAAGGAGATGGCAGACATAACTGGTCTACATTACAGAGGTAAGGTGAAGTGCGCCTCTTTCGCTATAAATCAAGCAACTTTCTAGCGCTTGCCTCGCCCGCGTGGTGAGAAGAGCGTTCCAATTGCGCCGAGCACTCCAATAGTTGGCCCTAACAATCTTGAGAGCGCACGAGCGCGTCTAAATTCATGAATTGGCCAATTGTCCCTGATGGCGCGAATTTGTAAGAGAGCATCTGGATTGATAGCTCGGGGGTGGCCAACGGCTGTGAGCAGGGGAATGTCGTGATGGCTGTCGGAATATGCAAAAGACTGTGCGAGATCGATTCCGTGCGCTTCTGCGAGTGTCCGAATTGCGACGGCCTTCTCTTTGCCGTGCAGCAGGGCGCCGATCATCTTTCCGGTGTACTTGCCATCAATAATTTCAGCTTTGGTGCCGAGGGCACCGGTGAAGCCCAATCTCTTGGCGATCAGGTTGGCCATATCCATCGGGGTCGCGGTGACCAGCCAAACCTCTTCGCCCTTATCTAGATGCTCTTGAGCGATTTCAATAGTGCCTTGCCACAGCGCCGGCGAGACGAATTCGTCGTAAATCTCTAGCCCGATAGTTTCGATCTCTTTCACATCGTGGCCACCAATAAAGTCGCAGGCAGCGCTCTGAATCTTGGCAATTTCCTCTTTATTCTCTTTGCCCGTCAGGCGGTAACGCAGATTGGCCAGCACAAAGGCCGAAATCTCGCGTTTAGTGAAGAACCCTCTTTGGTACATGCCCCGGCCTAGGAAGAAAAGGCTCGATCCACGCAGGATCGTGTTATCGACATCAAAGAAGGCAGCTCGCTTGGGGGTGAGTGCCATATCGCAACCCTAGCGAAGCGCTGGGGGAAGGGCTCCTTTATAGTTACCGCCATGAGCGCCACAATCCACTTTCTCCGCCATGGAGAGGTCGAAAATCCCGAGAAGATCCTCTACGGCCGCCAGCCAGGCTGGCGCCTGTCAGATCGGGGCCAGGAAATGGCCAAAACCGTGGCCGAATGGTCGACTTCCCTAGATTTGGGCGCCATTTTGGCCTCCCCGCTGCAGCGCGCGCAGGAGACCGCCGCTCCCGTGGCTGCCGCCCACGGCCTGCCCATAATTACCGAAGACCGCTTGATCGAGGCGACCAATATCTTTGAAGGCCAAAAGTTCGAATTTGGCAGTGGCGTCCTGCGCCATCCCCGCTCGTGGAAGTTTCTCTACAACCCCTGGAAGCCTTCGTGGGGCGAACCTTATGACCAGCAAATAAATCGCATGCTTGGTGCCCTCTTTGCCGCTCGTGATGCCGCCGGCGGAAAAGATGCCCTCTGTGTATCTCATCAATTACCGATTTGGATTTTGCGCTCGCAAGTCGAGGGCCGGAGCATGTTGCACGATCCCAGGAAGCGCGAGTGCACTTTGGCCTCAGTTACCAGTTTTGTACTGGATGATGACGGCATGGTTAGCGATTTCTACTACACCGAACCAGCAAA
>CANCSL010000003.1 GCA_947380835.1 Actinomycetota bacterium | reverse complement strand
TTTCCGCCAAAGCTATAGGGAGAAAACTCAATGTATAGTCTTTTGGTAGTTGCAAAGAAAGAGATACGCGATGCAGTAAAAAGCCGCCAAGTTCTTTTACTAGTATTTTTCCTGGCCACCGCAATCTTGATTTCAGTGTGGGTCGCTTCTGCATCCTTTGGGATCAAGATGAATGACTACAACGCATATCTAGCTGCATTGAATCCGCAGCAAAGATTACAGGCGCTTGCAAGGCCACAACTATTCCCCTTGACATTGCTCCGAAGCGGCATTGAATATTTGGAAATCCTAGGTGCACTCTTCGCATTCATCATTGGGTTCACGAGTATTTCCAGAGAGCGGTCCAGTGGAACTAGCCTTTTGTTACAATCCCGTCCAATAACCAAATGGCAAATTATTTTTGGGAAGATTTTAGGAATATTCGTAATATGGACTTTTGTTCTTATCGCGATTTATGCTACATCTGTAGGAGCTATCCTATCCATTGGTCATGGCCAGTTGACCTTACTTGATCATTTTCGGCTAATCATTGCCTTTATAGGTGCGGATATATACCTACTATTTTGGAGCATTTTTGCGATTGCAATAACTTCAAGAATGAAAAAGTTTTCCTCTGCAATATTGGTAGGAATTACCTCCTGGTTAATAGTGGTATTGGTAATCCCACAAATTGGCGACACGATGGATCCGGATAATCAGGTGCCCGGAGGGCTTTTTGCTTCGCTCGGGATTGTAAAGGCGAACGAAACGTCAATTCTCGCGCACTTTCATACATTCGATGTTTTGCGAAATGGACTTGAAGTTACTTCCATTACAAAGTTATTCGAACGAGTTGCCTTTGCCTTTCTAGGGATCAAAGACAAATACAACCAGGTCCCGCTTGCGACTGTTGCCAGAGCCCTGGGCACCAGTATCGTGGGAATTTTCTTACTGACACTGATTGCGGGAATCATCACAATGATGATCTCTAAAAACGAAGAAACCCTAAAGAGGAGAAGTTCATGAAAAAGAGAATAACTACGTTGATAGTTGGCGCCCTGATCGTTTCATCCATTGGGACGTCAAATGCAGCATCAAAGCCAATCGTTCCCGTCACAAAGAATCCGATCCTGAATCAAAGCGTTCAAACTGGTTTGAGCATTTCGATGGCGACTGTAGAGAACAACGTTGACCCGGTAACTAAGAAGGATTTGACCGACTTTCTGTTGATATCGGTAAGCAATCGAAGTCGCAAAGCGGCCACCGGACTCGAAATCTTTTACACCATGAAAGACAGTGTGACGAAAGCCAGTGAAAGTTATTATCAGAAACTTACCAATATAACAGTCAAGGCGGGTGCTACGGCTAACCTCTATTTTGACAATGGAAAGGCAGCAGGACATTTTCCCGAAAATAAGTTTAGCCTCTACCGTTCTTCGCCAAATGAGGTCGTATTTTCAATTATTCTCAGCGCGAAAGGGTTGAAGATAGCAAAGGCTGTGGCGATAAAGAGCAAGGGGACTGGCGAGGTTGCTGGTGGCTAACGGCTAATGTGAATCTGGTTTAGATTTTGATGTGTGACACTTTGGGAGTGAAGGGACGTCCTCAATGAGCGAGAGAATTCTGGTCATCGAGGACGACCCTGTCCTAGCAAGAAACCTTGTAACAACGCTAGTGAGATTCGGATTTCGCGCCGAATGCGTGCATGACGGGGCGAGCGCGATCGAGATGTTATCCACGGGTCGTTTTGATTTGGCTTTATTAGATCTAATGATTCCAAATCTCAACGGATACGAAGTTCTCAAGTCCCTTGATCGCAAATCTATTGCAATCCCAATTATTGTTGTGAGCGCGAAGGACGGCGAATACGATCAGGCTGATGCGCTCGATTTGGGGGCGGATGATTTTATAGTTAAACCTTTTAACGCTATAACATTGGAATCTCGAATTAGGGCAGTCTTGAGACGCCGCCCGGTAGGTTCTTTCGGCGTGCTAAAGAGCGAAAATTTAATCGTCGATTCTTTTAAACGATGTTGCGTATTGAATTCTGAGGAGATTGCTCTTTCAAAGATAGAGTTTGATCTGCTGTGGCTCTTGATGCTGGCAGGCGGGGCATCGGTGCGTAGGGTTGATATTGAGGACGAGATTTGGGGAGATTCACCAACAAGTAATGTCCTTGACGTGTACATGGGTTATTTGCGTAAAAAAATTGGCGTTCAGTATTTTGAAGTGCAGCGTGGCCATGGAATTCGTTTCACTAAACCTGTCGAGATGGGAAATGGATAATTGAAACTCCGAACTCGTATTGCACTGGCAAATTCCGGAATTGCTGCATTTACTTTGTTTCTGGCGAGCGCGTTAATCTACAAATATGTATGGCGAGAAGATCCGAGCGGGAATTTTGAGCGCACGACTCGAACATTTTTGGCAAGTTTGATTGTTCTCATTGTCGTGGGTTCGCTACTGTCTTTTTTTCTGGGGGGATTTATTACCAAACGTGCCCTGAAGCCAGTTAAAGATTTAGTTGACGAAGTAGAAATGGCTACAGAGTCAACGAGAGTTGTGGTTACCAATCCTAACGACGAGATTGGCAAGATTGCCATTTCGTTGAACGGTCTCTTAGATCGCCTTGAAGCGTCTTCAATAAATCAAAAGCGATTTACGGCGGATGCCGGGCACGAGCTGCGCGGTCCGCTTACTACAATGCAACTGAGCATTGACACTTTGAGGGCAAACGGAGATTCACCCGAGCTCGCAGACTTTTCCAAAGAAGTCGGTCGTCTTGCCAAGTTATGTAACGACTTGCTTGATCTTTCGAGGGTAGATGGACAAAGAGTCGGGGTTGCTCATGAGTCCTTGCTTGATATTTTGGATGAGCAGATTCGGACGTTTTCTGGCAGAGAACGCGATGTAACAATGATTATCGATCCATCGGTCGACCAAGACATTCTCTGCAATCGTCAGCTCTTTGGGATGGCCTTGCGCAATCTGCTTGAAAATGGATTCCAACACGCAAATTCAAGGGTTATTGTTTCGACCAAACGGGAAGAGGATGGGCTACACGTAATAGTGAAGGATGACGGCCCAGGAGTGCCAGAAAGTGATCAAGAGAGAATCTTCGAGCGGTTCTATAGGTCCGAGGCCGTCCGAACTATTGGTCAAGGTGGAACTGGGCTCGGGCTAAGCGTAGTTTCGGCCGTGATGGACGCCCACCATGGCAAGGCGCTTTCTCTAAGTAATTCTGGTGGAGAATTTCATCTTGTACTCATTTAGACACGCCTACCTTTGAGTCAGGAGAAATTCTCCACATTGCGTAAGCGATGGTTCGAAGGGTGTAAGAGTGAAACTTAAAAAGAAGGTCGCATTGATCGCCGCTGGATCTCTCATCAGCGTCGGTGGTCTGTATACAGTAGCCACTTCGGCTAATGCTGCAACTTCTTCTACTCCAACTGTCACTCTCCCTACAGTTAGCGTCGATGCGCAAACCGCTGGAGACACCGACAATGTTCAAGAAGGAGATCAGAACGCGGTAGATACCGGCACCGAGAGCGCGACTGAGAGCGCATCCGATGGTACCGATTCTGGTGTTGAAGTTGGTGCTTCAGATTCAGGTCATCAAGATGCACCGGGGGCAGATGACGCCTCTGAGGTTCCAGGTGCTACAGAAGTTGCCGGTAACTAGTAATCCATTTCTTATGACTAAATAAACGTTTCCAGCTAGAGACGGGAGATTGCCCTAACTGAAGCTGAATAGTTATGGCCACTCTCGTCTCTTGCTGGAGATACCGCCAAAAGCACGTAGGACGACAGAAAACACTTTCATGTCCAACTAATTTAGAGACCTTGTATTTGTGATCAAATCGACAAACGATTAGAAAATCATATTTTGGAGAATCATGTTCCGCGCTTATAGGAAATTCATTTCCGCTGCTGCAGTTGCGGCAGTCGTTGTCTCGTTGACGTCAGAAGTATCGAGCGCTACCGCTCTTGAGCGACGCGCTTCCACGTGTGGTTGGGATACGGCAAGTGGTTGGGTGCAACGAGAAAATACAAAAGCAGGATTGTCCAGTTGGAGCGCAGGAATTCCTGTCGAGTTTGCCGGGGACTTCTCTGGAAAAGAGAAAGTTGCGCAATCTCACAGTCTCGGTTTTCGAAGCCTACAATCTCCGGGAGCGATTGTTACCGGTCCTGAAGGATGGTTCTCTAGTTCAAGTGCCACATGTGGCCAAGTAGTTCCTCTGCATATTTCAGGTAATGGGCTACCTGTGATGATTTCAGTGTTCAGAATGGGATATTACGGAGGCGCAGGTGCTCGCCTTGTTGAAAAAGCCGTAACAAAGTCCATTGCTCATTTTGGATCACAAATGAACCACAATGTCGGTCATGCAACGATCACTACAAACTGGCCAACCGCATGGAACTTTAAGATAAATAGAAATACGCTCCCTGGTCAGTACCTAGTTCGCCTTGATGACAACACAGGCGACTCAAATTTTGTACCGATTATGGTAACAAACCCTGATTCGCACGATGCAGTTACTTTCATATCTTCAGTTCTTACTTGGCAGTCCTATAACGCTTGGGGAAATTTCTCACTTTATAAGGGTAAAGATTTGTCGCGTGCGACGCGATCGACAGTTGCCTCGTTTAATCGACCATACGACGGAGACGGTTCAGGACAATTCCGTTATATGGAGTACCCGCTCATTCGAATGACAGAAAGACTGGGAATCGATCTAAATTACATGACCGATTTGGAACTTCATGGGCATCGCGGACCACTACTCAACACCAAGTCGATCTTCTTAGGAGGACATAGCGAGTACTGGACTTCTGAAATGCGAAATGTATTAGATTTATCTGTAGTCCGCGGCGTGAATTTGGTTTCGTTCGGAGGCAATGCGGGCTATAACAGACCGCGCTTAAATGTAAGCAATCGCGAATTGATTATGTGGAGGGGAGCATCCACAGACCCAAATCGAATGGACCCGGTACTGGCAACGACAAGGTGGCGCAGCGCGCCCATATCGAGACCCGAGGCGCTCCTTCTTGGTTCACAGTATGTCGGACTTGGCGTCAACGGAAACTTTAGTATTACGCGTCCAGCACGTTGGCCCTTTGCGATATTGAATGGCCGAACCATATTGAAAAGCGTAGTTGGGAGGGAGGTTGAGTCACCGCTTTATTCTGGCGGACCCGCAGTAGAGAATCTTGCATCGTCAAAATTAATGTTGAAGGGAAAGCCAATAACTGCCATTGCGACGTATTACAACAATGCCAATAAAGCGGGCGTGATTGATATTTCCACAAATGGCTGGGTATGTGCCATTGATAATGTATGCCCATGGCATCCCGCGCAATTCAGTGAAACCAGCCGGAGCGTTCAACTAGTTACTCAAGAAATTCTTCAAAGTTTATCAAAAGGGCCCATGGGGGCGTGGCATCCCGCTATCTTTGATATCGCGAAGCGAAATCACGGATCCAAATTCTAGGCATGGATTGAGTTGAAGGAATTGTCTCAACTAGAGGAGAGCCGATAAAGCCCATAAAATCTTATCCAAGATACGTGGGTTCGGAAAAATTCGATACGTGATTTAATCCCCAACAATCATCGGTTGTGCACCAGATGCTGAAATTAATTCATTGAAGTTGGTTGGAAAAACTGCATGAGGGTGACCTGCTGCCGCCCAGACGATCTCATAGTCGTTTAGCGCTTCATCAATGATTACTTTGGCAGGTTGCAACCAACCCAATGGACTTACCCCTCCGATCGAGAAGCCGGAAGTGTTCTTCACGAAATCTGCATCGGCGCGATGGAGTTTTTCTACCTGAAGTTGTTGAGCCACCAGAGCGGTATCAACTCTGTGGCGGCCACTTGTAATGACAAGAAGAGGTGAACCATCCGGCAATTTAAAGACGATGGATGAGGCAACTTGACCGATTTCAATGCCGAGCGCATCAGCTGCTTCTTGAGCGGTGCGAGCGGAATCAGAGAGAACCGTTACTTCGCCGGCATTGCCCAGATCGCGCAAAATTGATTGCACCCGTTGAACCGAAGGATTTTGCCGAACTTGTTCCATAAGGAGAGAGGTTAGCGGAATTCAATCTCGAGATTTTCATCGATGAGTTCGTATCCCAATTTTATATAAATTCCGTTGGAAGTTGGATTAGCGGCATCGGTATAAAGCATGACCTGTGAGGGAAGATCGAGAAGTAATTGCGAAAGTGCTGCTGTGGCGGCGCTGGCATAACCCTTACCTCGAAGCTCCGGCGGGGTATAGACCGGACCGATGCGAGCTACGGATCCTTGAGGGGAAAGCACCGGCGAAGCAAAACCCGCGATGCTGACGGGTTGGTCGCGGTCAACCCAAATGTGAATTCCCTGGCGAGCGATCCCACTTCGTACCGATTGCTCTAAACCGTGCATGGGTAGACCTACTTCATCGCCGAAAGCACGGTACCACCGAAGCATTAGATCGGTATCGCTCTCCTCAGCCACCTTCAGTACACCTGGAACAGTAGGGATTTGTAGAGCGCCCAGGGCATAAAGAAGTTCGCCGCGTTCAGAAGAAATCGTGCGGGGCGTGGACATTTTCGATTGGTAGCCCTCAACAAAGGCAAGCACCAGCGTTTTCGGTCCATTGACACCAGGGAGATCGGGATCTGCCTGAAGAATCGCTTCAACGCAATCTGGAATCGCCTGTATGGGCATGGGGGAGAGGACTAATCCATGCGGGGGCGTGCGCATCATGAAACCGACTACTTGATTGAGGTCGTCCGTGACAATCCACCAGAAATAGTCGTCATACGTGCGTTGACCATCAAGGATCGAAGTGGCAACGCTACCGACAAGATTTGTTCGGAATGGGTCTGCACTTCTCAGATCTAAGGTGGCATCAAGAAATTCGGCAACGGGCTTAACGCGCGTTATTTTCATGAGAGATAAATCCTCCACAGAAATGAGGGCGCTCCGCCATGAATTTTAGGTTTCTCGAATTCGCCCACCAGAACTCCGCCATTGCTCTTAATGACTTTTTGTGAAGCGACGTTATCAATGTCCGTTGTTAAATCAATAAATGGCATTCCTAAGTCCTTAGCTTCGGGAAGGATCTGGCGGAGTGCTTCGGTGGCATAACCTTTACCTCGATGGGATGCAATAACGGAATAACCAACATGACCTAAGCAGTATGGCGGAAGATCAGTTGTTCCTGGTTGCCATCGAAAATTAATGCTGCCCACTAATCCGTCATCCCACATCCATCTGTAGTAACCCGGGATGCGCGGTGCACTTGTGCCATCATCAAAAACTATGGGGGCGCCTTTTCCTTCTTGGTCAGTTTTCTTCGCTACAAATTCTTCTGGATTGGCTTCGATTTCTGCTAGCTCGGTAAGAATGAAACGATCGCGACCGTTATCGCCATTCCAACCGTTTTCGAGCGCCGCTTTGTAAGCCGGGAGGTTATCCAAAGAAGGAATGACCAGTTTCATGCGAAAAGAATCTCACAACCCAAAGTGCTTGCGAAGAGAATTACTGAAAATTACGCACCTAAGGTGGGGATTAACTCTTCAATCAGCTTACGGATTGCATCTCGGATCGGGCGAACATGTTCGACGCCTTGGCCGGCTGGGTCATCGAGTGGCCAGTCCAGATAGCGCTTGCCTGGATAGAACGGGCAGGCATCGCCGCAGCCCATGGTGATGACCACATCGGATTCTTCGACAGCGGAAGTAGTCAAAACCTTTGGAACTTCGTGACTGATATCGATGCCTTCTTCTAGCATCGCGGCCACTACTGCTGGATTAATGGAGTTTGCCGGCGCCGAACCCGCGGAACGAACTTCGACTGAATCTCCCGCTAGGTGAGTCAGATATGCAGCCGCCATTTGAGAGCGACCAGCATTATGGACACAGACAAAGAGGACGCTGGGTTTCTTACTCATATCGTTAGAGTACCGAGTGGAATTGAACATCAGGTGAACAGGAGATGACGTGCCTCAGAAACTAGCCCTGCGGGCACGCACGATGATCTGGTTGGGCTTTGGCACCATGGGCATCATGTCCAACGCCTGGGTTCCACGCATACCAGAGATAAAACATGCACTTGGTCTCAGTAACTCGCAATTTGGTTTTGCCCTAGTCGGAAGTCCGATTGGGCTCTTGATTGGCACGCAACTTTCGGGCCGAATAATTCATAGGTGGGGATCTCGTCGGATCGCGCTCTTCTCCGGAATGGAACTTGCGATAGCCATCATCTTTTTGGGTATGGCGACGACGCGCTCTGGCTTGATGTTTGCACTCTTCTTATTGGGGTTTGGCTATTCAATTATCGATAACGCCATGAATACTCAAAGCGTTGCGGTCGAAAAAATTTTGGATCGAAGGTACATGTCTGGCTTTCATGGTGCCTGGAGCGTAGGGGCGCTGCTTGCGGCAAGCGCCGGGGGATTGTTAACCCACGTGACTTCGGCGCGCATCAATATTGTCAGCGCTGGCGTTGGATCATTTGTTGCAATTATCCCCATCATGTTGGGGTTATTGCCTGATGAATTGGATGGCCATTTAGGTGAAGAAGGAACTTCAGCGGCGAAGATTCCACTCTTTGGAAAAGGAACTGGAATTCTCTGGCTCATTGGATTTGGTCTCATTGGCTGTTTGATTCCCGAAGCTGGGACCACCGATTGGGCTGGCATCTTGTTGCACGAACATATGGGCGTGGCATCGGGGTTGGATTCTTCAGCATTTATTGTTTTTGCGCTGGCCATGATCGCTGGCCGATTTAGTGGCGATCACCTCATGACGAAATATGGAGCCGAGCGCGTTGTAAAAATCGGCGGCTATGTTGGTGGATCATTTTTAGCAGTTGCAATAGGACTCGGCGTTTGGCTCTCATCCTGGAATCTTGTTGTTGCCTTAATAATCATCAATTTGGGTTTTGCGGTTGCTGGATTTGGTATTGCTCCAATGGTTCCGGCATTTATATCCGCGACCGGAAAGATTTCAGGAATAGCGCCATCGGTTGCTCTGGCTCGCATTGGTCTCATTGGACTTATGGCGTATTACGTTGGCCCGGTTGTCGTTGGCACGGTTGCCGACTGGATCAACTTGCCAGTGGCAATGGGCTTTCCCTGCATAGTCCTCATTGGCGCTGGGTACTTATCGCGGACAGTGAGAGCGCAAGCCCAGCCGGTTTAGCCAAATATCAGCCTGAAGTGGCCCTTTCCCGTGCGGGGCTTGCCTCTGTCGGTAGAGGTGGCTATCTTTCGAACATATGTTCGAACAACCTGAAAACCCAGTTTCCCGTGCGCCGCAGGCGCCCAGGGCAATGAGCACCGCCCCGTTACCGATTCGGGTGCTCGCTCCCGAAGGCGAGCCCACCGAGTTCCTCTACAAGGGCAGGCGCTTTCATATCCATGCCATCGTCTCTAGATGGCGCGAATCCGGTGGCTGGTGGAACCGAATCGATGACGGTAACCGTCATGACCCTGCCAATGAGTTCAGCATTTTCGATGATGGCGCTCGCGCTATCTGGCGGGTGGAAGCTGCTCCCGAAGGGGCTATGACCACCTTCGAGATCGAGCGCGATGAGATCACTGGCACTTGGCTTATCCGTCCTACCTCACGTCCGCTCTAATCGATTTGTTGCATACAGGTTCTCGCCTTGTCGACCCCATTTACTCATCTCCACACCGCCAGTGGCTACTCCTTTAAATATGGGACCGCTCTGCCATCAGCGCTAGTCCAACGCGCTGCCGAATTCGGCATGCACTCCCTAGCGCTGACCGATCGCGACGGTATGGCTGGGGCGATCCGCTTTGCCCAAAGTTGCGAAGCCCACGGCATCAATCCCATCTTGGGGGTCAATCTCAGTTTTCTCCATAAAAAATATCGAGTCACGCTCTTGGCGCAGTCCGGACATTTGGCATCGTTGTATCGATTGCTTTCGGGAATTAATTTGGGCGAAGAAAATATTCTCACCTTTCCGCTTCTGCAACGTTTCGCCGAACATGCCAGCAAGGTATTAGTTCTGCATGGGCCAGATTCCCAATTGGCAAATGCGCTCGCACATCGGCGTACTGATGAAGCGCTCTCTATCTATAACTCGACTCGCGAACTCTTTGCCGATCAAGCTCTAGAAATTGTTTCCCATCAAGTCCGTGGCGATGGTCCACTCTCCACACCTTTAGCTGCGCGCATGCTGGGCTTTGCGCGCGATCATGGTCTACCTGCGCTTCTCACTAACGCTGCGCGCATGCTCGATCGCAGCGACGGTCCCGTTGCCGATGTCTTAGATGCCACTCGCAACTTAGTTCCGCTGCATCATCGCCACACCGAACGGCGCAATAGCGAGGGATATTTTAAAGATAGCCCATCGATGCAGCGCATCGCCGATGAAGTTGCTCGCGCTGCGGGCGAACGCAATGGTCGCACTCTCTTAGCAACGACTGAACAATGGGGTCAGCGCACCGTTCTTTCGGTACGCCGCGATATTGGTATCGGTGAGATCCACTTACCCGAGCCTGCAATGGTGGGTGCTAAAGATCGCCCCGAACTTATTCAACTCTTGCGCGATCGCTGTGAAAGTGGGCTGCAGCGCCGCTACACCGGCGCTCTCTCTGTTCAGGCTGCTGAACGTCTAGAAGATGAACTCGCCACCGTTCGTACGCTGGGATACGAGTCTTACTTTCTAGCCGTTGCCGATGTCACCACTATGGCACGCGATTTAGATATCCGCGTCTCGGCTCGAGGCAGCGGCGCCGGCTCTCTCATTTGTTATCTCTTAGGTATTTCTGGCGTTGAGCCCATGGCGTATGGCTTATTAATGGAGCGCTTCTGTTCTACCTTGCGCCACGAACTTCCCGATATTGATATTGATGTCGAATCTGCTCGGCGGTTAGAAATTTACGATGCGGTTTTTAACCGGTACGCCGACCCCGATTGGTCCAAACCTAATAATCAATCGCGGTGCGCCACGGTGGCCATGGTCGAGACCTATCGCGCGCGCCATGCCATTCGCGATGTCGGAGCAGCCCTGGGGATACCGCCTATCGAGATCGATGCCATTGCCAAAGCTTTGCCACATATTCGCGCGCGCAATATCTCTAAAGCGCTAGAGAATCTGCCCGAACTCCGCAGCCTCAATCTCACTACTCCGTTAATGAAGACCGCCATCGAACTTGCAGGACGGTTAGATGGTCTGCCACGCCATCTCTCTATGCATCCTTGTGCAGTCGCACTCTCTGATATTGGGTTATTGGATCATGCACCGATTCTGCGCAATGCCAGTGGATATCCCATGGTGGCCTTTGATAAAGATGATGTCGAAGCCATTGGTTTGCTCAAACTCGATATCTTGGGTGTGCGCATGCAATCAGCTATTTCCTATGCGCTCTCCGAGATTGAACGCGTTGATGGTGACCAAGTAAATATCGATGAGATTCCGCTCGATGATAAAAAGACCTTTGATCTCATTAAATCGGCACGCACGTTAGGAATCTTCCAAGTTGAAAGTCCGGGCCAACGCGAACTCGTAGGAAAACTTGCCCCCAACTCTTTCGGTGATCTCATTATTGATATTTCGCTCTTTCGTCCCGGGCCAGTCAAGAGTGACATGATCACGCCCTTTCTTAATTCCAGGCAAGGTTTGCGCAAGCGATCATCGATCCATCGCGACCTCGAACCCATCTTGGCTGAGACTGAAGGTGTCGTGGTTTTTCACGAACAAGTTATTCGCATCATCGCGATCATGAGCGGTATTACTTTGGCCGAAGCCGATGAGAAGAGGCGCGACCTCGGCACCATCGATGGCCAGCAAGCGGTCTGCGATTGGTTCTATCCCGCATCTCTAGCTCGCGGATATGAATATTCGGTTGTCAATGAAGTCTGGGAAGTTCTGCGCGCCTTTGCCTCTTTCGGTTTCTGTAAAGCACACGCTGCGGCTTTCGCCTTACCGACCTATCAATCGGCATGGCTCAAAACCCATCACACCGCTGCCTTTATTGCTGGTGCTCTAACTCATGATCCGGGCATGTATCCACGCAGGTTGATATTGGATGAAGCTAGGCAATGGGGGATTGCTATCGCCCCCGTGGATATCAATATTTCCGATCGCAGCTATCGCGTCGAGCGCACCGATCTCATCACGCGCGCGCCCTATCAAGCCCCTGATCTACCCAGCACTGGTGCAGCACTCTCGCTTCCCGATGCGCGTGGGTATGCCATTCGTATGGCGTTATCAGATCTCAATGGCATCAGCGATGAAGAGATCTCCACCATCCTTGCTGGCCGCCCGTACCAAGATCTCTCTGATTTTGTCCGTCGTTCGGGCGCCAGCAGACCTGTTACCGAATCGCTGATTGTTGTTGGCGCCTTCGATACTTTGCATCACTTAGAAAATTCTGGCACCGCTGGTGCTATTAATCGTCGCGACCTCTTGCTGCACTTGCAAGATCTCGAACGCTTGACGGGCAGCCGCAAGAATTTAGGAAATGGCCAGATGACTTTAGGTTTGTTGCCGCCCGCGCTTTCAGCCAGCGGTCTACCAGATCTCACTGCTAGCGAACGCGTGCGTCACGAAATAGATGTCATGGGAATGGATATCTCTAGCCACATGATGGAGTTCTATGGTGAATTCCTCAATGAGATTGGCGCTATCCGATCTTCTGAACTTATTCACCAACGAGCTGGGGCATCGGTATTAGTTGCTGGAGTCAAGGTCGCACTGCAAACTCCACCGGTTCGTTCTGGGCGGCGCGTTATGTTCTTAACGTTAGATGATGGTTATGGTTGCAACGACGCGACTTTCTTTGAAGATGTACAAAATAGCTGCGCTGATCTGCTCTACCGATCCTGGCTCTTCTTAGTACGCGGAGAAGTTCGGCGCACGGGACCACGTGGTATTTCCTTACGGGCAACTGGTGCGTGGGAACTAGCCATCGAACATGAAAAGTGGCGTAGCCTTCGAGTTTGTGAACCCCTCAGTGGCTGAAAAACCCGAGCATGCCACGATCTTGCATGTCGATATGGATGCCTTCTATGCATCTGTTGCCGAGCGCGATGACCCATCCTTACGAGGCAAGCCAGTAGTAGTAGGTGCCGGTGCGCGCGGGGTCGTGCTCTCAGCTAATTACCTAGCCAGAAAATTTGGAATACGCGCTGCCATGCCAGTATCCAAAGCTAGACGAATGGCACCGCAAGCAACATTTGTAGTTCCGGACCATCATCGCTACAGCGAAGTCTCTGGTCACATTATGGAGATATTCCATTCTGTTACGCCGCTAGTCGAACCCATCTCGCTCGATGAAGCATTTCTCGATGTCACCGGCGCAAAACGATTATTAGGTACTGGGCGCGAAATCGGTGTCATGATTCGAGCGCGAGTAGAAAAAGAAGAAGGCATAACCTGTTCAGTCGGAATAGCCAGCACCAAGTTCATCGCCAAACTTGCTTCGGGACACTGCAAACCTAATGGCATGCTAGAGATTGCTCCAGATCGGGTATTGGAATTTCTTCATCCGCTTCCCGTATCTGATGTGTGGGGAGTCGGTCCCAAAACTAACGAGGAACTTTTACGATTAGGTTTGCGAACGGTCGCTGACATCGCCCATACACCTCGGGCAACTTTGATTCGCGCTTTAGGTGAAGCATCTGGTGCGTCCCTTTATGAATTAGCGTGGGGACGCGACTATCGAGATGTGTCACCAGATGAGCCAGATAAAAGTATTAGCGCCGCTGAAACTTTTGCTACCGATATTGATGACTCCGAAATTATTTTGCGCGAATTCTTGCGATTAACCGAGAAGGCCACCTCCAGACTTCGAGCTCGAGAACTTCATGCAAAGACGATTTCAATAAAAGTCAGATTTGCAGATTTCCGCACAATAAATAGGTCTAAGACTCTTGCTCTTCCGCTCGATGGCACGCAAGAGTGTTACGAGGTCGTCAAGAAATTATTTGAAGCTCTCAAACTCGATCGAGCACGATTGCGTTTAGTCGGAGTCAGCCTGGAAGGTTTGGTGGGTGGCGAAAGCGCCCCAGAACAGATGATGCTGGGGGAGAGGGACAAGGGTTGGCGCCAGGCAGAAGCGGCTATGGATGCCGCCAAGGCCAAATTTGGCCAATCCAGCGTTCGGCCAGCGCGATTGGTACGAAAATCCCAGCCAGAATCGGAAGGCGAGTAGCCCAAAACGCTGCCAACCTGTGATTTAGCACGGAATTAACCTGTAACCGGGCGTTGGACTTTCCCTAGCACCATGGCTGCCCTATTCTTTCGGGCATGGCGTTATCCGATCACGAACGTCGCCTTCTGGCGGAGATGGAAGCTGCCCTCGAGGCCGATGATCCACGCTTAGTTTCCACCATGACTGGAAAAGTCCGCACCAAACAAGGCGGTCGCGTAGTTCAGGGCGGGTTTTTGCTCTTGGCTGGAATGGCGATTTTGCTCGGCGGATTAATCGCTCAACTCGTCCCCGTTTCACTCCTTGGTTTCCTCGTAGCCCTAGCGGGAGTTGTTTTTGTCATCTCCAATGTGGGTGGCTCCCTCGGTGGCGCTCGCGCCAGCAATAAGAGCCCCAAGCCCAAGAAAGCACCATGGACTGACCGCATGGAACAACGTTGGGATCGACGTAATTTCGAAAACTAACTTCTCACTCTTTTCCTAACCACCCTTCGGGGTGGTTTTTTTATGCCCAAAATCGAGCCGATGGCACCCTTCCCCGGAAGTGGGGGAAAGGGGCGACTTAAGGGAAATAAGTGGCTCCAGATGGTTGAAAGTGGGGAAAAATGGAGTAAAGTGGTGGACTAAGCGTTACTTCGGGGGGAGGTGGAGCGTGTTCCTAGGTACTCATGAACCTAAATTGGATGAAAAGGGTCGAATCATCCTGCCAGCTCGCTTCCGTGACGAACTCGCCTCGGGGTTAGTTATCACCAAAGGGCAGGAACGTTGCCTCTACGTCTTTCCGGCCGGTGAGTTCACCGCCATCACCGAGCGGATGCGCCAAGCCCCAGTCACCGAAAAAGCAGCTCGCGATTACATGCGCGTCATGTTCGCTGGAGCGCACGATGAAATTCCCGATAAGCAGGGTCGAGTCACTATTCCCGGCGGACTTCGCACATATGCCGGACTTGAAAAAGATTGCGTCGTTATTGGCGCCAACACCCGCCTAGAAATTTGGGATGCAACTTCTTGGAACACCTACCTCGCAGATCGCGAGAGCACATTCTCGGATGTTTCTTCGGAGGTGCTACCCGGACTGTTTTAACTGATCTCTTCTGTGGCCACCGCCGACCTTTCACAACGGCGCCACTTCCCCGGCGCCGTTCTCCTAGATCCGTCGGCCGGCGGTGACCAGAGCAGAGATCACACCACAACAAAGTTCGACCAAAAAATGAATGACTCGCACGAAAAAGCATAAAGACCGGGCACAGAGCGAAAGGGGAAGAACCGATGCAGCACATACCTGTTGCGCTTGAACGTTGCATTGCACTTCTGACGCCGGCAATTACTCGCTCTGAATCTCCTATCGTCATTGATGCAACCCTCGGACTTGGTGGGCATTCGAAAGCACTTCTCACTCAGTTTCCGCAACTTCGCATCATTGGTTTTGATCGTGATCTTTCGGCCATTGCAATTGCTCAGCAAAATCTGAAATCTGATATTGATCGAATAACAATCGTCCACGCTATTTACAATGAAATTGAATCAGTACTAGAAGATCTAGGAATCGCCAAAGTCGATGGAGTGTTATTCGATCTCGGTGTCTCTTCCATGCAACTCGATGTCGCTGAACGAGGTTTTGCTTATTCGCAAGAAGCCCCTCTGGATATGCGCATGGATCAGAGCAAAGGCATAAGCGCTTTTGAAGTTCTTCACTCGTATCAACGGAATGACTTGATTCGAATCTTGCGCGTTTATGGCGAAGAGAAATTTGCCAAGAATATTGCAGAAAACATTCTTAAGGCTCGAGACGCAAATGCGCTCAACACTACAAAGGACTTGGCCGAATTAGTGAAAGACAGTATCCCGGCGCCTGCTCGGCGAACCGGCGGAAATCCAGCTAAGCGAACTTTTCAAGCGCTTCGAATTGAAGTGAATCAGGAACTTGAAGTTCTGGAAAGCGCGATCCCACAAGCCCTCAGGGCACTCACCGTTGGTGGGCGAATTGTTGTTATGGCGTATCAATCTTTAGAAGACAAAATCGTCAAGAGTGCTTTCACCGCGATTACAACATCCGGAACTCCGCGCGGATTGCCCGTAGATCTTCCCAATAGCGCCGCCAAATTCGGCTTCGTCATTAGGGGCAGCGAAAGTGCCACCGAAGCGGAAATAGCGGCAAATCCTCGTGCTCAATCGATGCGGTTGCGCGCCATCGAAAGGCTGGCCGCATGATGGCGATTATTCAACTTTCCCCAGAGGATGAAATTGGTATCGCGCGTCCACGCCAAGTTGGCCGCGCTCCCAGATTTAGAGTTATTAAGAATCTAGAAATATTTAGCGGCGAACGGACTGATCGTCGTGGCTTTACGATCGTCATCATTTCGATCTTTTTGGTTGGCCTTCTTGGTCTGTTAGTAATTAATACTTTGCTGACTCAGGACGCATTTGTTTTGCAACGGCTAAAGCATCAAACCAATATTGTTAATGATCAGAGAGATGCGATTGTTCAACGAGTTGCACAACAATCCTCGCCCGATCGCTTGGCTGCCGCAGCAACGAAATTGGGAATGATTCCAGCAGCCAACTCTCAGTTCCTTGACATTTCAAAGATTCCTGATGAGCCAGTAAAACCAACCAAGATCGCAATCGTTAATCCGATGTTGAAGTACAAGCCAACATTGAAGATCAAGGCTGGTAATTGATGAGTCATCGCAGCCTGGTCCACAATCGCATTAGGTTTCTCTTGCTGCTTTCCTTTGCCCTACTGATTGTCTTTGCCCTTCGTCTCGTGCAGGTGCAAGCCGTTCAGGCAAATAGTTATACCGCCAGAGCGCAGAATGAGCTGATGAGCTCTTCGGTGCTACTTGCTCCGCGAGGAACGATTACCGACATAAATGGCGTCGAGCTCGCGCGCAGCGTTGCGGCGATTAACGTAGTCGTAGACCAAACAATGATTTCAGATCCGGCGAGTGCGGCGACGATCGCTGCTCCGATCCTGCATATGAAAGTTGCTGACGTAACCAGCCTGCTCTCCGGAAAACGGCGCTATCAAATTATTGCCAAGAACATAACCCCGGCTGCCTGGATTTCGCTCAATGATGCTTTGGATGCTTACAACGTCGCGATTTTGAAAACCAAAGGTGGCGTGGCAAAGCGCATTGTTGGTTTCTTTTCAGAACGTGGCTATATCCGAAGTTATCCAACCGGAGCACTTGCCTCCTCGCTCGTCGGGATCATCAACGATGCCGGTGTAGGGGCCTCTGGAATTGAATCAAGTATGAATTCCGTGCTTGCCGGAACAAACGGGAAATACATTTACGCCAATGGCGCCGGAACAATTATTCCTGGGTCTCAACAGATTCAAACCGAGGCAAAGGCTGGAACTAGTATCCAATTGACCGTTGATCGCGATATTCAATGGGTAGCTCAGGATGCGATTTCGGCCGCCGTGAAAAGTTCACACGCAAAATCCGGAACGGTCATTGTTATGGATAGCAAGACTGGCGCAATTTTGGCTCAAGCAAGTGCCCCAAATCTTGATCCTAATGATAAGAAATCCATCACAAATATAACGATGCGAAATCCGGCAGTCCAGGATGTATACGAACCCGGCTCAACTGGAAAAGTCATTACCTATTCAGCCGCTCTCGAGGAAGGCAAGATAACTCCTGAGACTGTTCTGACCGTTCCTTATGGGTTAAAGCGTGGCGGGCGAACTTTCCATGATCATGAAAAGCACAGCACCGAAAGATTGACAGCCACTGGAGCCTTGGCAATTTCTAGCAATACTGGCGCAATCCAAATCGGCGAAAAGATGAGTAATCAGACTTTGTATGACTACTTGGCAAAATTTGGAATAGGGCAATCAACGAATTCACATTTACCGGGGGAGTCCGCTGGAATTCTGCACCCAATTTCGGAGTGGTCACGAACATCCGCCCCAACGATTGCTTTTGGACAGGGCTATTCCGTTACCGCGATGCAAGCAACGAGCGTCTTTGCGACCATAGCTAACGATGGTGTGCGAGTTACTCCGAATGTTGTCGCTGGGCTCATTGATTCAAGTGGAAATTACACTCCAACAAGAATGCAAGCCTCTGAACGCGTCATCAGTTCCAAAACTGCCAGCCAAATTCGCACCATGCTTGAAAGCGTTGTTTCTGAAAATGGAACAGCACCTCAGGCGGCAATTCCTGGTTACAGAGTCGCCGGCAAGACGGGTACTGCTATGCGAATCGATGAGAAATGCGGTTGTTATAAAGGCTATACCGCCTCTTTTATTGGCTTCGCACCTGCTGATGCTCCAAAGTATGTTGTGAGCGTTACGATTCAAGAACCTCAAGGTATCCACTGGGGTGGATACTTAGGTGGCCCAGTATTTAAGAAAGTCATGAGCTTTGTATTGCAATCCCGCCACGTCCCGCCAACTTCCGGTGGCAGCGTGATGTACCCCTTAACTGAGAGCGCCCTGCGCAAGGCCCAGATCGCAGCTGCAGCCAAGAAAGCTGCAACATTAACAACGACGTTGGCGGTCAGGTGATCTGATGCGTCCATTCATCCCACCTTCAAGAACTTTGAACGATCTCTGTCGATATTTAGGTTTGCCTGAAACGCATCCAGAACTTCTCATAACAGGTATCACCAGCAATACGAAGCATCTCGAGGAAGGCGATCTCTTCGTTGGGCTTCCTGGTGCAAAACAGCATGGTGCCATATTCGCGGCACAAGCAGAGTCACAAGGTGCGGTTGCACTCCTAACGGACGCTGCAGGATCTGCCATCGCCAGCACAGCATTGCCAATAGTTGAAACTCAAGATGTCCGACTCCGAACAGGTGATGTTTCGGCTTGGATCTACGACTTTCCCTTTGGAAACATTTTTACTGTCGGAATTACCGGTACAAATGGAAAGACCACCACCGCTTCACTTCTTCATCAATTCTGGCAACTCGAACATAGAGAAGTTGGATTCATTGGAACCACCGGCGTATCTATCGGAAACCAGGATTACCCAACTTCGTTTACAACTCCGGAAGCGAGCGAACTCCAACAAATCGTTGCCGCTATGCGCGAGCAGCACGTAACACATATGGTGATGGAAGTTAGCAGCCATGCGCTCGATCAATCACGAGTTGCAGGTGCGCATTTCTCGCTCTCTGCTTTCAGTAATTTGACTCAAGATCACTTGGACTATCACGGGTCTATGGAAAGCTATTACGCTGCCAAAGCCAAATTATTCACTTCTGAATATTCAGATCTGGCCCTAATAAATATTGACGACCCTTATGGGCTTCGCTTATCGCAAGAGGCTGGTATTCCAGTCATAACCGTTTCTCGGTTTAACAAAGTGGCAAATTGGCATTACGTATCTGCCCTGGAAGTTGAGAGTGGATTTGAGATTTCTTTACGGGGGGAAGGCGGTGTCCTGATCGAGGGGCTCTTGCCGCTTATCGGTGACCATAATCTCGATAATGCTCTTTTAGCGATGGCGCTGGCTTACAACAGTGGCGTCGATCCCATTGCAATTGCCGCCTATTTGCCCAAGCTAGGTGGCGTTCCAGGTCGACTGGAAAAAATAGATATAGGTCAGGATTTCCGTGCGCTCGTCGATTTCGCACATACGCCTGATGCCGTGGAGCGCATACTTCGGACGTTACAAAAATCTTCTGCTCAAAGAGTTATTGGGGTTTTGGGTTGTGGCGGCGATCGTGATCGCACCAAACGGCCAATTATGGGAAAGTTATTACTCGAGCTCTCAGATATCGCGGTCTTTACCAGCGACAACCCTCGTTCTGAAAACCCGTTAGATATTTTGCTAGAAATGACTGCTGGTTTGGAGATTCACTCTCCATGTGTGGTCGAAGTGGATCGTGCAGCAGCAATTCGATATGCGGTTTCGCAGGCAGGACCTGGGGACACTGTGGTCGTGCTGGGCAAAGGACATGAACTTGGCCAAGAGATAAATGGCGTGAAGTATCCATTTGATGATCGGATTGAACTCGCGAAAGCAATCGAGGGACTTGAATGATCAAGATAACCGCTGCTCAGATCGCTGAAATCGTTGGTGGTTCCCTGCACAACTTGCGAGGAGAAGAAACCATCTCGCAGTACCCAGTCATTGATTCGAGAGAAGCCACCAGCGAAACTTTCTTCGTTGCTTTCACGGGCGAGCACGCCGATGGCCATGATTTTGTTCGTGCGGCCCATGATGCCGGCGCAAAATTTGCTTTGGTGAGTAAAGCCGTTGATGAGCCATCGATATTGGTAAAGGATCCCACCATTGCACTTGCAGCTTTGGCCACCCATGTTCGCAACGCAATAGCCGATCTGACTGTCATCGGAATTACTGGTTCACAAGGCAAAACGACCACAAAAGATTTGTTGTTGCATCTTCTTGAAATAGTTGCGCCCACCGTTGCCCCGAGCGGAAATTTTAACAATGAAATCGGAGTGCCGCTCACTTTGCTGCGCTGCGATGAAAATACCAAATATTGTGTAGTGGAGATGGGCGCGCGCCACGTAGGAGATATTTCAAAACTTGTCGAGATTGCCACACCCGATGTAGGAGTGGTTCTTGTAGTAGGTCAGGCTCACATCGGAGAATTTGGTTCGAGAGAGTTAATTGCGCAGGCTAAATCAGAACTCATCCGCGGTCTTTCATCTGACGCGATTGCAGTCTTGGGAACTTATGACGAATTTACTCCGCATATGTCGGATGGATCTCCACGCAAAGTGCTGCGCTTTGGCGAGAAGAGCAATTGCGAGATTAGAGCGGCAGATGTTGAACTTCGCGAGGGACGGGCGCATTTCGATCTCGTCACTCCTGAAGGTCGTCAACCAGTCTCGCTTCAACTTTTGGG
This sequence comes from Actinomycetota bacterium, assembly GCA_947380835.1. Taxonomy (GTDB): domain Bacteria; phylum Actinomycetota; class Actinomycetes; order Nanopelagicales; family Nanopelagicaceae; genus CAIMZW01. The sequence continues at coordinate 26,620 of CANCSL010000003.1, read as the reverse complement.
CTTGCACCAGATCTCAAACGCGTTGGCAGCGGCAGCGGTCGCTACGGCGCTGCATATTCCGCTAGAGACTATTGCGGCTGCGCTCTCCACCGCCGAACCGGGCAGTAAATGGCGCATGGAACTCCATGACGTCAACGGTCTTCTCCTTATTAATGATGCCTACAACGCCAATCCAGAAAGCATGGCGGCGGCTCTGCGTACCTTGGCCCTGATGTCTCAGGAGAGGGGCGGTCGGTCGTGGGCCTTTCTCGGGAAGATGGGCGAGCTCGGCGCGTCAGAGGCCACTTCCCATTCAGCAATTGGCAGACTCGTCTCCGACATTGGGATAGATCACTTGGTCACTGTGGGGACCAACCTTTTCGATTTCGACACGTCAAATATTTCGAACGTAGACGACCAAGGAGATAACACGGCTATACATTCGTGCGCTGCGATTTCAGATGCAACTACCTTTGTGGAACATTTTGAAGCGGGAGATGTGGTCTTGGTGAAAGCATCTCGGTCTGAACATCTCAATGATTTAGCGCAAGAATTACTAAATATATGGAAGGCGGCGCACGAATGAAAGGCATTTTGGTTTCAGGTGCCCTGGCCGCATTATTAAGCATTTTTCTCACACCGATTTTGATTCGGATTCTGGCAAAACGCGGGTACGGTCAAATCATTCGTGATGATGGTCCAACCAGCCACCATGTAAAACATGGCACCCCAACAATGGGCGGGATAGTCCTCATTGGTGCAAGCATTACTTCATATTTTGTCAGCCACTTGATCACCGGCATCGCTGTCAGCGCATCGGCCATCTTGGTTCTCGGACTGGTGCTGACTCTTGGAATAGTTGGCCTGGCTGATGATTGGCTCAAAGTAAGTAACCAACGTTCGCTCGGTCTCAATGCCAAGCAGAAACTGCTCGGTCAAATGCTGGCTGCTGGCATCTTTGCCGTCTTAGGTATTCATTTCCGAGACAGCGCCGGCTTGACTCCGATCTCGTTACATCTTTCTAGCGTTCGCGATACCTCACTTTCTCTGGGCTCCGTCTTGGTCGTCATCTGGGTAATTTTTATGGTGTTGGGCACAAGTAATGGCGTCAACCTAACTGACGGGCTTGATGGTTTAGCTACAGGTGCCTCGATCATGACTTTCCTCGCCTTTGTTCTCATTGGGGTCTGGGAATTCGGTCAGAGTTGCGCAGTTACCAATATTGCGAAGTGCTACGCCGTCCGAGATCCACTTGATGTCGCCGTAGTGGCTGCCGGTCTTGCTGGCGCTTGCGCCGGTTTTTTATGGTGGAACGCATCACCTGCGAAAATATTTATGGGAGATGTGGGTTCGCTGGCTCTGGGTGGAGCCATTGCCGGCATTGCCATCACGCTTCGCACCGAGTTGTTACTTATTGCTTTGGGCGGGCTTTTCGTTCTGATCACCCTGTCGGTAATCATTCAAACCGGCTATTTCAAATTGTCGGGTGGAAAACGAGTTTTTAAAATGGCTCCATTACAACATCATTTCGAGTTGAGTGGCTGGGGCGAAGTCACCATCGTGATTCGATTCTGGATTCTTGCTGGTCTTAGCGTCGCTACCGGGCTCGGACTCTTCTACGCGCAATGGGTCGTTTCTTGACATGTCATTTCTGGAAGATCTCGCTGGGGCACGAATTGCTGTGCTGGGTGGGGGAGTAACTGGTACAGGCGTTATTTCGTTTTTGCAGAACAAAGGTGCCAACGTTGAGCTTTATGATGAAAAGCCAACGAACATTTCTGGATTGCAAGCCAAACAAGAGTTAGCTGTGGAAGATTCTTATACCTTCGCAGTCGCCTCTCCTGGCTGGAGACTTGATCATCCTCTCGTTCTGGATTTTCTCGATCGTAAGATCCAGGTATATAGCGAATTGGATTTTGCCTGGTTGGTGAAGGAGGAAGTGGCGCCAGAGCAGAAATGGGTGGCATTAACTGGCACCAATGGCAAAACAACCACAATCCAAATGCTTGAATCGATTTTGATTTCGGCAGGGATAAATGGCCGAGCATGTGGCAACGTGGGCGAACCAGTTATCACTGCACTTTCATCTCTCGAACAGATCGACGTCTTGGCACTCGAACTTTCTTCCTTCCAAATTGAGTGGAGCCAACTTCCGATATTCCATTCTGTTGCCATCTTAAACATTGCCGAAGACCATATCGATTGGCATGGAAGTTTCGATGAGTATGCAAACGCCAAGCTAAAACTGCTCAGGCAGACAAATACTGCCGTTCTCAATATTGACGATTCCGAAGTTAGCGCAAGAAGCACATCGTGGAACGGTCGCAAGATTTACTACTCGTTGCAGGTCCCACGAGGTGGCGAACTCGGACTGGTCGAAGAGTTGCTGGTTGATCGAGCGTTCTCTGCTGACCCGACAAAGGCTGCCATGTTGGCCGAGCTATCTGACATTAAGCCAACGGTTCCGCACAACGTTTCCAATGCTCTTGCGGCGGCCGGGCTTGCTCTCACTCTTGGTATCCCACATTCGGAAATTCAAAGCGGTTTAAGGAATTTTAAGGTGGATCATCACCGCCTAGAACTTGTGGCATCTGCAGATGGAATTTCCTGGGTCGATGATTCGAAGGCTACTAATCCACACGCAGCATTTGCCTCGATTTTGTCCGCGTTGTCGGTGGTATGGATTGCCGGTGGCTTGGCAAAAGGAGCCAGCATGGATGATCTCGTCAAGCGTGGCGCAGTCCGAATCCGAGCTGCAATTTTGATTGGTCAGGATCGAGATGTCATTGCCGATGCCTTGGCCAAGTTCGCTCCGCAGATTCCAATTTTCAAAATTGATAAAAGTTCGACGTCGGAAGAACTTATGCGTCAAGTAGTTGCTCAGGCCAAAGAACTTGCGCAGGATGGGGATACAGTGCTTTTGGCCCCAGCCTGTGCCTCAATGGATCAATTCAAGTCGTATGCAGAGCGAGGCGATCTCTTTGCTCACGCCGTAAGAGAATCTCTCGGCTTATGAAGAGAGAAGACCCACTCCTTCGCCGACCCACATTGCCTTATTTCGCCATTCTATTTTCAACGACCGCGCTCATCGGTCTAGGTTTAGTAATGGTCCTCTCTTCCTCTTCGGTAAAGTCTTTCGAGCAAAATGGCAATACTTATTCAATTTTCATCAAGCAATTGCTTTTCCTTGGGATTGCTATGAGTTCTTCCTTCGTAGCTTTGAAACTTAAGCCAGAGCTGTGGGTGGTTCTCTCTCGAGTCGCAATATTTGTCAGCGCTGGCATTCTTGTGCTCCCACAGATCCCTGGTATTGGTAAGAATGTAAATGGAAATACCAACTGGATTGGTTTTGGACCCTTTACGATTCAGCCCAGCGAATTTGCGAAATTCGGTTTAATTCTTTTTTGCGCCCTGCAGTTGCGCCGATACGAAGAACGTTCTCAGACCGACCGACCTCTCAATATCTTGGGATTACTCCTTCCAGCCGTGCTTGTGATTTTAAGTCTCATTATGTTAGGTAAGGATCTCGGAACAGCGCTCATCGTCATGGGTATCGCCGGGGCAATGCTCTTCGTCGGCGGATTACCTATACGAAATTTCGTTACTGTCATTGGCGCCGGCCTGCTTTTCGCGACGGCCTTTGTTATCACGCAGCCAAATAGATTGCATCGTTTTACTGCAGTTCTGCATCCGTTTTCAGCCCAAAATTACAAATTTGCTGGCTGGCAAACTGCCCATAGCGTCATGGGTTTGGCAAGTGGCGGTTTCTTTGGTGTTGGACTTGGTGCCAGTCGACAAAAATGGGCAAACTTGTCGGAGGCTAATACGGACTTCATCTTCTCTGTTATTGGCGAGGAGATGGGCTTGCTGGGAACTTTGGTGGTTCTTTGTCTCTATGCCATTCTCATTTATGGGATTTTCAGAGTTTCGGTGCAGACCAAAGATATCTTTTCTCGTTATGCATCCGCCGGTGTTGCTTGTTGGTTAATGCTCCAAGTCGCCGTCAATCTAGGATCTGATATTGGTCTTTTTCCGGTTATTGGAGTTACGTTGCCGTTCATTTCTTATGGGGGATCCTCCCTGATCGCTAATTGCATCGGAGTCGCATTTGTACTCAACGTTGCCCGCCGTGAATCTGGAGTAAAGGATTACCTTGCTCATCGCAAATCAAGTCGCGGACAAGTTTCGGGAAGTGCAGTATGACCAAGGTCGTTACTTTCGCAGCCGGTGGTACTGCCGGACACGTTGAGCCTGCCATCGCAGTTGCACACGAATTGAGCGCACATGGATTCAAAGGAAACACTGAAAAGTTAGAGTGCAAATTTATTGGAACAAAAAGTGGAATCGAAAACCAACTCGTTGTAGCTGCCGGATTCCCACTCCACCACATCTCGAAAGTAACCCTTCCTCGGAAAATTTCCGTCTCTGTCCTTCTATGGCCATTTCGTTGGATAAGCGTGCTATCTCAAACCTTTCGCTTGCTCCGAGAGACCGACTTGCTTATCGGTTTCGGTGGTTACGTAAGTGCGCCTTGCTATGTTGTGGCTAAATTTTTGAGAATTCCTATTGTCGTCCACGAGCAGAATGCAAAACCCGGTTGGGCTAACCGCCTAGGTGCATGTTTCACGTCTAACACCACGATTACCTTTGCCAGCGCGCGAAGAACCGGCAAGTGCTGGAGCCAGGCACAACTAGTTGGTTTACCTTTGCGTGATTCCATTCTTGGCCTGGCTTCATCGGATGCCCATGAACGTACTCGCCGCAGAGAGTTGGCATGCAAGGAGTTTGGCCTTGATCCCGCCCTACCTGTCATGCTCATTTTTGGTGGGTCTCTCGGCGCCGAACGTATAAACCAATCCGTGGCAGAGGCCTTACCGACACTGTTGAAGTGCGGGGTACAAATCATTCATGGAGTCGGTCGCTCGAATAAGCTTCCCATATCGATGCCAGGTTATGTACCGCTGCCGTATCTTGAGAACATGGCCGATGCTTATGCGGCAAGTGATTTGATTCTTGCGCGCAGTGGGGCTGCAACTTGTGTTGAAATAGCAACCGTTCAAAATTATGCCGTATTGGTGCCACTTGCTGTTGGTAATGGAGAGCAGCGAGCCAATGCCCAAGAATTAGTTGACGAAGGTGCGGCCGAGCTTCTCGACAACTCTCATTTAACCGGCGAGTGGCTCACTCACAATATTGGTCGATTGATGCTCAAAGCCACACAGCAACGCGACAATCGTCAGGCTAAATTGCAACCTAACGCTGCGCAGTTGATGGCAGAGCTAATCCGCTCTCTCCTGGTAAAGGGTTCTCGATGAATTTCTCGCTGGCTGACCTTCGCAATCTAAAAGTCCACTTCATCGGCATTGGCGGGGCAGGCATGAGCGGAATCGCTCGCATCATGCTGGATCAAGGTATTTCTGTCTCTGGCTCTGACGTCAAGGAGAGCCAAGTTTTGGTGGGGCTCCGAGCCTTAGGTGGAGAGATATCAGTTGGACATGCGCCTCAAAATATCGATGGCGCTAGCTTGATTGTGGTCTCGGGGGCGATCTCGGAAAAGAATATAGAAATGATCGCTGCTCGCTCGAGCGGAGTTCCAATTTTGCAACGCGCAGAAGCGCTTTCGATTCTCATGTCAGATTCAGTTTCCGTAGCAGTTGCAGGCACTCACGGGAAAACTACGACGACCTCCATGCTGACGGTGGCCATCCAGCATGCCGGCTTGGATCCTTCCTTTGCTATTGGCGGAATGATCAATAGTTCAGGTACTAATGCCCATAGAGGCAGCGGCAGTATTTTTATCGCTGAGGCCGACGAATCAGATGGTTCGTTCCTGGTCTACCGACCTTTTGGCGCGATCGTAACCAATGTTGAGCTAGATCACGTTGATCACTTCGCCGATCTTCCAGCCATCATGCAGATATTTCAAGAATTTGTGAGCACTATCCGGCCCGGTGGATTTCTTGTCCTCTGCGCTGATGATCCTGGCTCGCAAGAACTTCGTGCGCTCGTTGGGCGGGATGATATTCGGGTAGTCACCTACGGTGAATCTGGAGATTTTGGAATCTCACGTATCGCGCTTTCGGCAACTACAAGTTCTGCGCGAGTAACTCATAATGGCCGTGTGCTGGGAGAACTAAAACTTTCAGTTCCGGGAAAGCACAATATTTACAACGCAGTTGCAGCAATTGCTGCAGGCGCAGAATTAGGCGTAGACGAGAGCGATCTACTTTCTGGATTGAGTATGTTTACCGGCACCCGCCGACGTTTTGAAGTTAAAGGCGAAGCCCGAGGAGTTCGAGTAGTAGATGACTATGGACATCATCCGACTGAGATTGAAGCAACTTTAAAGACTGCGCGACTTTTTGTTGGATCTGGCCGCCTGCTCGTGATTTTTCAACCACATCGATTTTCTCGTACCCAAGCATTTGCTACTGAATTTGCCGCAACTCTTTCCCAGGCGGATTCGGTCTATTTGCTAGAGATCTACCCTGCTAGCGAAGATCCCATTCCGGGCGTTACCTCTGCGCTGATTGCTCAGCGAATATCTCATCAGAAAGTGATTGTCGAACCTTCGATGGTAGACATGGTGAGCCGCGTTGTTGCTGATGCACGAGAAGGCGACGTCATCATGACTCTCGGTGCTGGCGATGTCAGCTCGTTAGCTCCTGTGATCCTTTCAGCGCTTTCCGAATAAGATCCAAATAGTGATGGTGATAAAAAGTGAGATCTAGACGCGGTGCCTTAGCCGCCCTGATTGGAGTTGCCTTGCTGGGCGGGGCAATTTATGTCTTGGGTTGGTCGAACATTTTGTCAGTCAAGAAGATCGAGGTATCTGGGACATCTCGCTTAGGCATAATCCAAGAATCATTGGCGGCAAGTTCGGGACATTTGGCCGTAGGTAAACCAATGGCTCGAGTAAATGTTCGGGTACTGAATAGGACTTTGTCAGATATCTCTTGGGTAGCGACTGAATCAGTTCGTCGCAATTGGCGCGCGGGCATTGTCCGCATTGAAGTCACAGAGCGAACGCCGATCGCCTACTTCGCCACAGGGACGGGGCAACGAACTTATCTCGATGAGAATGGCATCCAATTTCAGACGCCAGAACTCCTACAGAAACTCCCTCGAATAACTTTCGCCTCTAGTGACGATCAAGCAAAGAAGAGCGTGGCTCGATTGCTCTCCCTTGTTCCAGCCGATTTTATTTTGGGTCTACAGGGCGTTCACGTTTCTTCGAGCGGCTTTATCGAGATGCAGGTTTCGTTGACGGGAAAAGTTTTGAATATTCGCTGGGGCAACGATCAGGATGTTGCCACAAAAATCAAAGTATTTCGCGCCCTTTATGCGCTACCGGAAAATGGTAAAGCGACCACCTACGATGTAAGCGCTCCAACAGCTCCGATTACAAAATAAGGGGATCAAAACAAGTTGGCTTATATTCGTGTCGGTCATTGCTTGTAGTAGGTGTGCGCTCTACTTTAACCAAAGATAAAAATTTAACCTTAAGTCTCTAGTTGAGATTTAGGGTCCGAAGAAAGGCGCATTGTGGCAACACCGCAAAATTACTTAGCAGTCATCAAGGTAGTAGGAATTGGTGGCGGCGGAGTCAATGCTGTCAATCGCATGATCGAAGCCGGGTTAAAAGGTGTTGAGTTCATTGCTATCAACACAGACGCACAACAACTCATCATGAGTGATGCCGACGTAAAACTCGATATTGGACGCAAACTAACTCGCGGACTCGGTGCTGGTGCAGCTCCAGAAATTGGAAAGCAAGCAGCGCTCGATCACGTTGAAGAAATTGAAGAAGTTCTCCGCGGTGCCGATATGGTTTTTGTAACTGCAGGCGAAGGTGGCGGAACTGGTACAGGTGGAGCACCCATCGTTGCGAAGATTTCTAAAGACCTAGGAGCGCTGACTGTCGGCGTTGTAACCAAACCGTTTTCTTTTGAAGGTAAGCGTCGTTCTGCGCAAGCCGAAGAAGGCATTGCCTTGCTTCGCCAAGAAGTGGATACGTTAATAGTCATTCCGAATGATCGCTTACTCGCAATCTCAGATCGTTCCATCAGCCAACTCGAAGCATTCCGAAGCGCAGATCAAGTTCTCCTTTCTGGCGTTCAGGGCATAACTGATTTGATCACAACCCCAGGGTTGATCAACCTCGACTTTGCTGATGTCAAGAGCGTTATGTCTGGTGCTGGTTCTGCCCTCATGGGAATTGGTTCTGCTCGAGGCGAAGCCCGCGCAACTCGCGCTGCAGAACTTGCCATCGCCAGCCCGCTCCTTGAAGCATCTATCGATGGCGCGCATGGTGTACTTCTTTCTATTGCTGGCGGTTCCGACCTTGGACTCTTTGAACTCAGCGAAGCTGCCGAACTCGTTGCCGCTTCTGCTCACCCAGATGCCAACATCATTTTCGGAACAGTTATCGATGATGCTTTAGGGGATGAAGTACGCGTAACAGTTATAGCCGCAGGTTTTGATGGGGGAGCGCCCAAGTGGGTCGCGGTCCCTGTGATCGATGCCGCCACCCTTGCGGGGAATGCAAACCCGGTCCCAGCTAACGACCCTATTGCCGTAGCCCTAGATCTACCCTCTTCAACTTCTGCCGAATCGAGCCCGAATCGCAAGAAGATTACTTTTGAGGAACTTGTTGTAGAGGATGAGATAGACGTTCCTGACTTTATGAAGTAATTCCAGATGGCTCGGACTTTATTTACTGGACGTGCTGGCGGATTAAGTGTTGGTGTTTTTGAGTCCTTCAATCTTGGGCTTCATGTCCACGACGATGCAGAAACTGTCATGGCCAACCGAAAACTTCTCGCAAAACTTTTCTCACTCGAGGGTTTGGTCTTTATGAATCAAACTCACGGCACCGAAATCGCTGAAGTGCATTCTGCCGATGGAGTTATTCCAGATGCGGATGCGATCTTCACCCGGACTAAAGGGGTTGGTCTGGCGGTTTTAGTTGCCGATTGCTTACCTTTGCTCCTTGCATCCTCTTCCATGGTCGCTGCGGTTCATGTAGGTCGCCGCGGTTTGTTGGCCGGGATTATTCAGAAAGTCATTGCCAAATTTCCGGAGGACGAGCGAGATCAGATGACCGCGGAAATTGGTCCAGCAATTTGCACCTCGTGTTATGAAGTCGATCTCGCTACTTATGAAGAGGCGATTGCCGTTCTCCCAGAATTAGCTACCAATACCGATCTTCATCAACTCAATTTAGTGGCAGGCGCAGAAGCAATTTTACAACGCTCTGGTGTTTCAGTTGTGGTTCAACGCATCTGCACGCAAGAGAACGATAAATATTATTCATTTCGCCGCAGCCAGACCACGGGCCGACAGGCTGGAGTGATCGCTTTATGAATGAACGTGGCGATTTCATCGCAGCATCGCTTCAGGGAGTAAAAGAGCGAATACACATCGCCTGCCACAAAGCCGGTCGTGATCCGATGGAAATCACTCTCATCTCGGTCACTAAGAACTTTCCTGCCTCCGATGTACAGATTCTCTATGATTTGGGAGAGCGAAACTTCGGTGAAAATCGTGATCAAGAGGCCCGAGAGAAATCAGCGGCGCTGCCGAGTGATGCCATCTGGCATTTTCAGGGCCACATTCAATCGAAAAAATTACGTTCTATTACGGGATGGGCAGATGTCATTCACTCCCTTGATGACCTTAGCCATGCCAGCAAGATTGCCGGGCTTCTCCTAGAAAAATCCCTCTCTGTCTTTGTCCAAGTCTCATTAGATGCCCCCGATGGCGGAGATGGTCGAGGCGGCGTTGAACCTGCTCGATTAACGGAATTTCTTCGTGAGTGCGCCCGCCTCCCAGGGTTGGAACTTCAGGGGCTCATGGCAGTAGCTCCGTTGGCGCACGACCCGGCCGAAGCATTCTTCCACCTAGCCGCGCTTCGCAGAGAATTTGCTGTGGAATTTCCCCAGCTGGTATCCCTCTCGTGCGGAATGAGCGGAGATTTTGAAGCAGCGATAGCGGCTGGGGCGACACACATTCGCGTAGGTAGTTCAATCCTCGGGTCTCGCTAACCCTTCACTTAAGATTTACGTATGGCTAATGCGTTTAAGAAGATGGCAGGTTTCCTCGGTTTGGTTGAAGAAGAGGAGATGGATCTTGCTCCGGCAATTGTGGCTGAGCCTCGTCGAAGCGTACGTCCCGTCACCGCTGTAACCCCAAGTTGGGCGCAATCAAATGTGACGTCAGTTCCTTCCAGCCCGGTTCGTCCGGCCGCAGTTGCAGAGCAACGCGAGCTTCCCATCATGGATCGCATCATCACCATTCATCCACGTTTTTATAACGAGGCCAGAAATATCGGCGAGCATTATCGTGAAGGTCAGCCAGTCATCATGAACCTCAGCGATATGGAAGAGTCCGAGCGCAAGCGCTTAGTAGATTTCGCTTCTGGCTTGGTCTTCGGCCACCACGGAAGTATCGAGCGCGTAACATCAAAAGTATTTTTGCTCACCCCACCCAATGTGATGGTCAGTGTGGAAGATAAAGCTGCAGCCGCTGAGGCCAGTTTTTTCAACCAAAGCTGATCGCACCATTAAGTAAAGCAACTCACTTATGACAATCGGTAAAATTCTTTCTGCAATTATTCAAATCTTTTTGCTCTGCCTTTTTGCTCGCCTGATTTTGGATTACATCAGAATGTTTGCAAGAAATTGGCGTCCACGGGGCATTGTTCTCGCCATTGCGGATCTGGTTTTTTCTATTACTGATCCGCCTTTGAGATTTGTGCGCAGGTTTGTTCCGCCGTTGCGAATTGGCTCTGTCAATCTCGATCTGTCCTTCATCGTTATTTTCTTCGCCATTCAACTGCTGGATCGTCTCGTCTGGATGATCCCTTAATTCACCCAGACGTTTTTTTGTAGTTGCTAGTTCTTGGTCAGTTGTAGGAAGAGTTCAAGCTCGTTACTTCCAAATGGCTGCTCCGAGTCGCGCTTGAATTCCAGAGCAAGTACTTCATCGGAAATCGCTTCGACCGAGTTCGTGATGGCTTCGGCCAACAACATCGGCGCATTCCAGGTTACCGAGATGCGGTCGCTGATATCGAATCCCGAATTCTTGCGCTCCTCTTGGATCGCACGAATTACCTCTCGCACCAATCCTGCCTGAATGAGTTCGTGGTTTAGCTCTAGATCCAATGCCACGCTTTCGCCGGAATGGCTGGCTACAGACCAACCTTCCTTTGGAGTTTCGGTGATGATGAGGTCGTCATGCACCACTTCAGCAATCTGCGAACCGTCACCAAAGGCAAGCTTGGCAAGACCTTCTCTACGAATCGTCGCTACTAATTCGGCAGCATTGGCGCTATGAATTGCCGCGGCGATCTGCTGAACTGAAGCGCCATAGCGCGCTCCGATAGTGCGGAAATTCGCCTTGATCGATACTTCCACTAGGTCGGAACCAGCGGTGGAGAGTTCGTCGAGGGATAGAACGTTGAGCTCGTCGGCAATGTGTGATCGGATCTCTCCATCCATCTTCTCCCAATCAAGGGCGGATACGAGAGCTCGACTGAGGGGCTGGCGAATTTTGATTTTGGATTCAGCCCTCGCCGCACGCCCTAGTTCTACCAACCTTCTGGAAAGCTGAACCGAGTTGGAGAGTTGGCGATCGATCTGAGAGTCAAAGGAGAGCGGAAAATCGGCCAAGTGAACGGATTCCACAATCTCGGGTTCGACAACTCGCACAAGCTCTTGCCATACGTGCTCCGTAATGAAGGGCACCATCGGAGCCATTAATTTCGTGAGCTCGCGGATGCAGATGTAAAGAGTAGAAAGCGCAGCAGCGTCGCCATCCCAGAATCGCCGACGAGATCTGCGTACATACCAATTCGAAAGATCGTCGATGAAGCTAGCAAGTACTCGTCCGGCTTCTTGAGAATCATATGCGCCCAGCGCCGAGTCCACCCCGGCGATAAGGAGATTGAGCTCTGAAATGATCCAACGATCTAGAGTTGATGGCGTGTATTCGGCCGCTCCAAATTCAAAATCCGATGCATGAGCATAGAGCGAGAAGAATGAGACGGTATTCCAGTACGTGAGGAGAGTTTTTCGAACCACATCAGAGATGGCATCGTGTCCAACTCGGCGAGAGCTCCAAGGAGATCCAGCAGCCAACATAAACCAGCGAACTGCGTCCGCGCCATGTTGATCCATGAGTGGAACAGGTTCGAGCACATTCCCCAAATGCTTACTCATCTTTCGACCATCTTTATCCAAAATATGGCCCAAGCAGAGAACCGTCTCATATGAACTCTGATCAAAAACTAAAGTTCCGATGGTCATCAAGGTATAAAACCATCCGCGGGTTTGATCGATGGCTTCGGCGATGAAATCTGCAGGGTAGGCGTTATTGAATTGTTCGGCTGAACCTTCTTTATGAGGATAGCCCCATTGTGCAAAGGGCATTGCGCCAGAGTCGTACCAGCAATCAATGACTTCGTTAACGCGCTTCATGGGAGCTGCACATTCAAGGCATGGAAAAGTTATGTCATCCACAAATGGTCGATGCGGATCGCTCGCTGTTAATTCCTGGTTGGCTAGAGAACCAAGTTCTGCCAATGATCCAACACAATAATCATGTCCGTTTTCACAACGCCAGATTGGTAGGGGAGTACCCCAGTATCGATTGCGAGAGACCGCCCAGTCGATATTGTTATTGAGCCAATCGCCGAAACGCCCATTCTTGATGGTCTCCGGATGCCAATTTGTTTTTTGATTTTCGCGCAAGAGGGCATCTTTAATAGCGGTTGTGCGGATGTACCAAGAGGGTTGTGCGTAATAGATAAGTACGGTGTGACAGCGCCAGCAATGTGGATAGGAGTGTTCATACTGCGTGTGCCGAAACATCAAGCCCCGGGCTTTCAAATCTCGGATGAGCACTTTGTCGGCATCTTTAAAGAAGAGTCCGCCTACGAGATCGATTCCGGCAAGGAAGGTTCCATCGGGCGCCACCGGATTTACAACCGGCAGGCCATAACTTCTGCAGATGCTTAAATCATCGGCACCAAATGCTGGCGCTTGATGAACTAGACCTGTTCCGTCTTCGATGGTGACGTAGTCAGCGAGAACAACAAAATGCGCATCGGGGATATCTACCAAATCGAAGGGACGTTGGTAGGTGACGCGTTCAAGTTCGGAGCCAGTGAAGGTTGCCAGAACCGGCAAATCTTCTCCCAGCACAGAGATCAGATTTTCTGCAATGACCAACTTTTCAGAACCAGTGATCTCTCCGTCGCCATTTTTCGTTGGAACTTCAACAACGACATAGGTGACCTTTGGATTCACGGCGATGGCGGTATTGGAGACCAACGTCCAGGGAGTAGTCGTCCAGACCAAGAGCGAAGCGCCTAGTTCGGCTAACTTGCCAGAGGTGGCTGGGAAACGAACATAGACCGAAGGATCGGTTACGGTCTCATAGCCCTGCGCTAATTCGTGATCGGATAAACCAGTTCCGCATCGCGGGCAGTAAGGAGCAACGCGATGATCTTGAACCAACAAGCCTTTCTTCCAGATTTGTTGGAGTGACCACCAAACGCTCTCGATGTATTCGGGAGACATAGTCCAGTAAGCCTGATCGAAGTCAACCCAAAAACCCATACGCCGAGTCATAGTTGTAAATTCGCCAACGTGACGTTGCACGGATTCGCGACAACGATCATTGAAGGCTGCAATTCCAAATTTTTCGATATCGCCCTTGCCCGTGAATCCCAATTCTTTTTCTACGGCAATTTCAACAGGTAGGCCATGGCAATCCCAACCAGCTTTGCGGATTACTTGATGGCCCTTCATGGTTTGGTAGCGCGGAAAGAGATCCTTAAAAACGCGAGCTTCAATATGGTGGGTGCCGGGCTTGCCGTTGGCAGTTGGCGGGCCTTCAAAGAAATTCCAAGAAGTGGCGCCTTCTCGGGCAGCGACCGACTTTTCAAAAATGTTGGATTGATCCCAGAAGGAGAGGATGCGGTGCTCGGTTTGCGGCAGATCGATCTGCGGCGAAAGCGCCTTCGGTATAGACGTAGGTGTCGACATGTAAATCTCCCTCAACTCTGTAACCAATTGCCGAACGCGGCCATAACGGCGCTTGCGACAACAATGACTGAATTGGAGGGACGGCCCTGGTCCTGCTCGGCCGCGGTACCACCCGCCTTGTTTTGGGCGGGCCGGGTGGCCACGCGCTCAAAACCGCTTTTCGTTGGTGCCCTCACGGCTGGTTCTACCCCGCAAAAATCTCGGCTCTTCCAGCGGCTCGGGGGTGATATCCCGTCGCTGCCTGTGACGTAAGTGCTCCAAGTCTAGCAAGGCCTGGCTACAGGACGGCTCTCAGAATTGAGGAAGCCAGAAGGTGGGTCTAATTGGCGTTCGCCCCACATTAGTTCTAACCTGTGCCGTTCGCACTGGAGGATCTCTTATGGTGATGAAAAAGGCCAAAACCGCAGTTCAAGCGGCATCTCTCGCTGCTAAAAAAGCTGTGGCGGGAAAAAAGGTCGTTGCCAGCAAGTCAACAACATCTGCTGTGACAAAACCGAAAAGCCCAGCCGCCAAAAAAGTTACGCCACCTAAGAAAGCGACCCCTGTGAAAAAAGCTGCACCCGTGAAAAAAGCTGCACCCGCTCCGAAAAGCACTGCCAAATCCCCAGCCAAGACCGAGGCCGCGAAAGCGCCGGTAAAAAAGGCGGCGGCAGTTCGCTCACCTAACATTGTGAAGCCAACGCTGGCAAAGGTGGCCAAGAAGGCGCCGGCCAAGCCATTCCCGGCAAAATTGCAGAGCACAACCACGGGTGATTCCACGACTATTACCGTGACCCCCCACGAGGCAAATGTCGGTCCAGAACCGGTCATCGAAGAGCGTCGCTTAGTGATGCCACCACCACCACGTCCAGCGAAGTCTCACAAAAAATCGGTACTCAAGCCCATCAAATCTGCCCCTGCACCGCTGGTTGTCAATGTCAGCGAAGATCCTTGGAGCGCTGCCGAGTTGAAGGCGATTCGGGTCGAGCTTGCGAAGGATCTCATCCGTCTGCAAAAAGAATTATTGGAAGCCGAAGGCGAAATGGACGATTTGATCAGTTCAGCTGGCGTCGGTGCCGGTGACGATCAAGCCGATGCTGGAACTAAGACATTTGAACGCGAACATGAAATGTCATTGGTCTACAACGCTCGAGATATGGTTCTTCAAACGGAGCGTGCCTTAGAGCGCATTGATGGCCGGACCTATGGACGTTGTGAAGAATGCGGAAATTCCGTCGGCAAGGAACGTCTCCAAGTCTTTCCTCGCGCCACTCTCTGCATGTCCTGTAAGCAAAAGGAAGAGCGACGCTAACTCCGCCATCTCAACCGGTCGCCCAGCGGAGGATCGCGCTTTTAGCCTTCGTGGTCTTCTTCCTAGATTATGTTTCCAAAGAACTTGCGATCCATTTCCTTCCGGATTATCCAGTCAAGGTCGTTGGCTCATTTCTTCAATTCAATCTTCAGTTCAATTCTGGGGCGGCTTTCAGTTTCGCAACCTCCAAGACAGTATGGCTCTCGGCGCTCGCCGTCGGTGCAGTTGCGCTAATTTTTTACTACGGCAACAAGGTCACGAACAAGCTTTGGGCGCTGGCCCTGGGCATTGCGCTTGGGGGGATCCTCGGAAACCTCTCAGATCGCCTCTTTCGCCCGCCCGGCTTTCTGAGGGGTCAGGTAGTTGATTGGATTGAGCTGCCCCATTGGCCCACATTCAACGTCGCCGATTCCTCTATTGTTGTGTCAGCGATAATTGTCGTCATTCTTTCGGTTCGAAATATCAAGCCCATCGGTCCTGATGCTCCGCCGCCACAGTTTTAAAGGAGTTACCCCATGAGCCAACGCGACCTCAAGATAATTTCCATTCCCGAAGGTTTGGATCAGGAGCGAATTGATGCCGCCCTAGCCCGCGTTCTAGGCCTCTCTCGCTCTGCCATCGTGAATCTGATTGATGCTGGTGAAGTTCAGCGTTCGCAAAAAGCGATGATGAAATCCGATCGAGTTTCCACCGGAGATGTCATCGAGATTCTTATGCCCGCGCAGAAAGCCGAGCCCACCTTGCAGGCTACGCCCTTCGAGGGAATGGGAATCGTTTACAACGATGACCACATCATCGTGATTGATAAACCTGCTGGAGTTGCAGCTCATCCCAGTCCTGGATGGCAAGGCCCAACCGTCATTGGTGGAATTATCGCCAGTGGTTACAACGTCTCCACGAGTGGCGCAGCCGAGCGGCAGGGAATTGTCCATCGCCTCGATGTTGGCACCACTGGCTTAATGGTTATTGCAAAAGATGAACTTTCTTATTCAGATCTCAAGCAACAGTTTCGAGATCGCACCGTGACTAAGGTTTATCACGCTCTGGTACAAGGTCACATGGATCCGACCGAAGGCACAATTGATGCCCCGATTGATCGTCATCCGCGTGAGGACTACCGATTTGCTGTTGTTGCAGATGGCAAGCCCAGCATCACGCATTACCGAGCGCTGGAATTCTTTCCCGCCGTCTCGCTTCTTGAGATCGAGCTTGAGACGGGGCGCACGCACCAGATTCGTGTCCATTTTTCGGCGCTGCACCACCCGCTAGTGGGAGATCTCACCTACGGTGCCGATCACACGATCTCCGAGCGGTTGCAGATAAATCGCCCGTGGTTACACGCTCGGGAATTGCGCTTTACTCACCCGATCACTCGCGAAAGTCTGGAATTCTTCTCCGAGTACCCCGAAGATCTGACACGCTCGCTAGCCATTCTTGCCGCTAACCAGCACCGCTAGTCAACCCAGTAGTAATCTCGCTAACCGTGTCTGACTTTGTTCACCTCCATGTCCATACCGAGTATTCGATGCTCGATGGGGCTGCCCGCGTGGGCGAACTTGTCCGCGAAGCTGCTCGGTTGGAAATGCCTGCCATTGCAATTACCGATCATGGAAATGTTTTTGGTGCCTTTGAATTTAACAAGCAGGCGATCAAAGCCGGCATAAAACCGATTATTGGCATCGAAGCGTATGTTGCTCCAGAATCTCGATTTGATAAGAAGCGAGTCAAGTGGGCCGACGGTGGCGAAGACGATGTTTCAGGTGGCGGCGCCTACACACATATGACGCTACTCGCCGAGAATAATGATGGTCTTTCTAATCTTTTTAAATTGGCGTCTTTAGCTTCGCTAGAAGGTTATTACTACAAGCCCCGCATGGATCGCGAGCTTCTCTCTCAATATGCACGGGGGATCATTGCGACTACAGGTTGTCCCGGTGGCGAAATTCAAACTCGATTGCGGATGGGCGCTTATAAGGAAGCAAAGGCGGCCGCTAGCGAATTACGCGATATTTTTGGCAAAGAGAACTTTTTTATGGAGATCATGGATCACAACATCGATGTTGAAAATCGAGTGAAGGCTGATCTCCTTAAACTGGGTAAAGAATTAGGTTTGCCACTTCTCGCCACCAATGATTTGCACTACACAAAACATGAAGATTCGGTGGCCCATGAAGCACTTCTCTGCGTTCAATCAGGTTCCACTTTGGCAGACCCTAAAAGATTCAAATTCGATAACGACGAGTTTTATCTCAAGAGCGCCTCCCAGATGCGTCAACTTTTTGCTGACCTTCCTGAGAGCTGCGATAACACTTTGTTAATCGCCGAACGTTGCAACATCACAATGCGCGAAGGCGAAAACCTTTTGCCGCGCTTTACTGTTCCGGCTGGAGAAAGTGAAGACTCTTGGCTGCGCAAGACTTCCCAGCTTGGACTTTCCGAACGTATGCAGGGCGACATTCCGGTTCATTATCAGGAGCGCTTAGATTATGAACTTGAAGTCATGATCAAAATGGGCTTCCCTGGCTACTTCTTAGTTGTTGCTGATCTGTGCTCTCACGCCCGAGAAGTTGGTATTCGAGTTGGACCTGGTCGTGGTTCTGCAGCAGGATCGCTGGTTTCCTACGTCCTGGGCATCACTCAATTAGATCCGATCCACCATGGTCTCTTGTTTGAACGTTTTCTTAATCCAGAGCGAATCTCCATGCCCGATATCGACTTGGACTTTGATGAGCGTCGTCGCTCCGAAATGATCCAATATGCCACGACCAAGTACGGCGAAGATCGAGTCGCACAGATTATTACTTACGGAACTATCAAATCTAAACAAGCGCTCAAAGACTCCACACGGGTTTTGGGTTATCCGTATGCAATCGGCGAGCGACTTACAAAAGCGCTGCCACCATCCGTGATGGGCAAAGATATTTCGCTCGCAGGCGTCTTCGATCCGCAAAATGACCGTTACTCCGAAGCCGGCGAGTTTCGATCAATTTATGATTCCGAAGTAGATGCCAAGCGCATTGTTGATACTGCTAGGGGACTAGAAGGTCTCAAGCGTCAATGGGGTGTGCATGCCGCAGGTGTGATCCTCAGCAAAGAGCCTTTGCTCGATGTCATTCCTATCCATCGCCGCGAAGCCGATGGTGCCATCATCACCCAATTCGATATGGGTGCTTGTGAATCAATTGGTTTGCTGAAGATGGACTTTCTCGGCTTGCGCAACCTTTCTGTTCTAGATGATTGCCTGATTAACATCAAAGCAAACCGAGGCGAAACCGTCGATCTTGCTACCTTGACTTTGGATGACCCCCTTACTTATCAACTGCTGGGCAGAGGAGACACGCTAGGAGTCTTCCAACTCGATGGCGGACCTATGCGAGCTCTTCTTCGACAGATGTCACCTGACTCCTTCCAAGATATTTCGGCTGTTATTGCGCTTTATCGTCCGGGACCTATGGGCGTAGGTGCGCATACTGACTATGCCGATCGCAAGAATGGGCGTCAAAAAGTTGATCCCATTCACCCAGAGTTAGAAGCTCCTCTTCAAGAAATCTTGGGAGATACCTACGGGTTGATTGTTTATCAAGAGCAAGTAATGGCTATCGCCCAAAAGGTCGCTGGCTTCTCGCTGGGACGCGCTGATCTGTTGCGTAAGGCAATGGGTAAGAAGAACAAAGATATTCTGGACAAGGAGTACGTTAACTTTGAAGTTGGCATGAAAGAGAATGGATTCTCGAAAGCGGCCATCGATAAGTTATGGGAAACCTTGATCCCCTTCTCCGATTACGCATTTAACCGTGCTCATAGCGCCGGGTATGGCTTGGTTTCTTATTGGACCGCATACCTCAAAGCTAATTTTCCTGCTGAATACATGGCTGCACTTCTCACCAGCGTGCGAGACGATAAAGATAAGAGCGCTCTTTACTTAAACGAATGCCGACGAATGGGCATCAAAGTTTTGCCACCAGACGTTAATGAATCACAGTCGGATTACACCCCGCTGGGCGTTGACATCCGATTTGGATTAACCGCAATTCGAAATGTCGGTGAGAACGTCGTGGCCTCTATTACTACCAATCGCCAAAGCAAGGGTCGATATACTTCTTTCGGAGATTTCTTAGCCAAAGTTGATGCGCAAGTATGTAACAAGAAGACGATCGAATCTCTTATCAAAGCCGGCGCATTCGATTCGCTGAACCACACCCGCAAAGGATTGACGATGGTCTTCCTTGAAGCCATCGATTCGGTTAGCGAGACAAAGCGAGCTGAAGCCATTGGTCAGTTTGATCTTTTTGGCACCGGTCACGGTGAGGCAACCACAACTATCTCTGGAGTCGAACTCGATATTCCTTTGGGGGAGTGGGAAAAGATGTTGCTGCTCAGTTACGAGCGCGAGATGCTCGGACTGTATGTGTCAGACCATCCTCTTTTCGGAGTTGAACACGTATTGCGCGCTGCAACCGATATTCCCATTAGCCAAGTTGCAGACGATGGCATCGCCCATGATCAGATCGTCAATATAGGTGGATTAATCACTCAAATCCAACGAAAAGTTTCCCGTCAAGGAACGACGTGGGCGATTGTCACCATCGAAGATCTTGAAGGTGCCATAGATGTTAATTTCTTCTCCAAAGTTTATGAAACACATGCCATGAACCTGGTCGAAGATCGAGTTGTCGTTGTTAGAGGACGCATAGATAAAAGGGAAGAAGCGCCCCGAGTCTCGGCCATTGATATGTCTATGCCAGATATCAATCAAGCTCCGACTGGACCTTTGGTTATTACTTTAGAGACCGCCCGTTGCACTCCTCCCGTCGTAGATCGAATGAAGGAAATCCTGCGTTCTCATCCTGGCTCCCGTGAAGTTCATCTTCGATTAGAAGATGGCGAAAAGAGCATGGTGATGAAACTCGATGATGGGCTTCGAATAACGGCTTCACCAAGTTTGAGCGCAGATCTCAAGGCCATCCTCGGCCCGGATTGCCTGGTCTAGCCTGGAATATCTGGCACGAGAGGTTGAGCCCTACCTCTAGAATTGCCCTATGCGCGAAGTCCCCATTCGAAAATTAGACCTTCGGGGGCGCTCTCTATCCAAAGGCGGCTACCAACTTCTTTTGCCGCGCGCCGAGATGGATGTCGATGCAGCTGTTCGCGAAATTCAGCCGATTTTGCATCGGGTATCGCAAGCCACTGAGGTCGATCTCTTAGATCTTTGCCAAGAATTTGATGGCGTTCGTCCCGACTCGATTCGCGTGCCACAAGCGGCGATAGAAAATGCGTTGGCAACCCTGTCGCCTGAGATTCGCTCGGCGCTTGATGAAGCCATCTTTCGCATTCAAAAAGTCCATCAAGATCAAGTGCGAAGTGAAACTTTTACGCAAGTAGTACCAGGCGGCACCGTGCTTCAACGTTGGATTCCAGTAGATCGCGTGGGGCTCTATGTCCCGGGCGGGCGAGCGGTGTACCCCAGTTCGGTCATCATGAATGTTGTTCCTGCCCAAATTGCCAAAGTGCCCAGCATCGCGGTTGCATCACCGCCGCAAGCAAATAATGGTGGGTTGCCCAATCAAACCATCTTGGCCACATGTGCGTTATTGGGTATTACCGAGGTATATGCAATTGGTGGCGCGCAAGCGATCGCCATGTTTGCCTATGGGGTAGATGGCGTCTGCGAATCCGCCGATATGGTCACAGGTCCTGGCAATATTTACGTGGCCGCTGCCAAGCGCGCCTTGCGTGGAAAAATTGGAATTGATTCGGAGGCAGGTCCTACCGAGGTGGCGGTGCTGGCTGATGAAACCGCTGTTGCTGGCGAAGTGGCATCCGACCTTATTAGCCAAGCCGAACATGACACCATTGCCGCTGCCATCTTGGTCACAGATTCGGAAAAGTTGGCCCAGGAAGTTGCCGCCGAACTCACTTTGCGCGTTGCGGCTACCAAACATAGCGATCGAATTTTCACAGCGCTCTCGGGCAAACAATCTGCGATCGTTTTAGTCGATTCCATTTCCCAAGGGATTGATGTGGTCAATGCGTATGCGGCCGAGCACCTAGAACTCGTTGTTGCTCATCCGGAAGAGACTGCGCTCTCCATTCGAAATGCCGGCGCAGTATTTCTAGGGAGATTCTCGCCTGTTTCTTTGGGTGATTATTCAGCCGGCTCGAATCATGTGCTTCCTACTGGTGGGTGCGCATGTCACTCCAGTGGGCTCTCCGTTCAGAGTTTTCTTCGGGGACTAACATTCATCAATTATTCGGAAGAAGCTTTCCGCGATATTGCCGCAAATGTCATCACGTTGGCTAACGCCGAAGATCTCCCAGCTCACGGTGAAGCGATGAGCGCCCGCTTTGAAGAGGGTCAGACTCGATGAGTTGGCCAAGTTGGTTGCCACTGCGCGCGGATCTCCAAAACCTTTCTCCCTATGGAGCGCCGCAAATTGATGGCGTCATTCACCTCAACACGAACGAAAATCCCTTTCCGCTCCCCACAGAGGTTGCTGCCGCAATTACGTCGAGAATAAGTGAAGTCGCAAAGTCACTTAATAGATATCCTGATCGTGATGCGATGGCGCTCCGAACTAAATTGGCGCGATACATCAATGGTCTTTCACATACAAGTTTTACTTGCGATGATATTTGGGCTGCAAACGGCAGTAACGAAATCTTGCAAACACTCCTTCTGGCTTGCGGTGGAAGTGCTTCCTTGGTCTTGGGGTTTACGCCGTCTTATTCGGTTCACCCTTTGATTGCACAAATAACGGGGACGCCTTGGATTCAGGGCAATCGCACCGAGGATTTTGAACTTGATGTCGAAAGTGCCATCACCAAAATAAGGGAAACATCTCCGAAGTTAGTATTCGTGACGACGCCAAATAACCCCACCGGAAATCTCATTCCGCTTTCACATTTGCGCAAATTGGCTGAGAGCGCCGCTGCCGAGTCAGCGTTGCTCATCATCGATGAGGCGTATCAAGAGTTTTCCACCGAGGATTCGGCCGTTACTCTCATTTCAGAATTTGCAAACGTGGTTGTTACCAGAACGATGTCTAAAGCCTTTGCCTTTGCTGGGGCTCGCGTTGGATATCTCATTGCCCGTCCCGAACTCGTTCATGCCATGCTGATTGTCCGCCTTCCTTATCACCTAAGCGCTATTACTCAAGCGGCGGCCGAAGTGGCATTGGAGCACCAAGAGCAATTGCAAGCTGAAGTCCAACTGCTTATTTCCGAGCGAGAACGCGTTGTCGCTGGGCTGTTGAAGGCTGGATTGCGAACGATTCCTAGTAGCGCGAACTTTCTTCTCTTCACCGGCTTTCCACAATCCTCAGCCGATTTGTGGCAACGTTTTCTCGATCGAGGCGTTCTTATTCGGGATGTGGGTTTGGCCGGCTACTTACGCGTCACCATTGGATCTCCCGAGGAAAATGATCAGTTTTTGGCGGTGCTTGAGGAGATTGCAGCATAATTAGGACCTTAAAGTTTAATAGTGTCGCAGCGGATAAATGAGGAGTGCAATGAGAACAGCTCGGGTAGTACGAGAAACGAAAGAGTCTTCTGTTGATGTCTCATTGAATTTGGATGGAACTGGTCTGATCGATATCGACACCAGCGTCCCATTCTTTGACCACATGCTCTCTCAATTAGGGAAGCACGCTGGTTTCGACCTAACCGTCAAAACTAAGGGCGACGTCGACGTGGATTCACACCACACCGTTGAAGACACATCGCTCGCATTTGGTCAGGCGCTTCGTGAGGCACTGGGCGACAAGGCCGGCATCCGCCGATTCGGTGATGCCATGGTTCCGCTTGATGAAGTTTTGGTGCAGGCTGCTGTTGATCTTTCCGGACGGCCCTACTTGGTGCATCGTCAACCTGAAATCGTGGAACTCATCGGAACTTTTGATACCACTCTTGGTCGTCACATTTGGGAATCCATCGTGGCTGAAGCTCGAATTGCTCTGCATGTACGTGTGCTCGAGGGTCGCAATGCGCACCACGTTTTTGAAGCTCAGTTCAAAGCTGTAGCTCGCGCATTGCGCGATGCGGTATCCATCGATGGCCGTACTGCCGGAATTCCCTCCACAAAAGGCGTTCTTTGATAGCGATTCTCGATTACGGATCGGGCAATCTGCGTTCTGCTGAACGTGCCTTTGCGCTTACAGGTCACGAAGTTCTCGTCACCTCTGATCCGCAAATGTGCGCCCAAGCGGATGGTTTGGTCGTGCCCGGTGTCGGAGCATTCAGCGCGTGTATGCAACAACTTTTGGAAATCTCCGGCGAGGACATCATCGCTGCACGCGTCCAGGCAAAGAAACCTATTTTTGGCATTTGCGTCGGCATGCAGATCCTTTTTACTCATGGACTGGAAAAAGATGGCGCGAACGGGCTGGGAATATTTGCAGGCGAAGTCAGCCAAATTGCTGCTCCCATTCTTCCGCACATAGGGTGGAATACCGTACGTCCCGATTCTGAATCTAGGCTTTTTCATGGCGTTGAAGAATCTGCTTTCTACTTCGTGCACTCCTACGCGGCCAAGAATGCGGTACCAGAATCATTCAATACTTATTGCAATTACGGCGAAGATTTCTTGGCGGCCGTTGAACACGAAAATATTGTTGCCACTCAATTCCATCCGGAAAAGAGCGGTGCAGCTGGAGCGCGTTTGATTAGGAATTGGACGGAAACATTATGAGCTTTCGCACTCCGTTGGAGCTATTGCCGGCCATCGATGTCAAAGATGGACGTGCCGTTCGGCTGGTTCAGGGAGAGTTGGCGGCCGAAAGTGTCTACGGGGCGCCATTGGAAGTAGCTAGAGAGTTTGTTGCCGCCGGTGCCGAATGGATACATCTCGTTGATCTCGATGCGGCCTTCGGGCGCGGAAGCAATGCCGAGCTTTTAGCCCAAGTGATCAAGTCAGTTGATATCAAAATTGAACTTTCTGGTGGAATTCGCGATGACGAGTCGTTACGTAGAGCACTGGCAACCGGTTGCACCCGCGTCAATTTAGGAACCGCTGCTCTGGAAAATCCCGACTGGACCTCCAAAGTGATTGCCGAGTTTGGAGATCGCATTGCGGTTGGGCTCGACGTTCGTGGGCACACTTTGGCCGCTCGTGGATGGACCAAAGAAGGTGGAGATCTCTTCGAAACTCTCGAACGTCTGGATCGTGATGGCTGCTCTCGTTATATCGTTACGGATGTAGCCAAAGATGGCACGTTGACCGGACCAAACATCGAACTTTTGAAATCAGTCTGCGCTGCAACATCCAAACCCGTGGTCGCCAGTGGTGGAGTGTCGACGCTTGAGGATCTGCGCCACCTTCGAGAATTAGTATCAATCGGCGTAGAAGGTTCGATCGTTGGCAAAGCACTCTATGCCGGTGCGTTCACCTTGCAAGAAGCTCTTGAGGTCTCTGGACGATGACTCTGGCCAAACGCATAATTCCTTGCCTGGATGTTTCAGGTGGCCGGGTCGTTAAGGGCGTCAATTTTGTAAATTTGGTTGACGCTGGTGATCCAGTCGAACTTGCTCAGCGTTATGGTGAAGAAGGTGCCGACGAACTTACCTTTCTGGATATTTCAGCGAGTGTCGAAGATCGAAAAACGACTATCGATATTGTCCGCAAAACTGCAGAACAAGTATTCATTCCATTAACCGTTGGCGGGGGCATTCGTTCGGTCGATGACGTCAATGTGCTTTTGCGTAATGGTGCAGACAAAATCTCTATTAATACCGCTGCCATCGCCCGGCCGCAGCTCATCAATGAAATTGCCGATCGATTTGGCAATCAAGTATTGGTGCTCTCTGTAGATGCACGTCGAGGTCGGACACCTTCTGGATTTGAGGTCACCACTCATGGAGGCCGACAAGGCACCGAACTTGATGCCCTCGCTTGGATTGAAGATGCAATCGAGCGTGGTGTTGGTGAAATTTTGCTCAATTCAATGGATGCTGATGGGACTCGAGCGGGGTATGACCTCGAGATGATCCGAACTGTTCGGGCCATCGCCAGCGTTCCCATTATTGCCAGCGGTGGTGCCGGCGCCATCGAGGACTTCGCCAGTGCCCTGGGGGCCGGTGCAGATGCCTTGTTGGCCGCCAGCATTTTCCACTTTGGGATTCATCGAATTAGTGATGTCAAGCGCTTTTTGGCGCAACAGGGTTATCAAGTACGCCAATAGTCGGCAGTACGGCAGAATGGCGCGGTGATGAAGTCAATCCCCTCAGAGGTCCAAGCGCATTTCGATAATGGTCAGCTTGTTGCCGCGATTGCCCAAGATGCGATCAATGGGGAAGTCTTGATGCTCGCCTGGATGAATGAATCGGCCTTGGCGCAAACAATCGCTACAAAACGTGGTGTTTATTGGAGCCGCAGTCGTAATTCCCTCTGGATTAAAGGCGAGACTTCTGGCCACGTCCAAGAAGTTCTGGATATTTCCTATGACTGCGATGGAGATGCGATCTTATTGAAAGTGAACCAAGTCGGCGCAGCCTGTCACACCGGAGATCGGACCTGTTTCCATCGCCACATTTCACCTGGCCCAGAGGCAAACTAAATTATGTTGATCGAGGAATTTCGCAAACACGCACTCGCTCACAACGTCATTCCAGTATGGCGCAAATTATTGGCGGACAGTGAAACTCCGCTGACGCTCTATCGAAAGCTCGCCGGTGACCGCCCCGGAACTTTTTTACTTGAATCAGCCGAACATGGTGGCACCTGGTCTCGCTATTCGTTTATAGGAGTCAATTCTCTGGCGACTCTCACTGAAGTTGATGGGTTAGCTATGTGGGAAGGGGCAAAGCCCGCAGGCGCTCCATCTGGAATTGACCCGTTAGCTGCGCTACGAATCTCCGCTGAACATTTGAAATCTCCCAGAATTTCAGATTTGCCACCACTAACCGGTGGGTTAGTCGGTTATATGGGCTACGAAGTTGTCCGTCGATTGGAAAAGATTTCCTCAGTGGCGACAAACGATATTCCTGTACCAGAGCTGTCTTTTATGTTGACCTCTGATTTAGCAGTATTGGATCACCAAGATGGAACCTTGACGCTTATTGCAAATGCCATCAACTGGGATGGCAGTAGCGAGCGAGTGGATGAGGCCTACCATGATGCGATCGGGCGCTTGGATGCAATGGAATCAAGTTTGCGAGCGGCAACAACTTCGACAGTTTCTCAACTTCTTGGACGACCCACTCCGGTATTTTCACGAAACACCACTGACGCTTCTTACATGGCTCAAGTGGAAAGAATTAAGGAAGAAATCAGATCGGGTGAGGCCTTTCAGGTGGTGCTTTCTCA
>CANCSL010000002.1 GCA_947380835.1 Actinomycetota bacterium | reverse complement strand
TCCAGAGAAAGTCCCGAACAATACTTATATTCTTAACGCCAATCGCTGATTTAGCGATTCGCCCCAGGCACCCACAACTCATCCCCGGCTTCCAAATTGGCAACGCGTGCCAAAACAAAGAGCAGGTCAGATAAGCGATTGAGATACATGGCAGTCAAAGAGTTAACGCCGCCGCCGAAGGAGTGAATAGCGCTCCAGGTACGACGCTCGGCCCGGCGCACGATGGTTCGTGAGACGTGCAAGAGCGCTGCGGTTGCTGTTCCGGAAGGAAGGACAAATGAGCGCAACGGTTCTAGCCGCTCGTTGTAATAATCGATTTGGCCCTCGAGATAGTTAATTTGAACCTCAAGAACACGAAGGGGTTCGATTTTCGGGTCATCCACGACGGGCGTGGAGAGATCGGCCCCTACGTCAAAGAGATCGTTCTGAATGCGAACCAGCAACTTGCGAATTTCTGGATCTTGCAGATCGCCCAAAGAAAGGACAACTCCAATCGAGGAATTGGCCTCATCGACAGTGGCATAAGCCTCCAGACGTGGGTCATTCTTGGAAGTCCGGCTCATATCCCCCAGAGAGGTAGTCCCGTCATCTCCGGTTTTTGTATAAATGCGCGTCAGATTTACCATGGGTCGGAGCCTATTCCAGCAAGTACGATGAGACCACTCCATTTTCATGAAGGCTTTCCAACAGAGAAGAGTTATTCGAATGTCCTCCAGCACGACGCCTGGCGATTCCTTCCGAGTTGAAGGCGGAGCCCGATTAGTGGGAGAAGTTCACGTCTCCGGAGCCAAGAATTCGGCGTTGAAATTGATGGCGGCCACTTTGTTAGCTGAAGGCAAAAGCACCATTTTAAATGTTCCCGATATTGCCGATGTCGCCATCATGTCAGAACTACTCGAGCGGCTCGGTTGCACGGTTGTTTACGAACCCTCAACGTTGACCTTGACTATCGATGTGCCCAAGGTCCCAGGAGTTCGCGCCGATTACGACTTGGTACGAAAGATGCGCGCCTCGATCAACGTGCTTGGCCCGCTGGTCACCCGACTTGGGCATGCCGAAGTAGCGCTGCCTGGCGGAGATGCCATTGGCTCGCGCGGCTTGGATTACCACATCAAAGGTTTAAAGGAGTTGGGTGCGCAAGCCCATTCCGAACATGGATATGTCATTGCCACCGCCCCAGAGGGCCTCAAAGGCGCCAGCATCACGTTAGATTTCCCCAGCGTCGGCGCAACTGAAAACTTAATGACCGCAGCTGTACTTGCTAAAGGTGTCACCACAATCGACAACGCCGCCCGTGAACCTGACGTTGTGGACCTTGGTGAACTCCTCATTGCAATGGGCGCAAAAATCGATGGATTAGGCACTCCGACAATCACGATTACCGGTGTTGAAAAACTCCACCCTGCAACTCACTCGACTTTATGCGATCGCATAGTCGCTGGCACATGGGCCTTTGCTGCTGCAATCACCCGTGGTGATATCACCATTCACGGAGCCCGCGCCGAACATATGGAAATTCCCTTAGATAAATTAGTTGCTGCCGGAGCAGTTGTGACCACAACTTCAGATGGTGTCCGCGTAAAAATGGATCGCCGTCCCAGCGCCGTAGATGTAGCAACGCTTCCCTACCCTGGATTTCCGACCGATCTGCAACCCTTGATCATTTTGATGAACGCCGTGGCCGAAGGCAATTCCATCGTCACCGAAAATGTATTTGAAGGCCGCTTTATGTTTGTCAATGAATTGATTCGACTAGGTGCTCAAATCCAAGTCGATGGCCACCATGCGTCTATTACTGGCTTGCCGCATCTCTCTGGGGCTCCCGTTGTTGCAACTGATATCAGGGCAGGGGCCGGGCTAGTTCTTGCCGGATTAGTTAGCGAAGGCAGCACTATTGTCGAAGATGGGTACCACATTGATCGCGGATATCCAGGTTTTGCAGAGGCCTTGGTAGCTCTTGGAGCAACTGTCGTAAGAGTTTAGCTAGCGCTCTCGCCCAAGATAGAGACTCGATTTTGGGCAACTGAAATAAAGCCACCGTTAATCTGAAACTCCACTTTTTCGCCATCTGCTGACTTGATTGAAACCAAACCATCAACCAGCACACCAAGAAGTGGGGCGTGATCGGGAAGAATTCCCAAGTCGCCTTCGAGTGTTCGGGCAGAGACCATGGTGGCCTCGCCCGACCAAACTCGCTTCTCCGGTGAAACTACTTCAACCGTTAAATTGGTTGCCATGAAAGATTAGGCCTTTGCCAATTCTGCAGCTTTGCGCTCTACATCTTCCAAGCCACCGCACATAAAGAATGCCTGCTCCGGAACGTGATCGTACTTTCCATCAGCAAGTGCTTCGAATGCTTCAATGGTTTCAGATAGCGGAACGAAGGATCCTTCGATACCTGTGAAGACCTTTGCTACGAAGGTATTCTGCGACAAGAAGCGCTGAATACGACGAGCACGGCCAACCAAGATGCGGTCATCTTCAGAGAGTTCATCAATACCCAAAATAGCGATGATGTCTTGAAGATCCTTGTAACGCTGAAGGATCTGCTTAATGCGGTTAGCGACACGGAAGTGATGCTCGCCGATATAGCGTGGATCCAAAATACGTGATGTTGAGTCCAGTGGATCTACAGCTGGGTAGATGCCGAGCTCAGAGATCGGACGCGACAGAACTGTGGTCGCATCCAAGTGAGCAAAGGTGGTGTGTGGAGCAGGGTCGGTGATGTCATCGGCAGGAACGTAAATCGCCTGCATCGAAGTAATCGAGTGACCACGAGTAGAAGTAATGCGCTCCTGAAGTTGACCCATTTCATCTGCAAGTGTTGGCTGATATCCAACGGCAGAAGGCATACGGCCGAGAAGGGTTGAAACTTCTGAACCTGCCTGGGTAAAACGGAAGATGTTATCGATGAAGAGCAGAACATCCTGCTTCTGCACATCGCGGAAGTACTCAGCCATGGTGAGTGCTGAAAGAGCAACGCGAAGACGGGTCCCTGGCGGCTCATCCATTTGGCCGAAGACTAATGCGGTCTTATTGATAACGCCGGTTTCGGTCATTTCAAGGAACAAGTCGTTACCCTCGCGGGTACGCTCACCAACACCGGCGAATACTGATACGCCACCGAAGTTTTCAGCTACGCGATAGATCATCTCTTGGATCAAAACCGTCTTACCAACACCGGCACCACCGAAGAGACCGATCTTTCCACCACGAACATATGGGGTCAGAAGGTCAATAACCTTGATACCAGTTTCAAACATCTCGGTCTTGGACTCGAGCTGATCGAAGGCAGGGGCGGTACGGTGAATTGGCCAGCGCTCTTTGATATCCAAAGAGGAGGTTGGAACGTCTAAGGATTCGCCCAAAGTATTGAATACGTGGCCCTTGGTTACATCACCGACGGGCACGCTGATTGCGGCTCCGGTATCAGTAACGGCAGATCCACGAACCATGCCATCTGTTGGTTGCATCGAAATCGCACGAACCAAGTTATCGCCAATGTGCTGGGCAACTTCCAGGGTCAACATGCGAACCTCGCCAGCGAGGGCGACATCGACGTGAAGGGCGTTGAAGATTGCGGGCATCGCATCGGCAGGGAATTCAATATCCACAACCGGACCGATGACGCGTGCAACGCGACCGACTCCTGCAGCTGTTTGTGTACCTGACATCATTCGCTCCCTGCGCTAGCTGAGGCAAGCGCATCTGCGCCGCCGACGATTTCACTGATCTCTTGCGTAATTTCGGCCTGACGAGCAGCGTTTGCCAGTCGGGTCAAAGACTTAATTAACTCATCAGCATTATCTGTTGCTGACTTCATCGCGCGACGACGAGCAGCATGCTCAGAGGCAGCTGATTGCAACATCGCGTTAAATACCCGAGCTTCTACATAACGTGGCAGCAAGGAATTCAAAACATTTTCAGGGCTTGGTTCAAATTCGTACATCGGCAAGAGCCCAGTCTTGACGGTAGTTTCGACAACCTCGAGTGGCAACATGCGCTTGGCCTGTGGCAACTGAGTAATCATTGATTTGAATTCGGTATAAACGATGTGTAGTTCATCGACGCCATGGCTCTCGGTTCCGGATTCGGCCAAGAATGCGTTGATAAGAGAATCGGAGATCTCTTTGGCATGCGCATAGGTGGGGTTATCGGAGAAACCGGTCCAAGAGTTAGCGATGGCACGATTACGGAAGCGATAGAAGTTAACCGCCTTGCGCCCAACCAAGTAAGACTCAACCGACAAACCGCGCTCTTTGAGAAGAGCGACCAGTTGATCGCCTTCCTTAATCGCAGAGTTTGAGTACGCGCCCGCCATACCACGGTCGGCAGTAATGATCAGCACTGCTGCACGACGAGGATTTGGATGAGGTGTGGTCAATGGATGGTTGGTGTTTGAAAATGAGGCAACTGCAGTTACCGCGCGAGTGAGCTCATTCGCATATGGCGATGAGGCTGCGACTCGTTGTTGCGCCTTGACGATACGAGAAGCGGAGATGAGCTCCATTGCTTTCGTAATCTTCTTGGTCGCTTTGACGGAGCGCATCCGTCGGCGATAAATACGTAGTTGAGCACCCATGAGTTACTTCTTCACCGCCGGTACTTGACGTGTAATTTGCTCGTTGCCTTCGCCATCAAGGGCTTCAGCTGGAGCTTCATTTACGGCTGCGGCACCAGTAACTGCAAACTGTGATTTGAATGCAGCAATTGCTTCTTCCAAAGCAGCGACTGTGTCATCACTGAGTTCACGAGATGTGTTGATGACATCGACGATTGCAGTGCGTTCGCGGGCTAAGAAATCCAAGAATTCGGATTCGAAGCGACGGATGTCTGCCAAAGGAATGGAGTCCATCTTGCCGGTGGTACCAGCCCAGATAGAAGCAACTTCTTGAGCGACTGAATAAGGCGAGTACTGACCCTGCTTCAAGAGCTCAACCATGCGCGAACCGCGCTCGAGTTGTGCCTTGGATGCAGCATCAAGATCGGAACCGAAAGCAGCGAAGGCTTCGAGTTCACGATACTGGGCCAAGTCCAAACGAAGGCGACCAGCGATCTTCTTCATGGCCTTGGTCTGTGCCGAACCACCAACGCGTGATACCGAGATACCTACGTTGATAGCTGGGCGAACGCCAGCGTTGAACAAGTCGGTCTCCAAGAAGCACTGACCATCGGTAATAGAAATAACGTTGGTGGGAATAAACGCAGAAACGTCATTTCCCTTGGTTTCGATGATAGGCAAACCAGTCATCGATCCGCCACCGAGTTCATCGGAGAGCTTGGCGCAACGCTCGAGTAGACGGGAGTGTAAGTAGAAGACGTCGCCAGGGTAAGCCTCGCGGCCTGGTGGACGACGAAGAAGAAGTGAGACCGAGCGGTAAGCCTCGGCTTGCTTGGAGAGATCATCAAAAACAATGAGGACGTGCTCGCCTTTGTACATCCAGTGCTGGCCGATAGCCGAACCGGTGTATGGAGCCAAGTATTTGAAGCCCGCTGGATCTGATGCAGGTGAGGCAACGATCGTGGTGTACTCCATGGCGCCAGCTTCTTCCAATGCGCCCTTAACGGAAGCAATGGTTGAACCCTTCTGGCCGATGGCTACGTAGATGCACTTAACCTGCTTCTTGGGATCGCCACTCTTCCAGTTTGCCTTCTGGTTAATGATGGTATCGATAGCAATTGCAGTCTTACCGGTTTGACGATCGCCGATGATCAACTGACGTTGTCCGCGACCAATAGCGGTCATCGCATCGATGGCCTTGATACCGGTAGCAAGTGGTTCCTTAACTGGTTGGCGCTCGACTACCGATGGTGCCTGGAGCTCGAGAGCACGCTGACCTTCAGAAACGATCTCGCCTTTACCGTCGATGGGACGACCAAGTGGATCGACTACGCGACCAAGGAAGCCATCTCCGACAGGTACCGAAAGAATCTCACCAGTTCGACGAACTGATGTGCCTTCTTCAATGCCCGTGAATTCGCCGAGGATAACGACGCCGATTTCGCGCACGTCGAGGTTAAGCGCCAGACCCAAAGTTCCGTTTTCGAACTTGAGAAGCTCGTTGGTCATCGTCGAAGGCAAGCCTTCAATACGTGCGATGCCATCGCCAGCTTCGGTCACAGTGCCGATCTCATCGCGAGCCGCAGCACCCGGGTTATAGGAAGCAACGTGCTTTGCCAGCGCGTCGCGAATCTCCTCGGGTCGGATCGTGAGTTCCGCCATCATCTTCTCCTTCTACCTAGTCAAGCTTTCGCTTGAAACCTACCTAACTAAAATTTATTACTTATTAACCTACGAGCGCTCGGCTCGCCTCTGCTAACCGACTGACGATGGTGCCGTCGATAACTTCATCAGCAAAACGAATGGAAATTCCACCGAGAATGGCGGAATCGATTTCAACATTGATGTGAACAGGTTGGCCGATTTGAGCTGCAAGAGCCGTGGCCAACTTGGAGCGCTGAGCAGCTGAGAGTGCAATCGCGGTACGAACATGCGCGGTGACACGGTCTCGCCTAGCAGCAACGCCATGTGTGTATGCGGCAAGGGTTTGCTCGATGCTACGACCTCGAAGACCATCGACGAGCGCGTCTAGTAGTCGAACCGATGAATCGTTGAACTTTGAGGCAAAAATATCGTGAACCAACGCTTCTTTGTGAGCGGCCTCATCGGTGCGAGAGGCCAGCGCTTGGCGAAGCTCACCATTGGCGATCAAGATGCGTGCGAACTCAAAAAGTTCATCTTGAACGAGATCTAACTTGTCATTGACGTTGGCGGCAGAAGCTTCGGCTTCAATGGCAATTTGCTCAATGCCATCAGTGAATTCCGAAGGTGAAGACCAACGGAGTGCAACTGCGTTTCCAACGAGCGAGAGAGCAACTTTTCCGATTACTTTTCCGAAAATATCTTCGACAAGTGCAACTTTAGAAGCCACATCGCGAGATGGGTCGGTGAGTGCCCGACGCAACCCGATTGATGTACCTAAAGAGCCCAGAACGACGAAGAGATCTGCGGAAACGGTGGAGCAATCGAGCGCAGAGACCGACTTGAGGCTCTGATCTAACGAACCACGAAGGTTCGCAAGCGATTGACGACTGCTTCCACCCAAAATAATCATTACTTGCTCTTCTCCAAATCTTCCAAGAAGCGATCGACAATGCGTGACTGTCGGACCTGGTCATCTAAAGCTTCTCCGACAATTTTGGAGGCGAGCTCGGTTGCGAGCGTGCCTACCTCATTGCGAAGCGAAGTGATCGCTTGTTGACGTTCGGCTTCGATAGATGCATGAGCTGAAGCAGTAATACGAGCTGCTTCTTCTTGAGCCTTGGAACGAAGGTCATCGATGATGGCAGCGCCTTGAACGCGTGCTTCTTCGCGGATCTTCTGTGCCTCGCCACGTGCATCTGCCAATTGAGCGGTGTACTGAGACAACGCCACTGCAGCATCACGTTGGGCTTGTTCGGCCTTCTCGATTCCACCTTGGATCGCTTCGGTGCGAGCGGCGAATGCTTTTTCAAACATAGGCACGACTTTGCTACGAAGCACCAAGAAGAGAAGCGTGAAGGCAATAGCGCCAACGATCAACTCAGCGGTGTGCGGTACTAGCGGATTGGCTGCTGCCTCCGCGGCTGTGCTCTTAAAGCTCATTTTCCCCTACCTTTTCTTGACTAAACCTTGGTTTAAATACCGGTTAAATCAGGTGCAGATTAGAGAACGAATGCAAGTACGAGACCGAACAATGCAAGCGCTTCTGCCAAGGCGAAGCCAAGGAATGCGATTGGTTGCAGGACTGAACGTGCTTCTGGCTGACGTGCGACGCCGCTGATGTATGCAGCGAAGATCATGCCGGTTGCAATTGCAGGTCCGATTGCAGATAGGCCATAACCGACCAGGTTGAGTGTGCCTTTCATCTTTTGTGCCTTTCGTTTTAGTTATTACTAGTTAGCGATAACCAACTAGCTTCTTTTAGAAACTTGTACTACTTGTAAATCTGGTAAAGCTATTAAACCGATAAAACTTTTAGTGCTCGTCTGCCAGCGCACCAGCAATGTAGAGCGCAGTCAGCAAAGTAAAGATGTAGGCCTGTAGGCATTGGACCATGAACTCGAAGAAGGTCAGGCCGATTCCAAAGGTGAACGCGAACGGAGAGATTAACTTCAAACCGATGACGCCCTTGAGCAGATGATCTCCGCCGAGGATGAAA
Organism: Actinomycetota bacterium; assembly: GCA_947380835.1. Taxonomy (GTDB): domain Bacteria; phylum Actinomycetota; class Actinomycetes; order Nanopelagicales; family Nanopelagicaceae; genus CAIMZW01. The sequence continues at coordinate 40,682 of CANCSL010000002.1, read as the reverse complement.
ACGAGCAGAAGCAAGTGGCCAGCAAACATGTTTGCGAACAAACGCAAGGACAACGTCAACGGACGCACAATAAAGAAAGTTGCTAATTCGATTGGGGTTAAAAGAATGTAAACCGGCTTGGGTACGCCCGGCATAAACATGATCTCTTTGAGATACGGAAGCAAACCCTTTTTACGGATGGCAACTGCGTGGAAAATAATAAAAGTAAAAATCGCCAACACATATGGGAAGCTGACGTGGGACATAGCCGGGAATTGGAGCAATGGCACAATTCCGAAAATATTGTTGGTCAAGATAAAGGTAAAAAGCGTGAACAAATATGGGACAAATCGCATGAATTCATGCCCGATGACATCGCGTGCCAAATCATTTCGAACGAATGCGTAAATGGACTCGCCAGCAAATTGCAATTTGCTGGGGACTACCGCGGCCTTACGAGAAGCTGCAATAAAGAAGACTGAAACCAAAATTACTGAGAGAGCAACCAGAGCAATGGGCTTGGTGGTGTAAACGTTGTGGCCAAAGATCGGCGGAAGGTTAAAGTCCGCTGTGCTGGGAGGAACGAATCCTCCACCACTGCCAGTCAACAGAAACGAGCGCACACACACTCCAGGTCTCGATCAAAATTCAAACGGACATAAATCATTGGGAAGACGGTCGAACCTTATTAGTTTTAGGGAAAAATCCCCAAATCCTCACCAACGTGAAGGTGGTGTGAGGTTGGACTACTTATTAGTTGAGGATCCGTCACCGGTCGATTGGCCAGAGGAGCCTCGACCAAATCGCAGCCAGACGAGGTACATGGAAGCGCCACCTCCGAGCAGCATCCCGATTAAGACGAAGAAGTGGGTCCCGAGCCAATGATCAGCGGCCCATCCCAGCCCACCCCAGATGAGCAGACCAGAAAGCAGGTATCCCATAATCGACCAAAGGGCGCCTTCTTCATTTCCAGCCATTTCTCCCCCTTCGGGAATCTACTCACCTGAGCAGAATGAAGTTATAAATCTAACCCTTCGCAGGAGGTAATGGTAATTGGAAGCGCAGGCGCAAAAAAGCCCGGATTTCGCCCGCTAGCCAGACTGCCGTGATGGTCAGGGCGCTGGCAGCAAAACTGGCGCGATCGACATCGGCCTTGGAAGTCGTCTTCGTAACGATCAAAAGGAATGCACCCATCAAAATCACCTTGGCAAAGTAGGAGAACATGGCCAAGGCCATAGTCGCCATAGGGTCTAAATCCCTCGTCAGGCGAGAGACCAATAAGTGGACCGAAAAGAAAATGATGACGGTGACGCCGGCAAGCAGCGCACCCCAAAAGCCGGAACGACCGCGAAAGAAGCTGGCCAGCAGGAGCGCCAAAAAAGCCACAACCGTGGCTGGGATGATTGCGCCGCGCCACAGCGCCTGATCGTTAGTGAGTTCGCCCTTGCCGTTATTTTCTTTATTTAGTTCGTCCATTTAAACCAAAACCTCCACTGCGTTCATCGCTTCACTGCTGCCACCAGGATTGCGGAGCAGATTCCTTTTTGATTTCCAGATCCATCCGATCAGCAATAACGAAAGCACCAGAATAATCATGCCGACACTTATCGAAACCCACAGTGGAGCGAAAGCTGCAACGACAGTCGATGCCGCAAACATTGCCGTCCAGAGATAAAGAATCACCGTCGTCTGGCGATGAGTTGCGCCTAGATTCAAGATCCGATGATGAAGGTGTTCACGATCGGCCGCAAAAGGCGAACGCCCGGCCCTAATGCGCCGAACAATCGCCATTCCTAAATCGATCAGTGGAATTGCGAGTACTAAGAAAGGTAACAACAGAGGAAGCAAAGCCAAGCGCGAACCTTGAGTCGTAATGGCGTTTGCATCAATCTGACCCGTTAACGTGATGGCTGCTGAAGAAAGAAGAAGTCCTAGCAGCATTGCACCAGAGTCCCCCATAAAAATCTTGGCTGGATGAAAATTGTGGGGCAAGAATCCCAAACACATTCCCACGATGACTGCTGTCACCAGCGATGGGGCTCCTGCGCGGCTAAATCCATTGACTACCGCTAATAGATAGGAGAAGGCGAAGAATGCCGATGCGCATATGGCAACAATTCCGGTCGCTAGTCCATCTAATCCATCTACAAAGTTAACGGCGTTGATCACGACCATGACAAAGAGAACTGTGATCAATTGACCAATGTTGGCAGGCAGCGTCATGATGCCGTTAATCGGCAACCAAAGTATCTGCACTCCATGCAGGAGAAGAATTCCCGCAGCTAGGGCTTGTCCGGCAAACTTCGTCAGTGCGTCAAGGTCGTAGCGATCATCAAGAATTCCAAGAATCATGATGAAGGTGCCGGCCAGAAATATACCGGTCGCCTCTCGCCCAAATGATTTGCCCACGAGCGGCAAGTGGCTAACAGTCATAAATGTCAGCGCCATTGCAACCCACATAGCCAGACCACCCCACCGCGGCGTGATTTCAGTATGTATATCGCGCGAGCGAAGATTGACGAAGGCACCGGCGCGCATAGCGACAATCCTTATAAAAGGTGTGATCAAGAAACAGAGCGTTGCGGCAAGTGATGCTGCTAGTAGGTACTCCCGCATTTTTTAAAACTATCTGGCGTAGACAGGAAATTGCGCAGTTAGCTCGTGTACTTCAGAAGCAATTGCAGCAGCTTTGCCTTCCTCGCCGCCGTCCTTGATGGCCCGTGCGATGAGTGCAGCAATGGTGCGCATCTCAGGAAGTCCCATACCCTGGGTTGTAGTCGCTGCAGTTCCGACGCGAATTCCGCTGGTGACGGCAGGAGTCTCTGGGTCGTATGGAATCGCATTCTTGTTGAGGGTGATTCCGGAATTGCCACAACGTTCGTCGGCAACTTTGCCATTGACCCCAGTGCTCCGAATATCAATTAAGGCAAGGTGAGTTTCGGTTCCGCCTGAGACTGCGCGCATACCTTCCTCTACTAAACCAGCAGCCAGTGCCTTGCAATTTGCGATGACATCTTTTGCATATTGTTGATATGCCGGTGTCGCACATTCTTTCAGGGCAATGGCCTTTCCAGCCACGGCACTCATGATTGGTCCGCCTTGCATTCCTGGAAATACTGCTTTATCAATTGCAGCAGCATGCTCAGCTTTGGAGAGAATCATTCCGCCACGAGGTCCACGCAAAACTTTGTGAGTCGTAAACGAAACGACATCTGCATAAGGAACAGGGGATGGAATTGCCTTACCAGCAACCAAACCGATGAAGTGAGCGGCATCAACCCACATGATCGCTCCGACTTCATCACAGATTGCGCGAACTTTTTCAAAATCAATCAAGCTGGGATAAGCGGTAGCACCAGTACAAATCATTTTTGGCTTGTGTTCGATTGCTGAATCGCGTAATTGATCGTAATCAATTAATTCATTGTCGGCCCGAACCCCATAAGAAACGATGTTGAACCACTTGCCGGAAAAGTTAACTTTAGATCCATGAGTGAGGTGGCCTCCGTGCGGAAGCGACATAGCTAGAACGGTATCTCCAGGCTTAGTGAAAGCTTGATACACCGCAACGTTGGCACTTGCACCCGAGTGAGGCTGCAGATTTGCATGCTCGGCGCCAAAAAGGGATTTAGCACGATCGATGCCGATAGTTTCAACTTTATCGACCTCTTCGCAGCCACCGTAATAGCGCTTGCCTGGATAGCCTTCCGCATATTTATTGGAGAGGGTCGAGCCAAGAGCGGCCAGTACTGCTGTCGATGTGAAGTTTTCGCTGGCGATGAGCTGCAGGTTCTTGCGCTGACGATCCAGTTCACTCAGCAGGAGTTCTGCGATATCTGGATCTTGAGATTGCAAGGCGGAAAAATCTGGACCATAAAAAGTTTCATTCGACATGGCGCTAAGCCTATTCGCTGGCTAAAGAAATCGAGGGCAAGATCTTCTTGAGTCTGGCCAAGGTAACGGCTCCCTCACGAAGCACCTCTAGGCCCGATTCGACGCCGATCACACTTTGGCGAACGACGGTGGAGGCCTTTCCGGCCTTCAGCACTCCTTCATCCGCGTAAATGCCAATATCCGAATAGAGCGCAACTATCCCACCAATATCCCGAACGGGCGGTCTACCTGCCAAAGAAGCACTTGCCACGGCCAAGGGGCCGCTGAGAGCAAGTACCTGTTGAAAGAAATCACCCTTGGGAATACGAACTGCAAACTCGCCTAGCTCTCCACCATCGCCGAGATCCCAGTTAAGGCCACGATGCGGTTGGACATGCAAAGTCAACAATCCTGGCCAAAACGCCTTGGCCAACTTTTTGATGTCGGGGCTAACGTCCTGAGCCAAGCCTTCAAGTGTCTGCACATTTCCGATCATGACCTGACAAGCAGTTCCAAAATCATCGCCACGTAAAGTGTGCAAACGTTGCACAGCCTCTTGATCGAAAGCATTGCAGGCATAGACATAGGCGCTCTCGATCGCAAAAACATTTATCTCACCGCGTTGCAACGAAGCGACTATTTGATCGATTGCAGTCTTGGTTTTGCGAGGATGCCCAACCAGACCAGCCACATCAATTACTTCAGCCAAGTTTCACCCGACTCTCTGTGAGCATTCATTTACGAATTGCAGTTGTAAATCGTGGACGTTCTGTTAAATCGTAATGGATTTTTATCTGAGTGAAATCGGTCGAAAGTGCTTCGCGCATCAGCTCGACCTGACTCTCGTGATGTTCAAAGGCAGCAAACCCGCCGCTCTTCAACAGCCGAGCCGCAGTGGCTATAAAGACCCGAGGTGCTTCCATCCCCGATTCATCTCCGCCACGAAAGGCGAGTTCAGGCTCAAAATCTGCCACTTCTCGGGGAAGTTGATCGTTCTGTGGAATGTAGGGCGGGTTTGCCACGACGACATCGCACTTGACTCCTTGCAGAGCGGTTGTGACATCTTCAGCAATGACCCGAATCGGTAAATCGAATTTGGCGATGTTTTGTCGAAGCCACGGCAAGGCATCTTCAGACTTCTCGACCGCGACCACGTGCACGACCTTCTTGCCGAAGGTCTCGGAAGCGATAGAGATGGCGATGGCGCCAGAACCCGAGCCCAAGTCAATTACAGAAATTGGCTCACCTAATCCAGCAAGATGATGCAGCACTTCATCGACAAGAACTTCAGTCTCTGGTCTGGGAATAAGTACCCCTGGGCCGACATCAAGAGTCAAGTAACGAAAGGGGGCTTCGCCGGTTATGTATTGAGTGGGTTTTCCAGTAAGGCGCATTGCGATCGCATCTTCAAATTCTTCTTTAACTCGTGCTGCGTCGTCACCGAGTTCAACCGACTTTGAATGGAGTTCCATCCGAGATAGACCTAATACATGGGCCAGCAGCAGCTCGGCATCGATCCCAGAAATATCTTTCGTCGACAGTTGATCTTTACCCCATCGAAGTAAATCGCGTATCAACGTCTGCTCCTTTTTCTAGCTAACTTGATGCAGTGGCGCGAAAAGAATTCCGAGTTTTAATGCTCGGTTGAAGAAAGTTTGGCAGCTTTGTCTGCATCCAAAAGTGAGTCGATAACGGGGTCGAGCTCGCCGTTGAGAACCGCATCCAAATTATTGGATTTGAAATTCACGCGGTGGTCGCTCAATCGATTTTCGGGGTAGTTGTAAGTGCGAATTCGCTCGCTGCGGTCAACGGTACGCACTTGGCTCTTGCGCTCGGCGGCTGCAATGGCATCTTGAGCTTCTTGGGCTGCAACTAACATTCGAGCGCGCAAAATACGAAGTGCGGATTCCTTGTTTTGGAGTTGGCTCTTTTCGTTCTGACACGAGACGACAATTCCGGTCGGAACGTGAGTGATTCGCACGGCAGAGTCTGTGGTGTTAACGCTTTGGCCACCAGGACCGCTGGAACGAAAAACATCGATACGGAGATCATTCATATTGATCTCGACATCAACTTCTTCGGCTTCAGGAAGTACCAAGACGCCGGCTGCAGAGGTATGAATACGTCCCTGTGATTCAGTCTCAGGTACGCGCTGAACTCGATGCACGCCACCTTCAAACTTCAAGCGAGAGTAAGGAGTCTTGCCTGGCTCAGCGATTCCCTTTGACTTCACGGCCATAGAAATATCTTTGTACCCACCAAGATCGCTCTCGGTCATATCAATAATTTCAGTCTTCCATCCCTGTTTTTCGGCGTAGCGCATGTACATGCGCAAAAGATCGCCCGCAAACAGGGCGGATTCATCGCCACCGGCGCCTGCCTTAATTTCCAAAATAACGTCTCGGTCATCGTTGGGGTCGCGAGGTAGAAGCAACTCTTCAAGTTTTTCAGCAGCATCATCGCGAGATTTTTCCAGGTTGGGAATCTCGGTAGCGAAATCAGGATCGACTTCAGCTAATTCCATTGCGGCCTCTAAATCATCTTCAGCTGAACGCCAGGCACGATATCCCCCAATGACAGGACCTAAGGATGCGTAACGTTTTCCGAGTTGGCGAGCCTTACCTTGATCGCCATGAATAGTTGGGTCGGCGAGATCTTTTTCCAGCTGGGCATACTCTGCAAGTAATTCATTTACCGATGCAAAGCGATCTGCATTGTCTGCTGCCATCTCTCCTCCATTTCATCTCATTGGCTGGTAATAAAAAAGAGACCGCACCGCCCACCCTGATGGATGAGCGAATTGCGGTCTCTGAAAAAAAGCTACTTAGCGGTCTTTTTACCGAAACGCTCTTCGAACTTGGCAACGCGTCCGCCAGTGTCGAGAATTCTCTGCTTGCCGGTGTAGAAAGGATGGCAAACCGAGCAAACTTCAACATAGATGGAACCAGATGCTTTGGTAGAGCGAGTTGTGAAAACTTCGCCACAGCCACAAGTCACAGTGGTCTCTAGGTAATTTGGATGAATATCAGCCTTCATGTGTTTCTCCTTTTAAGTGACTGGATCGAAAGCGTTCTTCGGGAACCAGCGCGAAGTGGCAATTCTAGCCGTAAAGGGAGCTACCTGAAAAACCGAACTTTCTCCGGTTCTGAGGAGCCCCCTCTGGGGCAAATTTGAGCGCGAAATTAGCCGTTCTTGGAATTTGAGGCCGAATCGGCGATAACCGTCTTCTGAATCTGCATCAAGAATTCGACGTTGGACTTGGTGCCCTTCATCTTGTCCAGAAGGAGTTCTAGGGCCTGCTGAGGCTCAAGTGCATGCAAGACGCGACGCAAGCGCCAGACAATATTAAGTTCTTCGGTACCCATGAGAATTTCCTCTTTACGAGTACTGGAAGCATCAACGTCAACTGCTGGGAAAATTCGCTTATCTGCGAGTTTGCGGTTGAGGATTAATTCCATATTTCCAGTTCCCTTGAACTCTTCAAAGATAACTTCATCCATCTTTGAACCTGTCTCAACGAGAGCTGTGGCAAGAATGGTCAGCGATCCACCATTTTCGATATTTCGTGCCGCACCAAAGAACTTCTTTGGTGGGTAAAGAGCTGCGGAGTCCACACCACCGGAAAGAATACGTCCCGAAGCTGGAGCGGCGATGTTGTAGGCACGACCCAAACGAGTGATGGAGTCGAGAAGCACAACCACATCGTGTCCGAGTTCGACCAAGCGCTTAGCGCGTTCGATCGCAAGTTCGGCAACAGAGGTGTGGTCATCAGCGGGACGGTCGAAGGTGGAAGCAATTACTTCGCCCTTAACTGTTCGCTGCATATCGGTTACTTCTTCTGGACGCTCGTCAACGAGAACAACCATCAAGTGACATTCAGGGTTGTTGGTGGTGATGGCGTTAGCAATGGCTTGAAGAACCATGGTCTTACCAGCCTTTGGAGGCGAAACGATAAGTCCACGTTGGCCTTTACCAATGGGTGCAATCAAATCGATAACACGGGTTGTCAAAATGTTGGGCTCGGTCTCGAGACGCAAACGATCTTGTGGATAGAGAGGAACAAGCTTGGAGAATTCAACGCGATCGCGAGCGCTCTCTGGATCCATTCCGTTAACAGTCTCGACGCGAACCAAGGCGTTGAACTTTTCTTTTCGCTCACCTTCGTGTGGTTGGCGAACAGAACCGGTGATGACATCGCCCTTGCGCAAGCCGTATCGACGTACTTGCTGAAGTGAAACGTATACATCGTTATTGCCCGCGAGGTATCCCCCGGTGCGAATAAAGGCGTAATTCTCGAGAATATCGAGCAAGCCACCTACTGGCAGAAGAACATCATCTTCGGAGATCTGGATTTCGCGCTCGTCACGATTTCCGCGGTCGCGAGTGCGACTGCGATCATTGCGATCGTTACGGCCACCACGATCATTTCGATCATTGCGATCGTTACGGCCACCACGATCATTTCGGTCGTTGCGATCGTTACGGTCGTTTCGGTCGTTGCGATCGTTTCGGTCGTTGCGATCGTTACGGCTGGGACGATCATTGCGATCATTGGAGTTGTAGCGATTATCTGAATCTTGGTTGTCGCGGTCATTGTTACCACCGCGGTCGTTGCTTGCTCGATCGTTAGACCGATCAGAGCCGGAGCGTTCGCGAGTGCGCTCGGGCGCGGAATTCTCATCAGCGGCGTCATCGCCGGAATCATTAGCGGCATCATCGCTGGCCTTGTTCTTGCCGGCATTGCGACGTTCTTGACGCTCGGCTCGGCGCGCTTCGCGCTCGTTTTTGGCCGCTTCGCGATTGGCAGCCTGGAGATCGCTGATGGCCTGCACCAAGGCAGCCTTCTGCATCTTGGCGGCGCCATCTATGCCTAGTTGTCCAGCAACTTTTTTCAGTTCTGGAAGCAACATTGCGGAGAGGTCGCCACTCTCTTTGCCAGGGCGAGTTGTTGTTTTATCAGTCATTTTTTTCTGTGCTTTTCATTTCTCTTGTTTATGCTGGTTTTTATTGCTTGTGGTATTTCTTGGTTATTGAAATCTCACTCGAACTCTCAAAACACTGCGGTTCTGGCTACTTCGCGAAAACCAAGGATGTGAGAATATTTATGAAAATCCGAAGGTTATTTAATGGATTGGGCCACTCGATTTTGTGAAACTTGACGAGTGTTATCTTCAGACACAAGAAAGGTAGCACAGGTTTTCGATGGGGAGCAAACCCGCCACACGCTCAACCGGAGCCCGAAAGAGACTATTTTGCTCCACTCTGCGAAACCTCGAGGACCAGCGGCTTAAAGGAATCCGGAGCCATGCTGACAATATCTGCAAGCTCTTGGTCATTATTGGTATGCAACACCAAGACTGACGGTCCAGCCCCAGAAATAGTCGCGGCTATTCCGGCTGCTCGTAATTTCTTCACGAGCTCGAGCGATTTTGGCATGGCCACGCCTCGATATTCTTGATGAAGATGGTCCTCTGTGGCCGCGAAGAGCAAATCTGGTCGATGCGAAAGCGCATGAACCAAGAGCGCCGATCTCGATGAATTGATTACTGCATCTCGATAAGGAACCGTGTCGGGAAGGAGTTTTCGAGCCTTGCTCGTCGCCAAATGATTTTCTGGAAGGAATACGACTGCTTTGATTTCGGCCGCCACGGGAATGGTGATTGCTTTACCAAATTCTTTGCCGACAAGATTTTCCATCCAAGCAATCGTGGCACCACCAAGAAGAGCGGCGGCAACATTGTCGGGGTGCCCTTCGAGTTCGGTTCCAAGTGCAATCAAGTCATCGTTGGTCATGTACTGATCGCCACCAACCACCAAAGCGCGCGCCAAGGAGAGTCCACCTACGATTGCGCTGGCTGAAGAACCCATGCCGCGACCTTGTGGAATTGAATTCTTAGCGCGAATGGCAATTCCCTTAGGAACCTTGCCCATGAATTTAAAACCAAACATCATCGATTTATAAACTAAATTCTTGGCATCGCGAGCAATCTCATCTGCACCTTCGCCGATGACATCAATATCGGCGCCATCTCCATCAAGAATCTGCGCCACATATTCATCGCGAATCTCAAGAGCCAAACACAATGAATCAAAGCCCGGTCCTAAATTAGCGCTGGATGCAGGAACGCTGACTTTTGCCGCTGCAGCTTTAAAAGTTAACTGATTCATAGCCGCGGCCATGTTAAGCCAATCCCATAGCCGCAGCAGCGCGATCGATATCTACTGGAATGAGCGTCGGCGCACCAGCACCGTCGAGAACCCATTGAACGTCCTTCAGGCCATTGCCGGTGACAGTGATAACAATCTTCTTACCAGTTGGAAGTTGGCCAGCAGCTTTCTTCTTGATCAAACCGGCGATGCCAGCCGCGCTCGAAGGTTCTACGAAAACGCCCTCTTTAGCCGCAACGAGGCGGTAGGCGCTGAGAATTTCATCATCGGTGACAGAGTCAATAAGTCCACCAGAGGTATCGCGAGCTGAAACCGCTTGCTCCCAAGAAGCTGGGTTGCCGATACGAATAGCGGTGGCAATGGTTTCGGGATTGGTGACGACATGTCCTAGGACGATTGGTGCAGCGCCGGCTGCTTGAAAGCCCCACATCTGTGGAAGTTTGGTAGAAGTGCCGTCAGCGAAATACTCCTGATAGCCCTTCCAATATGCAGTGATGTTTCCGGCATTGCCAACTGGGAGCACGTGAAGATCAGGTGCATCGCCCAACATATCTACGATCTCAAAGGAGGCGGTTTTCTGGCCTTCAATTCGGAATGGGTTAACCGAGTTCACCAAAGCCACGGGGTACTTCGCGGCAAGGTCTCGAGCCAGAGTGAGGCAATCATCAAAATTGCCATCTACTTGAAGCAAAGTGGCACCATGCGCGATGGCCTGGGCCAATTTGCCCATCGCAATCTTTCCTTGTGGAACCAAAACCACTGGCGTCATTCCAGCTTTGGTGGCGTATGCAGCTGCGCTTGCAGATGTGTTTCCCGTTGATGCACATATAACCGCTTTTGCACCCTCTTCAGCCGCTTTTGAAATAGCCATCGTCATGCCGCGATCTTTAAAAGAGCCGGTCGGATTTGCGCCTTCGACCTTGAGCCAAATTTCATTATCCAACATGTCGGAGAGAACGCATGCCGCAACCAGCGGTGTGCCACCTTCGCGCAAAGTGATGACTGGTGTCTTCTCCGAAACCGGTAAGCGATGTCGATATTCGTCGATTACTCCACGCCATTGATGCGAAGTTTCATTACTCATGAATTAAGTCCTTCCACGCGAATGACGCTGAGAACATCTTTGACTGATTCAAGTTCAGCAAGTTGGGTAACGGTTGAAGAAAGCGCCGCTTCGGTTGCAATGTGAGTCAGAACCGTAAGTTCAGCATCTAAACCGCGACCATCTTGGCGAACCGTCAAAATGGAAACTCCATTATTTGCAACGGTGGTTGCAACTGCTGCCAATACACCAGGGATGTCGGCAACTTCTAGTCGAATCAAGTAACGAGTCTTTGTCGCACCCATTGGTGCAATATCGAGATCGGCATAGTCAGTTTCAGTAGGTCCCAGGCTGCCTTCTATGCGGTTACGGGCGACGGCTACGAGATCACCCAAAATTGCAGAAGCCGTAGGAGTGCCGCCGGCGCCGCGACCATAAAACATGAGCTCGCCAGCAGACTCGCATTGTACGAAGACGGCGTTGAATGCTTCGCGTACTGATGCCAGCGGATGAGTTTTAGGAATCATCGTGGGGTGAACGCGCACAGAGATTGTTTCTTCTTCACTTCCGTGGGTTTCATTAGCTTCGGCGATGGCCAAAAGTTTGATGACAAAGCCCATCTCTTTTGCTACCCAGACATCATCTGCGGTGATATGAGTAATACCTTCGCGATATACATCTTCATCGGTAACTTGGGTATGAAATGCTAAACCAGCCAAAATCGCGGCTTTAGCTGCGGCATCAAAACTTTCGATATCGGCCGTTGGATCAGCTTCGGCATATCCCAAACCTTGAGCTTCTTTTAATGCACTTTCGAATGAGGCTCCGGTTTCATGCATTTTGGTAAGAATGTAATTAGTTGTGCCATTGATAATTCCCATGACGCGTTGGACACGATCTCCGACCAAAGATTCGGCGAGTGGTCGCAGAATTGGAATTGCGCCCGCAACAGCTGCTTCGTAATAGAAATCAACATCTGCTTCATCCGAGGCGTGGAAAAGTTCAGCGCCATGTTTAGCGAGCAGCGCTTTGTTTGCAGTGACTACTGCTTTGCCATTTTCCATCGCAGTAAGGATTAAGCGATAGGCGGGCTCTATGCCACCCATGACTTCAATGATCAGATCTATAGCCGGGTCAGTCACGATCGATTCGAGATCGGTGGTGAAAAGTTTAGGATCAATTCCGGGATGTGCGCGCGAAAGGTCGCGAATACCAATTTTTACCATCTCTAACCCAGCGCCAGACCTAGCTGCTAAATCTTCTTGGTTTGCGATCATGAGGCGAGCGACTTCAGAGCCCACAACTCCGCAACCGAGCATTCCTACTCGTAGCGTTCCCTTTACTGAGCTCATCATCTACCTATTCTTCTCGTTCATTCGTTCTGGCTCAACAACATCGAGAGCCAGCAAGTCGTTTTCAGTTTCGCGGCGGACAATGGTGCGAGACTTTCCACCCTTGACGGCCACAACTGCAGGTCTTGGAACATGGTTGTAATTACTTGCCATGCTGCGGCCATAGGCCCCCGTGGCAGGGATCGCCAATAAATCACCTGGAGCCACATCCTCGGGAAGATCTATCTCGCGAATAATGATGTCACCTGTTTCGCAGTGTTTTCCTACAAGTCGGCTGGAGACCAGATCGGCGCTGGATCGGCGGTTAGCCAAGAGAGCGTGGTATTCGGCTGCATACAGGGCCGGACGAATGTTGTCGCTCATTCCACCGTCGACGGCGATATATCTACGAGTCAGGCCACCATCGAGTTCTACTGATTTTGTGGTGCCAACTTGGTAGAGAGTTGTCGTAGTCGGACCAACGATGGCTCGACCCGGCTCGATGGAAACATAAGGAACATGGAGAGAGTGCTTGGCGCATTCGCCGGTGACAACTTGTGAGAGCGCGGCGAGTACCTGTTGCGGAACTTCAGATTCTTCACCAGGCAAGTAGGCAATTCCGTACCCACCACCTAAATCAAGTTCAGGTAATTGTCGATCAAAGTGGTCACGATATTTAGCAAGAAGTTCGATGAGGCGCGAGGCTGCAATGGAAAAACCCTCGATGCCAAAAATTTGCGAACCAATATGACAATGCAAACCTGCTAAGCGCAGAGAATTTTGCTCTTCAACATTTTCAATTGCTTTCCAAGCAGAACCACTGGCAATAGAGAATCCAAACTTCACGTCCTCATGTGCCGTGGCAATAAATTCGTGAGTGTGCGCCTCGATGCCTGGCGTGATGCGCAGAAGAACTTTCTGAATGGTTCCAAGTTCGGTGGCAATGCGCGCAACTCGTTCGATTTCTTGGAAGGAATCAATAACGATTGCTCGTACTCCAACTTCGATCGCTCGACGAATCTCAGACTCGGACTTGTTATTGCCGTGCACTTCGATGCGATCTGTTGGAAATCCCGCTGCAAGGGCAACCGCAAGTTCACCACCTGTGCAGACATCTAAACCAATGCCTACTTCATTAATCCACTTGGCAACTTCAACGCTGATAAAAGATTTCGCGGCATAGAAAACCGTTCCGGCGTGCAGCGCAAAGTTCCTTTCTAAAGCGTGCTTCCAAGAGGTGGCGCGATTGCGGAAGTCATCTTCATCAATGACAAAGAGTGGAGTTCCATATTCGGAGGCAAGGTTTGTCGCACTACATCCAGCGATAACAAGTTCATTATTGATGAATGCAGATTTGGAAGAAAAGACTTCAGGAGCGAAGCCGGAATTGTCAGGTGAAGACATAGTTACATCCTCTCCGGGGCGCTGACACCGAGAAGAGCCAAGCCGTTGGCAACAACTTGGGCCGTGGCCAAGCAGAGATTGGCGCGCGCGGAATGAATTGGCTCGGCCGGCTCATCTCCCATAGGCAGTACCCGACAATCGTTGTAGAAGCGGTGATAGACCCCAGCTAACTCTTCGACGTATCGTGCAATGCGATGCGGCTCGCGAAGGTCGGCGGCACCTGAAACAACCTTGGGGAACTCGCCCAGCAAGCCCATAAGTTCACGCTCCCGATGATGCTCAAGGAGTTCGTATTCAGCAGCAAAGTCTGAGCCATATGTGATGCCTAAATCAGAGGCGTTACGTAGTACGGCACAGATGCGCGCATGGGCATATTGCACGTAATACACCGGATTTTCGTTGGTTCGGCTGCGAAGAACATCGACATCCATCACCATCGGTGTATCGACTGGATAGCGAATAAGCGTGTAGCGCGCTGCATCAACGCCAACCTTCTCGACTAATTCTTCAAGAGTAATAATGGTTCCGGCGCGCTTGGAGAGCTTGAGTTCTTCTCCGCCTTCCATAATCTTGACCATCTGTCCGATCAGCACGTGAATGTTGTATTCGGGATCATCGCCGGCACATGCAGCAATTGCTTTGAGACGACCAACGTAACCGTGATGGTCGGCACCCAACATATAAATGCAAATATCAAATCCGCGTTCGCGCTTGTTAATGTAATAAGCCGAATCTGCCGCGAAATATGCGAAAGAGCCGTCGGACTTGATAATGACGCGATCCTTGTCGTCGCCATAATCTGTAGTCCTCAGCCAGGTGGCGCCATCGAGTTCAAAGACATGTCCTTGTTGGCGCAACTTCTCCAAGCTGTGATTAAAGAAATCATTTTCAAACAAACTCTTTTCAGAGAACCAGACATCAAAATGCGTGCCCAGATCATCCAACACGCGCTGTTGATCTTTGAGTTGGAGTGCGTAGCCATAATCTCGAAAAGCAGAGACGGCTGCTTCACCTTCCAACGTTAAAACTTCAGGATGCAACGCCACAATTTCTTTGGCGATGTCTTCAATGTAGGCGCCGTGATAACCCTCTTCCGGACGGGCTTTACCTAGTGCTGCCGCGCGAATAGAAGCGCCAAAAAGTTCCATCTGATTTCCGCGATCGTTGACGTAAAATTCTCGAGTAACCGATGCTCCGGTAGCAGAAAGCAAACGTCCTAGCGCATCACCGACGGCAGCCCAGCGAGTATGACCCAGGTGCAACGGACCGGTTGGATTGGCGCTGACGAATTCGAGATTGACGGAGACTCCCGACATGGTGGTGGAGTGCCCGTACTTGTCTCCCTGACGGAAGATGCTGGCTACGACTTCGCCTTGGCTGGATTTAGCCAAAGTAATATTGATAAAACCCGGGCCGGCGATATCAACCTGAGCGACTTCGGGTAGCTCACTGAGACCCTTTTGAACTATTTGGGCGATATCACGAGGTGACTTTCCTGACGGTTTTGCCAGCGCCAAAGCGATGGATGTGGCGTAATCGCCGTGATCGCGATTTTTAGGTCGATCGAGGGTGATGTGGCTGGGGATTTCGCATCCTAGAAAATCCCGCGAACTCTCCAAGATCTGCACTATTGCAGCGCTAATGTGATCCTGAATTGAACTCATCTGGGCAAGGTTACCGTTTCGGCACTTGCACATATTCCCAATTTTCGTTATCAAACCGTTAGCAAAAATGTCCTATTTGTCGAGATCTGACTCGTGACCTTTTCCCTCGTGAAGACTACCTTTCGAAGGCTGTCTCGAATGTATGGCCAAATGCAGGTTTGGCCACGAGAGGCACCTTCGAAAGGTAATTTCACATATGACCAAGCGACGTATCGCGTTTACTGCCGTTCTTGCAACTGCAGCACTCGCACTTACTGGTTTTGCATCTACCTCAGCAAACGCAGCCGCAAAGGGCTTCGTTGGCGTCATCCTCCCAGATGCCGCTTCTTCAAACCGCTGGGAAACTGCAGATCGTCCATTCCTTACTGCGGCATTCAAGGCTGCTGGCGTAACCGCTGACATCCAGAACGCAAATGGCGACAAGACAGCTTTCCAGACCATTGCTGATCAAATGCTCACCAAGGGTGCAAAGGTTTTGATCATGGTCAACCTTGATTCCGCATCTGCCAAGGCAGTTCAGGACAAGGCAAAGGCGCAAGGCGTTCCAACAATTGACTACGACCGTTTAACTTTGAATGGTTCCGAGTCCTACTACGTCTCCTTCGATAACACCGCCGTTGGTGTACTACAAGGAACCGGAATTGCTAACTGCCTCAAGGCCGCTGGAAAGACCAAGGCCCGCATTGTTTACCTCAATGGTTCTCCAGACGATAACAACGCCACCTTGTTCAAGAAGGGCTATGACTCAGTTCTTCGCCCATCGATCAAGTCCGGCGCTTACACCCTCGTTGATGACCAAGCTGTTCCTGGCTGGGATAACGTCAAGGGCGGAACCATCTTCGAACAACAACTCACCAAGGCTGGCGGCAAGCTCGATGCAGTAGTTTCTGCAAACGAAGGCCTCGGACTTGCAGCAGTTGCAGTTCTGAAGAAGAACAAGCTCAATGGCAAGGTTTGCGTATCTGGACAAGATGCAACCGTTGATGGTCTCCGTGCCATCTTGACCGGTGACCTCTCCAACACCGTTTACAAGGCCATCAAGGCCGAGGCAAACGGCGCTGCTGCACTTGCAGTAGCTCTCCTCAATGGCAAGAAAGCATCTGCTGCTACTGGCGTAACCAACAACGGAACATCAAACGTTCCTTCAGTATTGTTGAAGCCAGTCGGAATCACCAAGGCAAACGTCAAGGTTGTTATTGCTGACGGATTCCAGAAGCGCGCTGATGTCTGCAAGGGCATTGAGGCACTCTGCAAGAAGTACGGCATCTAAGTAGTTAGATACCCACTTCTGGTGTAATTGAATAGGCGCCTGGTTCGAGAAATCGAAACTAGGCGCCTATTTCTATAGTGCCGCCAGAGCAATCCAATTAAGATTTAGCAGTTCCATATGCAGGAAATCATTTCAGGAAAATTCGAACTACCCGAAGAGATCGAACGAAAGGCATACAGTGGCTCAGCCCATACTTTCATTACGTTCCATCAATAAATCATTTGGTCCCGTTCACGTCTTGCGCGATGTCAACCTGGATGTCTATCCCGGTGAAGTGACTGCATTAGTCGGAGATAACGGCGCCGGTAAATCGACGTTGATCAAATGCATCGCCGGTATCTACACCCCCGACAGCGGCCAATATCTCTTTGATAACAACGAGGTCCAAGTTCACGGACCACGTGACGCCACCGCGTTGGGAATTGAAGTTGTGTACCAAGACCTAGCGCTCTGCGACAACCTCGACATTGTTCACAATATGTTCTTGGGACGCGAGCAGAAAAAAGGCATGGTTCTGGACGAATCTGCGATGGAGGTCATGGCACGGAAGACTCTCGATGGGCTAAGCGTGCGCACGGTGAAGTCGATCCGCCAAACAGTTTCATCTCTCTCTGGTGGCCAGCGCCAGACCGTCGCTATCGCTCGCGCCGTTCTCTGGAATAACAAAGTCGTCATCTTGGACGAACCAACAGCCGCTCTTGGTGTTTCCCAAACCGAGCAAGTACTGCACCTCGTTCGCAGACTTGCCGATAGCGGAATCGGAGTCATCCTCATCAGCCATAACCTCAACGATGTCTTTGAAGTAGCCGACAATATTGCCGCTCTTTATTTGGGGCAGATGGCCGCTCAGGTGCGCAAGGCCGACGTTACTTCCAACCAAGTTATCGAACTCATCACCACCGGAAAATCAGCAGGCGTGGCCTCGATTGGAGCTAATTCATGAGCACTGAAGTCGAAGTCAACGTTCATCCGCTAAAAGGCGCTGCCCAGGATTACTGGTCACGAATCAAATCTGGCGACATCGGTGCACTACCCGCAGTCCTCGGCTTATTAGTGCTCTGCGCTGTCTTCAGTGTTATGCAGGATTCGTTCTTAACCCCCGGAAACTTTGCCAACCTCCTGACTCAAGCCGCTGCCGTCATCGTGATCGCCATGGGCTTGGTCTTCGTATTGCTGCTCGGCGAGATCGATCTCTCCGCTGGTTACTCATCTGGTGTCTGCGGCGCCGTTCTGGTCATCTTGGTTACCAATCACAATTTCAAGTGGTGGATTGCATTCCCCATCAGCATCGTCGTTGGAATTGCACTCGGCCTTTTCATTGGCTGGTTGGTCTCCTTCCTTGGTATTCCTTCCTTCGTTGTCACGTTGGCAACCTTCTTGGCTTTCCAAGGGCTCTTGCTCTTGCTAGCCGGTGAAGGCGGAACCATCCGTATGGAAGATCCGACAGTGCTTTCGGTAGAAAACAGCAATATGAATGTTTCCATCAGTTGGATTTTCTATCTTGCCTGTGGAGCGCTCTATGTCCTCAGTGGGCTTCGTCGCGTCTATGCCCGGAGGAAGGTAGGTTTGAAAACTGAACTGATGCAGCTTTGGGTACTGAAGACTGTGGGCCTTCTTGGCGTGACGGGCATTGCGGTCTATGCCTTGAATCTCGAGCGCAGTAACAACCCACAGCTCGTGAGCCTCAAGGGCATTCCTTACGTTGTTCCAGTAATTCTCTTCTTGCTGGTTGTCGGAACCTTCGTTCTCAATCGCACCGCCTTTGGGCGCCATCTCTACGCTGTCGGTGGCAATGCTGAAGCAGCGAGACGATCTGGCATCAACGTGAAATGGGTTCGGATTTCAGCCTTCATCATCTGTTCGGCGCTCTCTGCCGTTGCTGGCTTGATCTTTGCCTCACGGCAGAACTCGGTCTCCCCCACAACTGGTGGAAGTTCGACTCTGCTCTACGCCGTAGGAGCCGCCGTTATCGGTGGCACTAGCCTCTTCGGTGGCAAGGGCAAGATGCGCGATGCCATTCTTGGTGGTCTCGTGGTTGCTGTCATCGACAATGGAATGGGTCTGCTGGGTTATGCGGCAGGTATCAAGTTCATCGTCACTGGTTTGGTTCTCTTGATCTCTGCCAGCGTCGATGCCATCTCCCGTAAGGGCGGCGGCAGCTAACTTAGCTCAATAAAAAGCGGACTTGGTGATAATCACCAAGTCCGCTTTTTTTAATGCAATAAAACTTTTACATTCCTGCGCCCAATATCTTCGGAGAGTCTCCCTTACAGTCCGACTCCCATTATCTTCGGGGAGTCTCCCTTACAGTCCGACTCCCATTAAATGCTCCAAAGCCAGTTGATCTAGGGCTTCATAGCCATAACCACGCTCGCCGGCACTTTCGACATCGAAGGAATCTTCGGCCAATGACTTCCAGGTTTCGCCAGCAGCAAGAGTGGGCACGGTCAATTCGTTGATGCGGGATTCGACCATGGCGGCTTGAACCCGTGGATCGTTACGGAAGGCCAATGCACGCTCTTTGAGTAACAAATAGGTGCGCATGTTTGCGCTGGCAGATGCCCAAACGCCCTTGTCATCTTCGGTACGAGCTGGCTTGTAATCGAAGTGCTTTGGACCTTGGTAGTTATAACGTTCCAAGAGATCAACCAAGAAGAAGGCTGATTTGAGATCGCCATGACCGAAGACCAAGTCTTGGTCGTACTTAGGACCATGCTGACCGTTGAGATCAATATGGAAAAGTTTGCCGTGATACAAAGCTTGAGCGATACCATGAACAAAGTTAAGTCCGGCCATCTGCTCGTGACCGACCTCGGGATTAACGCCAACCATCTCGGGATGATCGAGTGAGTTGATGAAGGCGATAGCGTGGCCAATCGTGGGCAAGAAAATATCGCCACGGGGCTCATTGGGCTTTGGTTCAATCGCAAACTTCATGTCATAGCCCTTGTCGATAACGTACTGACCTAAGAGGTTGAATCCTTCGCGATATCGTTCCAGAGCAACGTAGGCATCTTTTGCACCATCGGATTCGGCGCCTTCGCGTCCGCCCCAGCAGACATAAATCTGAGCGCCAAGTTCGGCAGCTAAATCGATATTGCGCATCACCTTACGAAGTGCGTATCGACGGATGTCGCGATCATTTGAAGTAAGCGCGCCATCTTTGAACACGGGATGGGTAAAGAGGTTGGTGGTAGCCATAGGAATCTTCATGCCGGTTTCGGCCAGAGCCTTCTTGAACTTGGCAATGTGCCCGGCACGATCGGCATCATTAGAGCCAAAGGGAATGAGGTCATCGTCGTGAAAAGTCACACCATAGGCGCCTCGAGCCGCTAATTCATTAACGCTACGGACCGGATCCAAAGGAGCACGGGTGGCGTCACCGAAGGGATCGCGCGCTTGCCAGCCAACGGTCCAAAGACCAAAGGTGAATTTATCCGCGGGGGTCGGGGTGAGAGACATATCTAAACGCTCCTTGTTGGGCTTAAATTGGCCAGTTTGGTCGATTGAACGACTTACCTTAGCCTTCTCCTATCTCCAGCGGGAGTGGTGAAATGGCAGACACGCAGGTCTTAGGAACCTGTGTCTTCGGACGTGCGGGTTCAAGTCCCGCCTCCCGCACTCAGCAATTTGCTTGCCTCACAAAACTTCTCACTTTGCCTTAGGTATTTGCCCTACGTAATAGCCTTCAGCCATGGCTAAACAATCCCCCGCCAAAACCAAAATGTTGGCATCCCAAGCCAAAAAAACTGCGGCAGCGAATCGGGCGGCGAAGCTGGCCAGGTCGCACGTGCCTTCGCAGGGCGCTCCCCCAGAAGATGACTACTTCGATCAGGATGGTCAGTGGCGTGAAATTGGGTTAGCGGCTCCTGCCAGACGAGCTTTGATCGATGAAGGTTTCTACCAACTCAGCGACCTCCGCAAAGTTTCACTTGCAGCCGTAAAGGACCTTCACGGGATGGGACCTAACGCGATCCGGATTTTGGTGGCAGAAATGAAGAAACAAGACCTTTCATTTCGAGGTTAGTAAAACCGTTCCTAAAATCCGCGATCGTTACTTGTGCGCAGCGGCAAATCCCAACAATAGATCGCGTTTGATATCGGCGATATCTTCTAGTCCGATGCTCAAGCGAACCATTCCCGGAGTTATGCCGGCAGCAATTTGTTCTTCAGGATTGAGTTGCGAGTGAGTCGTTGAGGCTGGATGAATTACCAAGGAACGAACATCGCCAATATTTGCTACATGGCTAAAAAGTTCCAACCCTTCCACGAATTTCTGACCCGCGGCTGATCCGCCAGAAATTTCGAAGGACATGACGGCTCCTGCTCCTTTAGGTGCATACTTTTGCGCCTGCGCATGCCACTTGGAAGATGGCAATCCGGCGTAGCTGACGTGATCGACCCCAGGCTGAACTTCTAGCCACTCAGCGATCGCTTGGGCATTTTCAATATGGCGTTGCATGCGCAGGCTTAAGGTTTCTAGGCCTTGGGCTAGTAACCAGGCATTAAACGGCGAGACTGAAGCTCCGATATCTCGGAGAAGTTGTAACCGAGCCTTGAAGATATAAGCGAGGTTTGCACCAAAGGCAGAGCCAACGCCAAGGGTCTGGGCATAGATCAGACCGTTGTAGCTGGGATCGGGTTCGTTAAAACCGGGAAATTTCTTGGGATCGGCAGCAAAATCAAAATTGCCAGAATCAACAATCGCCCCGACCATGGCGCTGCCATGTCCCGATAAGAATTTTGTGGCCGAGTGAGTGACGATATCGGCACCGTATTCAATTGGCTTGGTTATATAGGGAGTAGCGATGGTGTTATCAACTATCCAAGGCACACCTACTTCGTGAGCGATCTTGCCAATACCTTCGATATCGAGAACTGCACCTAATGGATTAGAGATGCCTTCACCAAAAAATGCCTTGGTATTGGGCCGCACCGCCGCGCGCCATGCATCCAAGTTCGTCGCATCTTCGACAAAAGTAAACTGCAATCCAAATTTGGGAAGAGTGTAATTAAAGAGGTTATAAGTCCCGCCATAAACATTTCGACTCACTACAACGTGGTCCCCAGCTTCGGCTACGTTCATGATCGCGTACGCGGTTGCAGCCATTCCTGTTGCGACTAAAAGTGAAGCCACGCCACCTTCCAACACTGTCAGCCGCTGCTCGACCGCATCCTGGGTTGGGTTATTAATGCGCGTATATACATTGCCGGCTTCGGCAATGCCAAACAAGTTGGCAGCATGTTGGGTGTCGCGAAATTGGTAGGCCGTAGTTTGGTAAATCGGAAGAGATCGGGATCCCGTAACTGGGTCGGCTGTCTGCCCCGAATGAATTTGTTGGGTATCGAATGACCAATCTTCTCTATTAACCATGCGCGCAACCTTGTCGCACCCGCAAGCCAATATCAATAGGTCGAACGCGGCATAAGTGCTATCGCTCGTTTTGGTAACGCTTTCAAGCGCAAACTCAAAGGGCTAGAAAATAACCTTTTCGGTGGTATCAATAATTGCCATCCGGCCGGGCAAGGAATAGTTCAGGAAGTTCTGATTAGTTTCATCGACGATCACTGAGGCTGGAAGGATTCCTGAATCCCATTGGCTGTCGGAAGTCGTGTGTGCGTCCTCAACCAAAGTCACGTCGTAACCGCGCTCGAGAGCAGCGTGGGTCGTATGGCGAACACAGTTATTGCTTTGCGCGCCAGATATGAAGAGATGCTCAACCCCCAGCTCGGCAAGAACGCTCTCTAGGTTGGTCTCTTCGAAGGAACTTCGATAGCGCTTGCGAACGTGAGGTTCGATCTCAAGCGGGTGAAGCTCGGGAACGATTTCCCACGCGGGGCTCCCAATAGCCATCCCCTCATCTGAATGTTGCACCCAAATAACGGCGGTGCCCGCTTCGCGCGCTTTCTCTACCAACGTGTTGATATTGGCAATCACGCTTTCGCGATTCCAGGCGTCGGAGACTACGTCGTTCTGTACGTCGATGACGAGGAGGGCAGCGTTGTCTCGATCAGGAAAATTGCTCATGCCTCCAGTTTATTCATAAAGGCTCCAGTATTCTCATCTGCATGAAGAGAATTATTTGGCTAGCAATCACAGCCTCCCTGGCATTTAACGCTGTCTTGCTTTTAGCGTCCACCACAAATGCCCATTGGGTGCTTTCGCATGTGGCCGGTGGCCAATATAAATCCCTGCCTATCGGAATTCGATTCTCCAACTTTGTGGTCGCGCTCTTCTCACTTTACTTAATCTATTTCAGCCACCTGCTGGTGGAGCGAAATGGCGCTTGGTCCAGGCGCGTACTTATTCTCTCTCGCGCTGTAACCATTCTTTTTGCCCTCAGCACGCTCGTGAATGCAATGTCCCGGAGTTCCAACGAGCAATGGAACGCCATACCTGCGTTGATCATCGCAATTGGCGTTTACAGACTCAGCGGAAAAGATATCCCGCTTCACTAAAGTTTCGATCTACCTGCAGAGGTTCAATCGATTTATTAAGCGCTTGCTACTGAATCCTTAGCAATCTCTTCGTGATAAGACTGGACAGATTCCTTCTCTATAACCACTTGAGCTTCATACTCGGCAATGGACTTCTTCTTGGCGGAGGCGCTCCAACCCAAAATCGGACCGATAATTTTTGCGATCTCGGCGGCAACGCCAACACCATGATCGGCCATTTCAAATGCCAGACGGGTGCGGCGTGAGATTACGTCGCCGACGCTCATGGCGCCTTCGGCGCTGGCTGCATAATGAATTTCAGCGCGCAGATAAGGCATGCCATCGGCAAGAGGTTTTGCCAGAGAGGGATCGGCAGCGATGAGTTCGGCCAATGCAGAAATTTCAGAACCATAGCGATCAAGTAAGCGAATTACTTGCTCGCGAGAGATTCCCATCTCTTCGGCAATAATCGAGGCACGGTTAATGAGCGCGTGATATCCGACCGCACCAAGAATAGGCAACTCTTTCGTTCCTGATTTTTGGACGAGACGAAGCAAATCGGGAGCCGCGTGATCAACTGCATCTTCGGCCATAACACGATAGGTCGTGTATTTGCCACCGGCAACGCTGACAAAACCGGTTTCCGGATGGTCGACAATATGTTCTCGCGAAAGCTTGGTCGTTGAAGAATTGGCATTGCGAGAAACGAGCGGGCGCAAGCCGGCATATACGCCTAAAACATCCGATGGCTTTAGTTTTGGAGTCAAAACTTTGTTAGCTTGTTCGAGGATGTAATCAACATCTTCGCGAGTAGCAAGTGGTTGATTTCGATCCCCAGTGAATTCAGTATCGGTCGTACCCACTATCCACTTATCGGCCCAAGGAATAATGAAGAGAACCGAAACCGCGGTCTTTAAAATAATCCCAGATTTAGAACGGATTGCAGATTTAGGAACGACAATATGTGTTCCCTTGCTCATGCGCACCTGATAACCAGGAATGACGCCAAACTTTTCGTGCATCTGATCGCTCCAGACGCCGCCAGCCATGATGGTGACTGAAGCTGAAACTTCGATGGTCTCGCCAGAGAATTTATCCAGAACGCGAGCGCCAATGACGCGCTTGTTCTTTCGAATTAATGATTCAACGCTGGCGTGAGTCGCGATTTGTGCACCGTATTGAGCGGCTGTGCGCGCGATCATCATCGTGTGCCGGGCATCATCGACCTGAGCGTCGTAATACTGGATTCCACCATTGATGAGATCAACACGAAGAGAGGGTGCAACCTCATGAATACGCTTTTGGCTGAGGTGGCGATGGTTAGGCAGAGCCCGTTGAAATCCACGCAAGGCGTCGTACAAAGCCAGGCCCGCACCAACGTAGGTGCGCTCCTTGACCTTCTCGTGAAGTGGGTAGAGAAAAGAAACTGGTTTAACTAAATGTGGAGCCTGCGTCGTCACCATAAGCTCGCGCTCTTGCAAAGCTTCGCGGACAAGTTTGAAGTCATACTGCTCGAGATAACGAAGCCCGCCGTGAATCAATTTGCTGGACCTTGAGGATGTACCCGAAGCCAAATCGCCAGCCTCGACCAAGGCAACTTTGAGTCCGCGAGAGGCAGCATCCAGGGCCACTCCGGCGCCCGTGACTCCGCCACCAATAACGAGCACATCAAACTTTTCGGAGGCCAAATGGGAAAGAGCGACCTGACGTTGCTCGGGGTTGAGTACTGACTTCGCGCTGGTCATGCTCTTAGGATAGGGGTTATGCGCTTCATAGGTTCGCTAGATCAGGGAACGACCAGTACGCGTTTTATCATTTTCGATGAGACCGGTTCCATAGTCGCCCAACACCAATTGGAACATCGCCAGATCCTGCCCCAAGCCGGCTGGGTAGAACATGATGCCGCTGAAATTTGGAGCGCCACCCAGGAAGTTATCCAGGGCGCCCTCGCCAAGGCCAGTATTACTGGCGAAGATTTGGCCGCCATCGGAATCACGAATCAGCGAGAGACCACCCTTGCCTGGGATAAAGAAACAGGAACTCCCCTACATAACGCCATTGTCTGGCAGGACACACGTACCCAAGAATTTCTCAACACTTTGGGCGATGAAGATCGCGCTTTTATTCGCCAAAAAACTGGTCTGACTATTGCCCCTTACTTCTCGGGGAGCAAGATTAATTGGCTGCTGAACAATTGCCCCGAAGTAAAAGCCGCAGTCGCCCAAGGCCGGGCGCTGGTCGGCACGATCGATAGTTGGCTGGCCTGGAATCTCACTGGCGGCCACAACGGCGGAATTCACATCACTGATGTCACAAACGCCAGCCGCACCTTGTTAATGGATCTTGAGACCCTGGATTGGGATGAACGCCTACTTGAAATCTTGCAGGTGCCGCGTTCGATCCTTCCTGCAATCAAGAGTTCTTCCGAAATTTATGGCGCCACCTCGGCTACTGGACCAGTAGGTGCCAGCGTTCCACTGGCCGCTATTTTGGGCGATCAGCAATCGGCGATGGTGGGCCAAGTCTGTTTCGAAAAGGGAGATTCGAAGACCACATACGGAACCGGCAACTTCGCCTTGCTCAATACCGGAACCGACATTGTTCGATCCGGACACGGGTTACTCACCACGGTTTGCTACAAACTGGGCGATGAACCGGCGCGGTACGCACTTGAGGGATCGGTGGCCGTGACTGGCTCTGCGATTCAATGGCTGCGCGATCAGTTAGGCATTATTTCTCATGCTTCCGAAATCGAAGCACTTGCCGAATCTGTCAGCGATAACGGCGGCGTCTACTTCGTTCCGGCATTCTCTGGACTCTTTGCACCTCATTGGCGAAGTGATGCTCGTGGTGCGATCGTCGGGTTAACGCGCGCAGCCACCAAAGCTCACTTAGCCCGGGCCGCCCTAGAAGCCGTGTGTTATCAAACTCGAGACGTCATCGATGCGATGGCTGAAGAAACCGGAATCACACTTTCGGAAATGCGGGTCGACGGCGGCATCACCGCCAACTCGCTCTGCATGCAGATGCAAGCCAACATTTTGGGAATTTCCATCACTCGCCCAGTCGTGAGTGAAACCACGGCGCTCGGAGCTGCCTATGCCGCTGGTCTGGCCGTGGGATATTGGTCCAGCACCGATCAGTTGAAAAAGCAATGGCAAGTCTCCAAGCGCTGGGAGGCAGAAAAAGGCAATTCGCTGCGAACTTCTGGCTACCAGACGTGGCAAAAAGCCCTTACCCGCACCCTCGATTGGGCATGACTTTCTCTTAACGCACTCCCCGCCTTAGAATCCCATCACGCCTTGAGCCATCTCAAGTGCGCGAATATCAAAGGCTATGAAGGTTTGGGGCGATAAATGAGCGATAAGAATTTTCTCTCATGGGTAGGTTTTAAAGGCGAAGACGAGAAGTCCACCACCCCTACTGGCAACGCGCTAGAACGTATACGCGACCTAGAAGCTCAACTGGCCGATCTGCGTTCACGCCGCGATATCACCAGCCTGACCAAAGAAGAATTTGAAATTCTCGCCACCGAAACCGCCATGACGATCATCAAGTCTGCGCAAGGCCGCGAATCAAAGGCTGCTGCCCTGGCACAAAAAGTATTGAACGAAAGCACAAAGACCGCCAAGGAAAATGTCGAGACATCCGAGGCAAAGGCCCGCCAAATTTTGGCTGGAGCCGAAGCCCGCGGGCGCAAATATATTGAAGCGGCGGAAAGTGAAGCTGCCGAAACTAAGACCAAGGCAGAACGCGATGCTGAAGAACTGATTTCAAGCAAAAAACGCGAAGCCGGACAAGTAACTGCCAACGCAAAGCGTGAAGCTGACAAGATGATCGCAGATGCAACTATCGAAATCGCCAACTACCGTACTTGGTTGACCTCTGCCATCTCTGAATCCGAACGTCTGTATCGCATCCAAACTCAATCGCTGCAATCTGCCGAGCAAGCCATTGCCCAATCTCGAGCAAAACTCAGTGGGGCTTTCGAAAAATTATCCGGATTACAGATTGATGTCGATGCCAATCTGACTCTTAATAATCACCCACAAACTAAAACCTTTGTGCGCGCAGCAGATGTTGCTGCCGCGACCTCTGTCGATTCACTTGTGGATTCTGTTGTTCCAGAAGTCCCCTTGAATAAGGCACCGGCCAAGCGTCCAGCACGTTCCTCTAGTCGAGCCGGAACCAAGAAGCCTGTAAAGCGCACCGCTGCTAAACGTAAGTGAACGCAGAGAGAGTTAAAACTCGCTACATAGCTCCTATCGATGGCTTGCGGGCTATCGCAGTTTTTGCTGTTCTTCTTTATCACCTGGGAATCAATTGGGTTCCTGGTGGATTCCTTGGCGTCGATCTCTTCTTTGTGATTTCCGGCTATGTCATAACGCGATTGATTCTGGATTCGATTGAACAATCTAGCGCCCTTGATCTACGCGAGTTTTATCGGGCTCGAATGCGGCGCCTCTTTCCAGCAGCGCTGGGACTAATCGTTTCGACCACAGTTATTAGTGCCATCTGGGCTCCAGAAGCCATGCGCCGTTTTCTCTCCGATATTCCTTATGCGCTCACCGGCACTATTAATTGGCGGCTAGTGGCTAAACATCAGGACTATTTTGAAGCTATTGGCCGCCCGCCCCTTCTTCAGCACATGTGGTCCCTGGCGGTGGAAGCCCAGTTCTATGTGGTGTGGCCTCTTATCCTGATCCTCATATTGAAATTTTTGGGTAAGAAAAACATTGCGCCAGTTGCACTCGCGATCGCCAGCATCTCGGGTATCGCTCTCTTCATTTTTTCACTCCGCGTGGATAGCGCCAGCACCCAAAAGATCAGCCACATCTATTTTGGAACCGACACTCACAGTCTTGGTCTCTTCCTTGGCGCAGCGCTTGCGGTCAGTTGGATTCCCCAAAATCTGAGTTCTCAAATATCCAAACGAGCACAAGATGTCGTCGATGGCGTCGGAGTCATCGGTCTCTTCGGTCTCCTCAGCACATTTCTCTTTATCTCCGAATCAAATCCAACGCTTTACAAATTAGCATTCCCGCTTGCTGGAATATTTGGTTGTCTCGTCATTACATCAATTGTTCATCCGGCGTCACGTTTTGCCCCAATAATGAGTTCGCCAGTGTTGCTCTGGGTTGGCCAACGTTCCTACGGAATTTACCTTTGGCATTGGGTAATTTTCCAAGTGACCAGACCATCAGTTGATTTGGCCGGCTCAGCGCTAGCAGTGAACCTTGCTCGCATTCTTCTGGTTCTTGCCTTGGCGGATATTTCTCTGCGTTGGATTGAATTACCGTGGCGTCGCGGCGCGATCCAAAATTGGTTCCGTGGAATGAAATATCGTCGCAAAGTAGTTCAACGTAGACAGCGCGGTTATGTTTTTGGCGCGCTCGTGACATTGATAGCTGTTACTTCGACATCAGCTACGGTGGGGTTGCATCGTGCCGATCTGGCAAGTCAGAAGAGCGCTTCATCTCAAAACGCTTCTGTAGATGCACAAGCACTGCCAAGCCCCACCAATCAAGCCCTCATCGGACCGTCTGGTTTGTGGGTCACCGGCGATTCCGTCATCTTGGGGATTCGTGCCAAGTTGGAAAGGCAAGCTCATATTGCTTTGATCAATGCCCGGGTGGGACGACAAATTCAAGAGTTAACGACCGTTGTTGCCGCCGATCGTGCTCATGTTGTCGGGGCAACCGTCATTCTCGATCTAGGAAATAACAACCATTTGACCGAAGATTCAGTCGTGACCCTCTTTGAACTTCTCAAAGATCAGCCTCGCATTATCTTGGTTGATACCGCGGTACCCCGCCCCTGGAAAGACGACAACAATCGCATCATTCGAAAAGTCATGAAGAATTACCCACAAACGACGCTCATCGATTGGAACTCACTCTCACAGGGCCACCCCGAGTTTTTCGCTCCAGATGGAGTTCACCTCTCCGATGCTGGTGGCGATGTATATGTGGCAGCCATTTTGGAGGCCTTGAACAACAATTAAGGCCGAACCAGTAAAACTGGCTCGGCCCTACTTAATTACTTTGTGGTGATTGTGCCTTTAGGCAAATTGGCCAGGAAGTCCAAAGACCTTTCCAGCGATAGTTTGCGAATCAGAATAAACGCTAGAGACACGGAACGATGTCCAACCAGTGGAATCCCCCTTGGTCACATCTAATGAAAGTTGTGATGAAGGAACTGTGGAGATCAACTTCCATGCTCCGCCGCTGGATGCAATTTCAATGTTGAAGTTAGTCAAGCCATCAGATGCAGCAGGTGTTTGCCAAAAAATGGTGGCACCTTTTGCGGTGTAATGCGCAACGATTCCGACAGGAGCTTCATGTGCACCCGCGGTGGCTGCCGCGGTCGAAGCAGATTCAGTTGGCGTTGCAGACTCGGATGGGGTCGCCTCAGAAATACTTGAAGAGGTTGACGTGGAAGGAGTTGGAGTTGCTTCCGCGCTCTTGGTAGTCGAGGAATTGCGCGCTACGACAATGATCGCAAGCAGAACGATTCCGACGATGACAGCTGCGACGACTTTATTTGAAGATGATTTCTTTGCAGCAACTGGTGCGGCAGGGGCAGCAGCAACGATCGGTGCTGGAGTCGATGCCACATTCTTTACCGGTGCTGAAGAGTTTCCGAGTGGTACTGCAGGAATTTCAACCGGGGCCAAGACGGGGGCAGAAACAGAAGAGGCTAGAGTCTTTTTTGCGATCGTCTTTTTAGCAGCAGACTTCTTGGCTGGCGCCTTTTTGGCAGATTTTTTGGCAACTGCTTTTTTAGCCACGGCTTTCTTGACGGTGGCCTTCTTAACGGTGGCCTTCTTTACCGCGGACTTTTTAGCAGGAGCCTTTTTAGCCACGGCCTTCTTCACGCTGGCTTTTTTAGCAACAGCCTTCTTGGCTGAGACCTTCTTTGCAGTCGCTTTTTTAGCAACGGCCTTCTTGGCAACAACCTTCTTAGCTGAGGACTTCTTCGCAACTGCCTTTTTAGCAACAGCCTTCTTGGCCACGCTCTTCTTTGCTACTGCCACTTGTGAACTCCTTGAACTAGGTCGGTCGTGTACAAACGGGAAATACTGGGGCGATTTTGCTCGGGCTTCCATCGCTTTTACAAGCGATATTTAAGCAGATCTCCCAACGGGCTCAGGGTACCCCAGTGCCTAGATCAATTGGTTTAAATCGGGGGCGATCAGACGGAGGGCTTTTCCACGGTGGCTGATGCGGTCCTTCTCTCCGTGCGCAAATTCGCCCAGAGTCAGAGCAAAACCTGAGGGCTGAAAAATCGGGTCATACCCAAACCCGGCACTGCCACGAGGAAGATCAACTATCTCCCCAACGAGTTCGCCATGGCGGACGACTTCTGAGCCGTCAGGAAGATGGAGCGCGACTGCGCATCGGAATCTGGCACCACGCTCTGAAGCGGGAACGCCATCTAGCTGGCCTAGCACCTTCGAAATATTGGCAGCGTCATCACCGTGACCACCGGACCATCGCGCTGAATAGATCCCAGGATCACCACCGAGAGCATCGACGCACAATCCACTGTCATCGGCCAAGGC
Source organism: Actinomycetota bacterium (assembly GCA_947380835.1). Taxonomy (GTDB): domain Bacteria; phylum Actinomycetota; class Actinomycetes; order Nanopelagicales; family Nanopelagicaceae; genus CAIMZW01. Next base: position 9,949 of record CANCSL010000002.1, on the reverse strand, counting down.
AGGCAACTGTGCAAAGGCGCTAACTTCACGTGCCTTCAAAAGCGCATTCTCTTCGAAGGTCGACCCGGTCTCGTCCACATCGGGCATCTCTGGAAAATCATTAAGCCCCAGAACTTCTATATCTGATGCGAATTCGGCTAGCAGGCGCTCGAACTCTTTAATCTTGCCGACATTGCGGGTAGCAAGAACTACTTTACGCATAAGCGAGAGATCTACTTTCCGAGCGCGGCCGCTTGCAACTCCGCAAGTCGAGCAGTTCCGGCAGTTCCAAGATCAAGCAAACTGTTAAGCAAATTGCGATCGAAAGGCTTGCCTTCAGCGGTTCCTTGAACTTCGACAAAATTTCCGTCACCAGTGCAAACAATGTTCATATCGGTATCGGCGGTCACATCTTCCTCATAACAAAGGTCCAGCATCGGGGTGCCGTTAATTATGCCAACACTGATCGCAGAGACAGATTGCGTCAAAATTGTTTTATGAGGCGCAACCAAGCCCTTCCCTTTTGCCCAATCGATAGCGTCGACCAAGGCAACATAAGCACCGGTAATCGCAGCTGTACGAGTTCCGCCATCTGCTTGTAGAACATCACAGTCAATCACGATCGTGTTCTCACCCAATGCTTGCATATCAACAATGGAACGAAGTGAGCGGCCGACGAGGCGCGATATTTCCTGGGTGCGACCGCCAAGTTTTCCTTTGACGCTTTCACGATCTGAACGGGTATGAGTTGCGCGCGGCAACATGGCATATTCAGATGTAACCCAGCCTTTGCCTGAACCGTGTAACCAGCGAGGCACCCCTGCAGTAAAAGATGCAACACATAAAACGCGGGTATTGCCAAATTCAACCAGCACCGAACCTTCGGCATTATTTAGCCAAGAACGAGTAAATGTGATGGGACGCAATTGATCTGGCGTGCGACCATCGATTCTTGTTACTGACATTTAACTTTCCCCTTTATTGATCTCGACACTTCTTCTTCTCTGCAGATTGATGTTGCTGTACGGCGATAAATCTTTGATCTTGAATTACAACTTGGGACTTACGCTGACAACTTCTGGGCCAAGGAATCTTCGAGCCAGCTTGCTAAAACTTTCGGTGTCACCGGTGGCCACAAACTTGTAATCGGGAGCCTTATCTGCGCGCAACATGTCGCTTTCGACCAAGACGCGATACAAGTCTTTTGCCGTTTCTTCGGCGCTGGAAACCAATGTGACTTCATTGCCCATAACATAAGAGATAACACCGGTCAGCAACGGGTAGTGAGTACAACCCAATACCAAAGTATCGATGTCGGCGGCAATAAGCGGACTGAGGTAACTCTTTGCAATCTCGGTGATGGCAGCCCCTGATGTTTCTCCGCGCTCGACAAATTCGACAAAGAGCGGGCAAGCCACAGGTGAAATATCTAATTGAGGTGCGGCCGCGAAGGCATCGAGATAAGCGCCAGATTCAATGGTGGCATTAGTTCCAATGACACCGACTCGGCCGGATCTAGTAGCCGATACCGCTCGGCGAACTGCGGGTTGAATAACTTCAATGACGGGAACCGAGTAACGCTCACGTGCATCCCGAAGCATGGCAGCACTGGCGGTATTGCAGGCAATCACCAGAGCCTTGACGCCAGCATCAACCAGGTCGTCGAGAATTTCTAGAGCGAAAGATCGCACTTCGGCAAGCGTTCTCGGACCATAAGGACCCCGAGCAGTGTCGCCAACATAGATCATTGATTCGTGTGGCAACTGGTCAATAATTGAACGAGCCACGGTCAATCCGCCGACTCCAGAATCGAAGACTCCAATGGGCGAATCGGCCGATATCTGCATCGGACTCATGCTCGCGGAGTTCACTAGATAAGCCTACCTGCAGCGAGCCCGGCCTTGGCTTTGCAAACTAAGCCCAGAGTTGGCCGTCTAAGCTTTCAGCATCGCCTTCGGCGCTATAAATCCCAGTAGATAAGTATTTCCAGCCCGCGTCGCAGACGATAAAGGCAATATCGGCAGACTTGCCGTCACGGATGCATTCTTTTGCGATACCTAATGCAGCATGCAGGATGGCGCCGGTCGATATTCCAGCAAAAATACCTTCAACAGCGAGGAGTTCTTTTACTCTCCGAACCGAATCTTCCGCACCGACAGAAAAGCGTCTGGTGATAACAGAGGCATCATAAAGTTCGGGAACAAAACCTTCATCAATATTGCGCAGACCGTAAACCAATTCACCGTAACGCGGCTCGGCTGCGATGATGGAGATATCAGGGTTCTTTTCGCGTAAATATTTTCCCGCCCCCATCAAAGTTCCGGTAGTTCCGAGTCCGGCTACGAAGTGGGTAATGGTGGGCAAATCCTCAAAAATTTCTGGACCTGTGGTCTCGTAATGGGCGCGAGTATTTGCGGGGTTGCCGTATTGATAGAGAAAAACCCAATCGGGATTCTCGGCCGAAATTTCTTTAGCAACTCGAACGGCTTCATTTGAGCCGCCTGCAGCCGGTGAAAAAATAATTCGAGCGCCCCACATCTCCAGGAGCTGTTTACGCTCGGGCGACGTGTTCTCGGGCATGACACAGACCAATTTGTAACCACGGACTTTTGCCACCATGGCCAGCGAGATTCCGGTGTTTCCGCTGGTGGGTTCCAAAATCGTGGCGCCTGGTTTAAGTCGGCCGCTCTTTTCAGCATCATCGACCATATACAAAGCGGTGCGATCTTTTATTGAACCAGTGGGATTACGATCTTCGAGTTTTGCCCAAAGGCGCACGCGAACGTTTGGATCTTCAGACTGTGGAGCGAGAGTAGGTAACCCGATGAGCGGGGTGTGGCCCAGCGAGGCTTCCAGCGACTCGTATCGAGTCACATCCGACCGCCGGCTACTGCGGGAAGAATTGTTACAGAATCTCCTGCTTTCACCGTCGCGCCGAGTGAACCCATGAAGCGGACATCTTCATCGTTGATGTAGATATTGATAAAGCGGCGAAGCTCGCCCTTTTCCAACAACCGTTCACCTAATCCGGCATAACTTGCATCCAGTGAAGCGATGACTTCGGCCAACGTACTTCCCGTTGCCGTTACGACTTTTTCGTTCTTGGTATATGGACGCAAAATTGTGGGAACTCGAACTTCGATTGCTGCACCTGCTGAGGATTCGGTCATGGTTCTATTATTCCCAACTTTGAAGAATGAGACGAATTAAAGGATTTCTACTGGCTCTTCGGTCACGATGCCATCGACGATTCGGTATGAACGAAACTCAATTGCAGGTGCAATCTCTTCGCGGGTGGAGACCAGCACATAATGCGCTCCTGGTTCAGAAGCATATGAAATATCTGTACGGGAGGGATATGCCTCGGTCTCGGTGTGGGAATGATAAATAACATGAATTTCTTCATCGTTATCATCAATTTCACGATAGAGCCCCAACAGATCCTTAGAATCGAATTCGTAAAAAGTAGGTGAATGAGCAGCATTTACCATCAATTTCAGCCGCTGGCCATGGTCTGCTGCCATGGGAGCAAGGATCACGCCACAGGCCTCATCGGGGTATTCATCGCGCGATTGTTGAACGATGGCATCGACATGTGCTTGTAGGACCTTAAGTGTCATAACTTATTGTAAAACCCCGAGTAGCTTCTCTTGTAACCAACCCAGCCAAAAGTAGACCGCGAAGACTGGCTTGTCCGGATCTTCATCGGGCAACAATTCAAAAACTTCAAAGCTATCTGCATTCACGTCCAAGCGGACGGAGAGCGCCAGGCGTAGATCATTGAGTGCCGTTAACCATGAATCTGGTTCCAGATCTTCAACCGTGCCACCATCGTCCGAACTTTCAAATACCACCAACAGATCCTCACGCACTTTGCGCAGCGCCCGTTGTTTGCTTCCGCGCAGTGCAGGTTCGGTATACCTTCTGAAATCTGATGCGGCTTCTGGATCTGCGTACGCATTTGGCAAGAGTCGTTTCAACACTGGATCTTCCGGTGTTTCAATTTCGTCCGGAACAGCCAATAACTGCGCAAGTGGATCGTTCACGTCGTAGTGATGAAAGAAATCACCTTCGCCCAACAATTCCAAAAGTTGTTCGGTCAGATTAATTAAAATCTCGATCTCATCGTGGGTGACGAGTAAAGATACTTCGCCGCTGCGACGCTCAAAGGTGGACACTAAATCTTGTCATCTCTTTGAAGCGTTGCCCAAAGCCCATGTTCGTGCAGGCGTTGAACGTCTCGTTCCATCTCCTCGCGCGTCCCTGTAGAAACCACAGCGCGACCTTCGTTGTGGACAGCCATCATTAATTCATGCGCTTTTTCTGCTGAAAAATTAAAGAGCTTGATGAAGACATAGGTGACATACGACATTAAATTTACCGGGTCGTCCCAAACGATGGTTACCCAAGGCCGATCCAGAAGTTGATGGATGCTGATCTCTTCATGAGTAATCGTGTCGGTCATAGGAGAATTAACGTACTAGTAAATAGGAGTAGGCGGTCAATGAAGCGGCGTACTTTTCATCGGCAGCGATGCTGGCTCGAATCCGTTTAATCCCGGAGGCGTCAGCTTTCACCGTAAAAATATATTGACCGTTTGCATCGGTTACAGCAGGTGAAGCTGAGATTCCCTCGAGTCCAACGGTGACGCCAGCGACCTTAGGTTGAATAGTTCCCGTGATTTTAAAGATTGATCCGGCCTTTACCGCAGTGGGTGGCGTCCACGTGATCAGGCGCTTGATGGAAATTCCGAGTGGAGCACTGAGACCCTGCAATCTCTCCCACGAACCATCGGAGACCACCCGGGCCGAAGTAATTTCACCCAATAAAATTGGAGTACTAATCCTTCCATCAGTGCCAGTCGTGCCGGTGAAAACGGTGCGCCAATCCCCCAGTGAATTCTTGATTTGTAAGCTGGCGGTAAGTCCAGCAATGGGACGACTGTCGGGAAGTGCGAATTTGCCCGTCAGAGTAATCGCGCCACCTAAGGTTGTGGTTAGTGAATTAGCGGCCAAAGTAGCTAGTACGACATCTGGTGCAATCGATTTAGCCACGGTGCGGACAGCCGGCATGGCAAAAGAATCTTCCATGCCTAAAGTCCACGCAGTAATTCCACCCAAGCGATATTTACCGACCAAATTGGCGCGCGCCGTATAACCCTGAGGATCCTGGAACCAAGCAGTACGAGTTGCAGTGCACTGCGTACCAATGCCTTTTGATGTCAGGCCGTTATAAACTTTTTGATAGGTGAAAGTGCTCTCGGCGTATTTCGGCGCATAAACCGGTACGACTCCATAACTGGCGGCCAGATTAACTGCATCTCTCATCACAAAAGTTGCCGCTTTCGCCTTGGTCGAAATAACTGAAGCAACATCAACCGGACAGACGCCGCTAACAGCCGTCACCCAGTCGCGGCCGTATCCGGCGACTCCGATATAAACCTTGGAAGCTGGAAGAACCGCGACTGCATATTGCACCGTTTGTTCCACCCAGGTGATGGGACCGATCGGTCCGGGAGTGGATGTTGAATAGTCATACGTCATGATGCGCAAGCGATCAATCATGCTTGCGATCGATGACCACGCATAAACGTAATAACCCTTTTTACCGGTTGTGGGATCAAAGAGGACCGGCGTCGTCACCGATAGAAGTTTGCCGTTGAGATGCAGCGAAAGCGACAAGTCGCTGATGAACTGCACCCAATTAGGTTGAGTAGCCGCCCACGAGGCCGTGCCGTCTACGAATGCAAAGTTTTCAAAATCAAGATCTATGCCATCGTAATTATTAGCAAGAACTAAATTCAGAATAGAAGTCACCACTTGAGCACGCGTTGTCGGATTGGCCAACAACCCGGCCAACACTAGTTTCGTTGTCCCATCGGTAATCGTGGGCAAAATTGTGAAGTGGTTGCATTGCAATATTTGTAAGGGCGAAGATGGATTCATATCGCATGTTTGCGAAGGAGTAGAAAGTGGAATGCTGGGATTTGCCGGCGTATAAAGATCCGTAATCTTGGTCGCGCTTTTTAACGTGTACCAAAATGGCGAAATATCTTGAATGAGATCGGAGTTAATGACGGCCGAGGGCAAACCAGTTTTCATTCCGTAGTACGGCAGCCAACCCGAGAGAATCTTGCGTGGGGGATTTCCCGATATTGGTGGGACGGTGGAAGCTGAATCTGAATCTGTCGATGATGGGCTAGGCGATGCGCTAGGCGAAGTTCCAGACGGGGTTGCTGTTGTTCCGGAAGTAGAAGTTCCGGGCGGGCTGGAAGGTGATGGCGAAGATGCTCCAGAAGATGATCCCGAAGCTGATGGCGAAGGAGATGGGGAGGTAGTTGCAGCGTGAGATGGCGCGAGCGCAGCCAGATTCAGAAAAACTGGCGCGGATAAAACCAGGAGCGTTGCTAATAGAGAGGTGCGCGAGCGCGCGCGTCTGCTCAGTGGCTCCATATTTTTAAGAGTAACGCCTTATTCCTTCTTGAGCCCTTCATAAATACTCTTGCAGGTCGGGCAAATTGGGAATTTTTCTGGGTCTCGGCTGGGAACCCACTTCTTTCCGCATAGAGCCTTGACCGGCTTACCCGTTACCGCAGATTCAACGATCTTCTCTTTACGCACGTAGTGGGCAAAACGTTCGTGATCGCCATCTTCGTGGGAGAGCTTCTCTTCTTCTTCCAGCAGGTCGGAGAAACGTTCATCGCCAACTGTGCCGATATCTCCAGGCTGGCCCTTGCGGGTAAATATGCCCATGACCGAATCCTACTTCACGAGATGTAAACCGCGCCTTTCATCTCTCATCACCTACGATTAGCCTTTTACTGGAGAGGCAATGATGAAAGATCTACTTCGCACCGAAGACTTGAGCCCAGCCGATGTCGAGTTATTACTAGACACCGCGGCCGACTTTGCCAAGCAGCCGCTTCGCTCGACTGATGCTTTAGCCAACCGTACGGTCGCCATCTACATGACCAAGCCTTCAACGCGAACCCGCCTTGCCTCCGAAACCGCTGTCACCCACCTAGGTGGCACACCAATTTTTATTCGTGGCGATGACTTGCAAATTGGTCGAGGCGAAACGATTGCCGATACCGCAAAGGTTATTAGTGGCTTTGCCTCTGCATTGATCATCCGCACCTTTGCTCAGGCCGATGTCGATGAACTTGGGATGCACGCATCCATTCCCGTCATCAATGCCCTCACCGATGCCGATCACCCCACTCAACTCCTGGCCGATTGGCTGACCATTCGCGAGGTATTCGGCAAAGACATTGCTGGGCGAAAATTCACTTACGTTGGCGATGGCAACAATATGGCGCACGCGTGGCTCACCATGGGAGCAATCATGGGTGCTCACGTCGTCGTGGCCACGCCGCCAGATAAATGGGCTCCTGCCGCAATTGCAGTCGCAACCGCCCAGGCGATCGCCACTAAGACTGGCGCGAAGATTGAAGTTCTCAACGATCCCGAGGCAGCCGCGAAGGATGCCAGCGTTCTTTACACCGATGTCTGGATGTCTATGGGTGATCCGGAAATTGAACGCGAAGAAAAGTTAAAAGCTTTAGCCCCGTTCGCGGTCACGCCCGAACTCATGTCCCTCACCGCCAAAGATGGCATCTTCTTGCATTGTCTTCCCGCTCACCGCGGTGAAGAAGTAAGTGCCGAAGTCATCGATGGACCACGTTCCCATATCTGGCGCGAGGCTTATCATCGCCGAACCACGATTCAAGCAATTCTCTATCACTTGGTGCGCGGCGAACTTAAGGGGAATTACTAGGGGAATTAATAGGGCAATCCGTAGCGTATTAGCCCTACCCAGGTTCGATTTCGAAAACTGCCCCCATTACATTAGCGAGTTAGCCTTGTGCGACAAGTGAGGTAGAACCGAGCCCGATGAGAGGGCTAGCCCTATTCAATTTCGCAAAGTACCCATTTACCAAGGGTTTGGGCGTAATTCACATGCTACTTGGCAGAAATTGGTCCTAGCCCCCCATAAAGTTCAATCATGTTGATTGCCGTAGCTAAAGAGGTCCGGCCAGGAGAGAAACGTGTCGCCCTGGTTCCAGACATCATTTCAAAACTAACCCGAGCGGGACTAGAAGTAGTCATCGAATCTGGTGCAGGAATTTCTGCACAATTTTCCGATGAACAGTTCACCGCTGCGGGCGCCACTGTGAAGAGCGGAAACGTCATCTCAAATGCTGACGTCGTTGCCTCCGTTCAACCACTTTCACCTGATCGAATGAAAACTTTGAAAAAAGGTGCCATAACTATCTCCTTCCTATCCCCTACAACTGCCGTTGATTCGATTGAAGCAGCAGCAAGTGCAGGAGTTACAGCAATCTCACTAGAACTCGTTCCGCGTATCTCACGTGCGCAGTCGATGGATGCGCTGACTTCCCAAGCACTATGCGCTGGTTATCGAGCAACTTTGGTCGGTGCTGAACTTTCTCCTCGCTTCTTCCCACTGCTGATGACCGCAGCCGGAACCGTCACACCTGCGCAGGTTGTCATCCTGGGTGCTGGTGTTGCCGGCTTGCAAGCGATCGCCACATCAAAGCGTTTAGGCGCAGTTGTGAGCGCGTATGACGTTCGACCTTCATCTGCTGATGAAGTGAAGTCGATGGGCGCAAAGTTCATTAATCTGGAATTGGAAGCGTTAGAAGGTTCTGGCGGCTACGCCCGCGAGATGACCGAAGATCGTGCTGCAAAGCAACGCGAACTTCTGACACCTTATATTTCTAATGCCGATGTATTGATCACCACCGCGGCCGTTCCTGGTCGCCCTGCTCCACGTTTGGTCACAGCCGACATGGTGGCAACTATGAAACCTGGTTCGGTCATCGTCGATCTCGCTGCTGAAACTGGCGGCAACGTTGAAGGTTCCGTAGCCGGAGAAATCGTCATCACTGCCAATGGTGTCAAGCAATGGGGCGGGAAAGATGTCCCAAGCCAATTGCCGTATCACGCTTCGATGTTGTTCTCACGAAACGTCGTAAATCTCTTACTCTTGATGACAAAGTCAGTTGATGGCAAGCCCACCGGAGACGTCATCCCTGACTTCGCCGATGAAATTATTGATGCCGCCACAGTCACCATGAACGGCTCCCGCAGAACTCCAGAAGGGAAGAAGTAACCATGACAACTATGGCGATTCTGACCATTTTCCTTCTCGCGATCTTCGTGGGATTCGAAGTGGTTTCCAAGGTCTCCACGACCCTCCACACACCATTGATGTCCGGTGCCAACGCTATTCACGGAATTATCTTGGTTGGCGCGATCATCGTCGCCGATAAGGCAACTTCCGGTCTTGAGACAACACTTTCGATCGTTGCAGTCGTGCTCGCCACGATCAACATGGTCGGCGGATTCGTTGTAACAGATCGAATGCTCGAGATGTTCAAGGGCAAACCAAAGGTTAAGAAAGAGGAGGTCGCAAAGTGAACAGCACAATTTATGACCTTCTCGGTCTTGCCAGCGCCGTCTGCTTCATCTTGGCCCTTAAAGGTCTCTCAACCCCAAAGACAGCTCGACGTGGAAACTTGATCGGTGCTGGCGGCGCAACACTTGCCACCATCATCGTCTTCTTCGCGCCTCATGCTTCAGGGGAAAAGCATCACAACACGCTTTTGATTTTGGCAGCTATTGCCTTCGGTGTTCTCGTCGGCGTTCCTGCAGCGCGCAAGATTCAGATGACACAGATGCCACAACTTGTTGCGCTGTTCAATGGTGTCGGTGGTGGCGCAGCCGCGCTGGTAGCGACCGTTGAATATCTCAATTTGAGCCAAGATGGAAAACCATCGACAGCAAACCTCATCGCCACTGTCTTCACCGTCATTGTCGGATGTACTTCCTTCTCTGGTTCGGTTATCACCTTCTTGAAGCTTCAAGAGTTGATGACTACTCGTCCCGTTGTATTCCCTGCCGGTCGCTTCGTTATCGCAGCAACTTTGGCGGGAACATTGGGAACA
>CANCSL010000001.1 GCA_947380835.1 Actinomycetota bacterium | reverse complement strand
CCGAAGACACTTGATGAGATCGGAAAAGTTTACGGAGTTACTCGTGAACGTATTCGCCAGATCGAATCTAAGACCATGTCCAAACTTCGCCACCCATCGCGCTCGCAAGTTCTTCGCGATTATTTGGATTAATCGTGGCTGAAGAGTTGGATGCAGGAGAGCAGGTCACCGAAAATAATCGAGTGACCATTCTGGTCAAACCGAATGGTTCAATGAAAGTTACAGGGACTGTCGATTTTGTAGATTCGACCGGCAATGTCATGGGAACGCGCACCGATTTTTCACTCTGTCGGTGTGGCCACTCCAAGCAGATGCCCTTTTGCGACAGCAGCCACCGTGCCGCCAGTTTTGAGGCGCCGGCATATATGGGGCCAATCAATCAGGAGATTGTAAAAAAGGTTTAATAAGAGCGTTGCGAAGCGGCGTTAGCGGGCGTCAGAAGCCACTTCAGCGAGCTTGTTGGTCTCATCCTGGATCTTGGCCACAACTGGCTTGAGACCCTCGGCATATTCCTTGGCATGGTGACCACAGAACAAGAGTTCGCCGCCATTGAGCAAAGTTGCCCGAACGTAAGCCTGTGCACCACAACGATCACAACGATCGATGGCATTCAAAGGCGTTGGTTCAAGAATCAACTGCTCTGACATTCGGTCCTCTTCTCTTTTTATGCTGGTCTTCTTATGCTGGTCTTCTTACGCTGATCTTTTTGATACTGGACTAACTTTAGTGGTTCTTCCGACATTTCTGTCATCTGAATAGGGAACATTCAAGCACCACTGCTTTATTCCCACTCCTGAAAATACTGTATTTTCACCCCCGCGCGTGTCTTTTATCTCGCTATTTGAGCAAGGATGCAGTGGATTCTCCACTTTTTCTCATCCTTTTTGGGCGCGTACTGCACCCGCACACACATTGCATCGATAACCTTTCGCTCCGTGGCAAAAGAAGATAAATCTCAGGTAATCGAGAACGACTACACCGCAAAAGATCTAGCGGTTCTCGAGGGGTTGGATGCTGTCCGCAAACGCCCAGGAATGTATATCGGAACCACCGACTCACGTGGCTTGATGCATTGCCTCTGGGAGATCATCGATAACTCTGTCGACGAGGCCCTAGCTGGCCACTGCAAGAAGATTGAAATAAATCTCGAATCCGACGGCTCGGTAGAAGTTCACGATGATGGCCGTGGAATTCCAGTAGATAAAGAACCAAAAACTGGATTGACTGGCGTCGAAGTTGTTATGACCAAATTGCACGCCGGTGGAAAATTCGGTGGCGGTTCTTACGCAGCCTCTGGTGGTTTGCACGGTGTTGGCGCTTCTGTGGTTAATGCTTTGGCATCTCGCCTTGATGTTGAGGTCGATCGCAATGGCAAAATTTATTGGATGTCCTTCCAGCGCGGAAATGCCGGAATCTTTGAAGGCGATGGCCCGAAAGCCTCTTTTAGCGAGAGTTCTGGACTTCGGGTTATTGGCAAGGTTTCCCCGAAAATAACGGGCACGCGCATCAAGTGGTGGTTTGATCGTCAGATCTTCCTCAAAGAAGCCGAACTTGCCATTGAAGATATCTACGCCCGCGCTCGCCAGACCTCGTATTTGGTGCCCGGACTAACGCTGATTGTTAATGACAACCGTGGCAAAGTGGCGACGACCGAAACTTTTTTCCACAAAGGTGGCATCTCCGAATTTTGTGCATTTTTGCGCCCCGATGAAGCCATCGGCGAAGTAATTCGCTTGCAAGGCTCTGGAAGTTACACCGAGACAGTGCCGGTGCTGGATGAAAAAGGCCACATGATGCCTACCGATGTTGACCGCGAAATGCAGGTTGATATTGCCATGCAGTGGGGAAATGGTTACGAGACCACTCTCAGTTCTTTCGTCAACATTATCTCCACTCCAAAAGGCGGAACTCACGTCCAAGGTTTTGATCGGGCGATCACTAAAGCAATTAACGATGCGATGCGCGCCACGAAAACTTTAAAGAATAATGAAATCGATGTCATCAAAGACGATGTCCAAGAAGGCATGACTGCGGTTGTCACAGTTCGCATGTCCGAGCCGCAGTTTGAAGGACAGACGAAAGAAGTTCTCGGGACTGCTGCAGCCAACAAGATCGTGGCAGCTGTGGTGGCTGATGAATTAAAGAAATTCTTTGCAACGACAAAGCGCATCGAGAAGGCAACTGGTCGGGCGATTCTGGACAAGATCGCTGCCGCCTCTCGAACCAGAATTTCAGCTCGCGCTCATAAAGATCTGCAACGACGCAAGAATGCTCTGGAAAGCTCCTCGCTTCCCACCAAACTTTCCGATTGTCGATCCGATGACACCAACCGCACTGAACTTTTTATTGTCGAGGGTGACTCTGCGCTGGGCACAACGAAGGCGGCACGAAACTCGGAATTTCAGGCAATTTTGCCTATCCGCGGAAAGATTTTGAATGTACAGAAGGCTTCGCTCTCGCAAATGCTCGAGAACAACGAATGTGCTTCGATCATTCAGGTAATCGGTGCAGGTTCTGGCCGATCCTTCACCCTTGATGATGCGCGATATGGCCGCGTGATTTTGATGTCTGATGCAGACGTCGACGGCGCTCATATTCGCTGTCTCCTTCTCACTCTGCTCTATCGCTATATGCGTCCGCTTATCGAAGCGGGTCGGGTTTTTGCAGCCATCCCACCTCTTCATCGGATTGATGTCGTGGGCGGAAAGCGCGGAGAGATTCACTACACATATTCCGATGATGAAATGCGCAAAGTTTTGGCTGATCTAACAAAAGCAGGCAAACGTTGGAAAGAACCGGTCCAGCGTTACAAGGGCTTGGGCGAGATGGATGCTGATCAATTGCGCGAGACCACGATGGATCCCAACCACCGCACCCTTCGCCGAGTCACCATGAAGGATGCTCAGGCTGCTGAAGATGTCTTTGAACTTCTGATGGGTAATGAAGTAGCGCCACGAAAAGAGTTTATTTCCAACGCCGAAATCGATCGCGATCGAATCGACGCTTAATCCCGTTTCTTTAGAACAATGTTTCCTTCTCCGCTACTTCTACCTTTGGCTTGGTACCTTCCAAGCGAGTGCGGCGAGGGGTCGCAAAGTTCTTGGCGATGTGAGTTAACTCTTCAGAAACTTGCTTCCTAATAGTGGCATCGCTGGAGAGCAATTTATTGAGAGCGGCGATGGTGGCCGCAAGCCCTGCTTGTTCGGTTTCGAGTTCAATCTTGCTCATCTTGGTCAAACGCCTTAGCGGCATATCCAGGATGTAGGTGGCTTGCTCATCGCTGAGCTTGAAACCCTTTATGAGGGCTGCCTTCGCTTCGGGCGCATCTTCACTTCCGCGAATTATTTTGATGACCTTGTCGATATCGATGATTGCTTTCAACAACCCGTCGACCAAATTCAAGCGAGCAGTGGCTTTAGCCTTGCGAAATTCGGAACGTCTGCGCACAACATCAATCCGGTGGTCAATGAAGACTTGAAGTAATTCTTTTAAGCCCAGAGTTTGAGGTTTGCCGTTGACTAGCGCCACAGCGTTGATCGAAAATGCATCTTCCATTGGAGTCAACTTGTAAAGTTTCTCCAGGACATCTTCTGGCTCAAAGCCATTCTTAATCTCGACAACAACTTTGGTGCCTTGTTGACCATCGGAGAGATCGATGATGTCAGAAATTCCTTGAATCTTTTTGGCTTTAACGAGATCGGCAATTTTTTCGACAACTTTTTCTGGCCCGATGTTGTAAGGAAATTCGGTGATCACGATGCCCATTTTGCGAGCAGTTACTTTCTCGATGACGGCGGTGGCTCGAACCTTGAAAGCCCCGCGGCCTGTGGCATAGGCATCGGCAATACCTTCGAGGCCAACGATTTCACCACCAGTCGGAAAATCAGGTGCTGGCACATGCTTCATCAATGCCTTCAGCGTGGCATTGGGATTATCAATGAGGTGTTTGGTCGCGGCGATGACTTCGCCCAAATTATGCGGCGCCATATTTGTGGCCATACCTACGGCAATTCCAGTAGCCCCATTGACCAGAAGATTGGGGAATGCAGCGGGGAGTACTTGCGGCTCTAGGAGTTGTCCATCGTAGTTTGAGCCAAAATCGACGGTATCTTCATCAGACTCATCGACCATCGCCATTGCAGCTTGTGCCAAACGCGATTCGGTGTAGCGCATAGCGGCTGGGCCGGCATCAAGGGAACCAAAGTTTCCGTGCCCATCAATGAGTGGCAGGCGCATCGAGAAACTTTGTGCCATTCGCACCATGGCGTCGTAAATGGCGCCATCTCCGTGAGGGTGAAGCTTTCCCATGACATCGCCGACCACTCGAGCGCATTTCACGTGTCCGCGATCGGGGCGAAGACCCATTTCTGACATCTGATGGAGGATGCGACGTTGAACCGGTTTGAGTCCATCCCGAGCATCGGGGAGTGCGCGGGAATAAATGACCGAATATGCGTATTCAAGAAACGAATCGGACATCTCTTGAGAAACGTCGATATCAACGATTCGACCGGGGTTCTCTCCAGGTTTTGGGAGAACGGCTTTAGGGGTGCGTGCCATGCGGGCTATCTTGCCAAGAGATGAGGCAGTTACAGCGCAGCGACAAGCGGTCTGGCGCCAATTAATGACACACAGTGGGCGGCAAGTTCAGTTCCGGCCGTGAGAGCGCTCTCGAAATCTCCGCCTTCGTTCCACACTCGGATAAAACCAGCGGCAAAAGAATCGCCTGCGCCAGTTGTGTCAACGACAGATGTTGGCAGGGCGGGAAGTTGAATGATTGAACCGCCGCGCTGAAGTCCGAGAACTCCGCCGGCACCGCGTTTAATCACCACAATTTCGCTGAATTGAAGTAAATCTTCGGCAGCGTGAACGGGATTAGCTAATCCCGTCAGGAAGTGAGCTTCTTCTTCATTCAGAATGAGAACATCCATTGACGAGAGCCAACTGCGAACGTTCTCGACGCCAACTTCGGCAAGGACGCCCACAGATGCTGGATCGAAAACAATTTTTACATTCTTTTCATGCGCCAGATCGATAATTTGGCGAACTCCGGGCCTGGAGGCGGGATTAATCATGGGATAGCCAGAAAGATAAATACTGGTGATGTCTTCGAGGTCAGGTAAATCTTCCAGCCCCAGCCCAGAGTTTGCGCCCCAATCGGGAAACATCGTGCGCTCGCCGCTTTGATCGACCAGCACGATGACGACTCCAGTATTGCGCCCAGGGACAACGGTATGTGAATGCAAAACTCCGTATCGATCGAGTTCGGCTTGAACCGTTTTACCAGCTGCATCATCGCCTACTCGAGCGATCAGAAACGTTGGAACTCCGGTGTGGGCCAGCCACGTAGCAACATTTGCTGCAGCGCCGCCACCATGAGTGGAAATGCGAGCCCGAGTATCGCTGGCGTAATTGATGGGGGATTCCAAGATGGCCACGACATCGAGCATGATGTCGCCGATACAAAGAATCTTCATTGTCGGAGTGATAGCGAGTTAGAGCGCAAGCGCTATCTCGGCAGCGAGTCTCGAGTTGGATTTAATGATGTCAATGTTCACTCTCAAGGATTCGCCACCACTGGCCGAATGGAAGTGTTCGAGGAGAAAAGGCGTTACGGCTTTCCCGGTGATATGGGCCGCCTCGGCCGCGGTGAGACCTTCCTGCAAAATCCGATCATGAAGTGCCAGATCCATTTGGTGTAGTACTGGATTGGTGACAACTATGGCGCAGTCATTTGTACGCAGTCCAAAGCGATTAGCCCAGATGTTGGAAATTTCTTCTGCCGAGTCAACTCGATGTTCAATTTCGAATCCAGAATCGGTCAAATAGAAACCAGGGAATTTATTGGTGCGATATCCCAGAACGGGAACTGCCAATGTTTCCAAGCGCTCGAGCGTTCCTGGAACATCCAAAATGGATTTCACACCGGCGCATACGATGACGATGGGGATTCGAGCAAGAGCTAATAAGTCCGCTGATTCGTCATAACTGTGCCCGCGGTGCACTCCACCAAGACCACCAGTTGCAAAGACGGAGATTCCGGCCAAGTGGGCGATGTGTGCAGTCGCTGCAACTGTTGTGGCGGCGCTGGCTTTAGTCGCCTCAATGATGGCGAGGTCGCGCGTAGACGCTTTCACGACATTGTCATCGTTAGCAATTCGCTCGAGTTGATCGGTTTCAAGTCCAACGAAGATTTCTCCATCAATGAGTGCAATCGTGGCTGGAACGGCACCAGCATCGCGAACAATGGCTTCAACTTCGTGGGCAACTTCAAGATTCCGCGGGCGAGGCAACCCATGGCTGATAATTGTTGATTCCAGAGCCACGATGGGCTTTCCTGAACTTTGGGCGGCTTCGACTTCTCGCGAAAACTTGATCATGCGCGAAAGATTACTCGGTGGGCGGTTGCTCCAATAATCAGGGAGTCAATTACGCAACTTTCAGGCAAGATAGGCGCGTGCCCTTCAAACTTTCCGATCTCTCCAACTCGGTTTTTTCAAGTTTGGGCGTAAAGCGCGAAGATCCCTTGGGGTTAGGCGAAAGTCCGCATGGCCGAGAATGCATTGTCCTCATCGACGGTATGGGTTTTCAGGCGCTCTCTGAGTACGGGCGTGAATTTCCCATCTTTTCTCGCTTCACCGAACGCGAGCGTATGGCCTCTCACTTTCCCTCGACGACCGTAACAAATCTCTCCTCGCTGGGAACTGGAGAACTCCCGGGCGTACACGGAATGTTGGGCTACACCGTGCGTGTTCCGCATAGCGGCTCACCTGGGCGATTGTTGAATGCTCTGAAGTGGGATGAGCGAGTGGATCCCGTTATTTGGCAAAGTAGTACAACTAATTTTGAGCGGGCGCGCGAACTGGGAATTAACGTGGCCCAGATAGCGGCTAGACGTTATGAAGGCTCAGGATTTACTCGAGCCGCGCTGCGCGGGGCAAATTATGTTGGCGCCAATCAAATTTCTGAAATGGTTGACGGCACCATCAAGGCGCTCTCCAAGACCCCATCTTTTGCATATGTCTATTTGAATAATCTGGATCATGCTGGACATGAATACGGAGTGGGCTCAGAAAAATGGATGACAGCTCTCTCCATAGTCGCCGATTTGCTCACCAAACTTTCACAACGTCTTCCGGCCGGAACGCGGATGTGGATTACCGCCGATCATGGAATGGTGAATGTGGGTGAGAGCATCATTCTTGGAGTCGAAAACGATCTAATGGAAAACATTTCATTATTAGGTGGCGAGCCAAGAGCCCGACACCTCTATGTGAAGGAAGATGCCCTGGCCGAAACGCTCGCCCAATGGCGCGAATATTTTGGTGACCGAGTACTGATTTTAGATAAAGATCAGATCAAAGCGAGGGAGCTCTTCGGAAGCGAGGTCTCACCTGAAAGTCACGATCGCATGGGTGATTTCATGGCAATACCTCGCGATGATTTAATTTTGATTGATCCCTTGCGTATTCCACAGGAAAGTTCGATGGTGGGCCACCACGGCGGCCTCTCGGAAATCGAAGTAGATATTCCGCTGCTATCAACTGTTCTTTAGTTAGTAGCCCAGCAGGCGGGAAGAGTATTAATCTATTGGCATGGGTGAATCAGTTTCGTTTGCAAGCAATGGCCAAAATGGCACCGGTTATTTATCTCTGCCACCTTCAGGATCTGGCCCCGCGGTAATTGTTATTCAAGAGTGGTGGGGTCTAGTTGGCCATATTAAAGATGTGGTGGATCGTTTTGCGGCGGCTGGTTTTGTTGCCTTAGCTCCCGATCTGTATCACGGAGAATCCACGGCCGAGCCCGATGAGGCAAAGAAATTAATGATGGAATTACAAATGAAAAAAGCTGGCGAAGATATTGCTGGTGCCGCGAGTTATCTCAGCGCTCGGTCGGATGTCACCAGCGCGAGTGTTGGAGCCATCGGTTTCTGCATGGGTGGAACTTTGGCAATATGGAGTGCAACCATCTCTGAAAATATTTCAGCAGCCGTTGGTTTTTATCCGGGCGGATCATGGGAGCGCACCAATCCGAACTGGAGTAATTACGCAGGCAAAGCCGCAATTATTCATGCCGCAGAATCAGATGGAACATCAAGTGCGCCTGGAATTCAGGAAGCACTTACTGAGATTGCTTCTGCTGGCGGTAGTGCGACTGCTTACGATTACGCGGGCACCAAGCACGCATTCTTTAATGAAGATCGCCCCGAAGTTTATTCGGCACCAGCGGCCGATTTAGCTTGGACTCGGACGCTCGATTTCTTGCGAAGTGCGGTGAAGTAGGACTATTCCTCTTCGTTCGGATCTATTTGTGAGGTGTTATCGCCTTTAGCTCCGAACATGATGTCATCCCACGAAGGAATCTTGATGCGCTTGGTGACGCCATCACGCTTTGCATCAGGTGCGATCTCTTCCGTACGTACCGGTTGGATCGGGGCAGTTTCGCTTTCAAAATTTTCTGGACGAACTGCGACCAAACGTGGTGCCGGCGTTGAATTTTCATTCTGATAAATAATTCCGTGGGTAGGCGTCTTAACACGTTGATCGCGCTCATCGCCATTAATCCAACGCGCTCCATCGTCTTCGGCAATGAGGGCTCTTTTATGCAAGTCAAAATTCCAATGGGCTGATGACGTTCCTTCGCGGCTCGGGTAATTGAGAATAATTTCCCAAGTGCCATCCTCGAAACGGAAAGTGTTCCATTCGACTTCTTCCATATCCACACCGCGAGGGGCCAGTTGAGAATGAGCAGCAAGTCCTAGCAAGGGGGAGTTGGAGTCTCGGCGGAGTGGGGATTTCAGAGCGATGTCGATGACATAAGCGCGCTCTTGCAAGATAGGGCCGGCATATTTGTCGATCTTTTCCAAAGTCCAGCCCGAGAGTTGAGAGATTTCATCAAAACTGGCGCCGGCACGTAAGCGCGCTTGGACTTCTTTAACAGTGATCACATCGCTGTCGGTTTGGTCGTAATAATTAGAGACTGCAACGAGCCTAGGTTGGGAAATAGCCGCGCGCAGATCGTCATCTAAGGGAAGCCGAAATTCATTTCCTTCATCATCGGTCAGAAGCACGTATGCGCCATCTTCGCTTCGTCCCAGGAATCTAATATCGGTCACAGGACAAGAGTGCCACAGGCGGAGAGTAAATCACGGGAGCACGTACCAAAGGCGAGACGCTAAGGATAGATTTCGCACATGAGTGAAATCTTTGATACTGCAGAGTTGTTGGCGCTGGCAATCCGCGTAGCTGAGTCAGCGGGCGCACTGCTCATGCAACGGCCCGAAGTTCTTGATGTTCATCAAAAGACGTCGGCAGTTGATTTTGCCACCCAAATGGATCACGCCAGTGAAAAATTAATCGTTGAGTCACTTCTGGCGGCCAGACCAGGCGATGGAATCATTGGCGAAGAGGGCAGCTCTCGCCCTTCAAAATCCGGCTTGACCTGGGTGATCGATCCGCTCGATGGCACCGTTAATTATTACTACGGCCTGCCCGGCTGGAATGTCAGCATTGCCGCCAAGGATGAGGAAGGCGTTCTCGTGGGAGCGGTCTTTGCCCCCAGCGTGAAAACCCTCTGGAGCGCTACCCGTGGTGGTGGCGCCTTTCAAAACGGAACCGCAATATCTTGCAATAACCCAATTCAGCTCAACCGGGCACTGATCTCCACTGGTTTTTCCTACGATTTGGGCCTGCGCCACGATCAGGCAGCTCGAATCGCGCGCCTCATCCCTCAGATTCGAGATTTGCGACGAATTGGGGCAGCGGCGGTCGATTTGTGCCATGTTGCGGCGGGGATGGTCGATGGCTATTTCGAAGCCACGCTCAATGAGTGGGATTTGGCCGCCGGTGGACTGGTAGCACGCGAGGCTGGAGCCATCGTGACAGGTCGGCATGGCGGTCCCGCCAACCATGAGATGGTCATTGCCGCGGGACCTACCTTGCACGCTCAGTTGGTGGCCGCGGTCGATTAAGGCTCTTTCCTGCGCCCAGGGGCCAAATTGTCGCTTAGCGCGTGCTTGTGGCAAGATACGACCCTTGGCAGATACGCCATTTACGAATTCATCGATCTTCTTTTACGTTAGGACCTGTTATGAACGTGCTCGACGCGGTAGATGCGGCTTCACTCCGCTCGGATCTCATCAATTTCCGTCCAGGAGATGAAATCAAGGTTCACGTTCGTGTTATCGAAGGAAGCAAGAGCCGTATTCAGGTTTTCCAAGGAATTGTCATCCGTCGTCAGGGTTCTGGCGTCCGCGAGACCTTCACCATCCGCAAGCTTTCCTACGGTGTCGGCGTTGAGCGTACATTCCCAGTTCACACCCCAGTCATCGAAAAGTTTGAAATGGTTCGCCGTGGCGATGTCCGTCGCGCCAAGCTGTACTACTTGCGCGATCTACGCGGCAAGGCAGCAAAGATCAAAGAGCGTCGTGGCGCAAACAACGAATTCATCGTTGAAGAGGTTCCTGTTGCAGTTGTTGCAACTCCAGCTCCTGTCGTTGAAGCAGTTGTCGAAGCTCCAGTGGAAGCAGTTGTCGAAGCAGTTGCCGACGACGCAACTCCTACTGCCTAACGGCAATTTCCTCACACTTCATTAACTAATGCGCGTTCCAAAGAAGGGTTCTCTTCTTAGGGAACTTCCGATCATTATCGTCGCGGCATTGGTCGTGTCGGTCTTGGTGAAAACTTTTCTGGTTCACTTTTTTTATATCCCATCAGGTTCGATGGAAAACACTCTCAAGATTCATGATCGCATTGCCGTAAATAAAGTCGCTAGCTATTTCAGTGACATCAAACGCGGTGAAGTTGTGGTTTTTCATGATCCCGCAAATTGGCTAGGCGCAGCACCACCTTCGACCGCACCGAAAGTTCTTGCAGCGATTCGCACCGGGCTTGAAGCCGTTGGTGTTCTGCCCGATCCGGCTAAGCAGTATTTAATTAAGCGAGTTGTCGGCGTCGGTGGTGACCACGTTATCTGTTGTGATGCCAAAGGGCGTTTGCAGGTTAACGGCATCTCCATTAACGAGCCTTATATTTATGCTGGCAACAAACCGAGCGAGAGCAATTTCAACGTAACCGTGCCTAAAGGTTTTATTTGGGTCATGGGCGATCACCGCGGAGCAAGTGCAGACTCAAGATTTCATACCGACGATATCCACAAGGGAATGGTTCCTTTAAGTGACGTGGTGGGGCGCGCCGAATTTGTGGTGTGGCCAGTCACCCACGCCAAGTTCTTGCCAGTGGGTCATGATTTATCGAAAGTGCCTGTTAAGAAATAATTTTGCCGAGATTTCGCCATGGTAAATATCGAATCTCAATTATTTTCCTCCGGGCTTACATTGATTGCCGGCGTTGATGAGGCTGGTCGGGGACCATGCGCGGGGCCGCTAGTAGTCGCGGCGGTAATATTAGAAGATCCCAAAGATCCACGATGGGATCGAATTAACGATTCCAAGAAATTGACCGAGAAAGTTCGTGACGAACTCTTTGCTGACATAGTTGAGCACGCTCTCTGTTATTCAATCATTGAAATTTCGGTACACGAGATAGATACCTTCGGTCTCCATAAATCCAATCTCGAGGGCATGCGCAGAGCTGTTAATTCTCTCCAGGTCGCCCCAGAATATGTGCTTACTGATGGTTATCCGATTGCAGGTTTGGAAGTTCCGACCTTGGCGGTGTGGAAAGGCGATCAAGTGGCCGTGTGTATCAGCGCGGCATCAATATTGGCCAAGGTGTACAGAGATCGGATTATGGTCGAGTTGGATAATCGATATCCAGGCTACGGACTCAGCAAACACAAAGGCTATATAACACCGGCTCACAGCCGAGCACTCATAGAATTTGGTCCTACGGAGATCCATAGACGTTCATTTAAGAATATCTCTGGGCTCGGGCAATAGCTCACTGACGAGTTCTATACAGGGGAGTCGAAATGAAGCGCCATTCCAGCATTGTGGCAGTTGTGCTTTTGATCCTTGTTGGCGCTGCTGGCACACAATCTGCCAGTGCAAGTTCGGTTCGCACGTTAAATGAAAACTCGGCAAATAAAACCTATGCGGTGAAGGTTGGGTCGCATCTGACATTAACGCTCCACTCTATGTTCTGGTCTTTGAGCCCTTCGGCTAAGAATTCTGGGGTTTCTCAAGTTGGCGCGGTTCTCGCCAAACCAATTCTTCCTGGACCGAGCGCGCCCAACGGGTGCGGCCTTCCCGGCATGGGATGTGGCATCCAGACCTGGAATTTCGTGGCCAAGAAATCCGGGACCTATGTGATTGCTGCATCTCGAACCAGTTGCGGTGAGGCGCTTCAATGTACGGGGAGCCAAGGGGTTTATTCAGTCACTGTTCGAGTGCTGAAGTAATTTCTCCACAGCAGCTCGATTTCCCACAGTCAACTTTTTTATATGCCAGATGAAAGACGCTGAAATCTATCCTCACCTGTTGTGGGGTACAAACAAAATCTAGGACGCGCCGGTGAAAATCTCGTGGCAGATCTCTTGCAAAGTCAAGGTAATCGACTGCTGGAACGAAACTGGCGGATTCGCGAAGGTGAAATAGATTTAATTGCTCTGGCTCCAAACGGAGTCATTCGATTTGTGGAAGTGAAAACCCGATCATCAGAGAAATTCGGGCACCCGCTCGAAGCTATTGATGCTCGAAAGGCAATGCGGTTGCAACGTTTAGCGTTGGCCTGGCTCTCCACACACCAACACTTGGGAGCCGAATACCAAATTGATTGTGCTGCGGTTTTATCCTCTGCGACCGGAGAAAGCAGAATCGATTATCGAAGTGCGATTTTGTAGTTGAGTATCGCGACAACGCTCTCGGTGGCGCTCATGGGTCTAGAAGGTCATCTCATCACAATTGAAGTCGATGTCGGAGACGGCGTACCTACCTTCACCTTGCTTGGACTACCCGATGCCGCACTCTCTGAATCTCGCGAGCGAGTTAAGTCAGCTATCGTCAATAGCAATTTCGAATGGCCCCATCGCAAAATTACGGTTGCGCTTTCGCCCGCATATCTACCTAAGAGCGGCTCTAGCTTTGATCTAGCGATAGCCACGGCGATTTTGATGTCACATGGTTTGTTGACAGCAGATTCCATGACTCAGACGATTTTTATAGGCGAGCTTGGTTTAGATGGTGAGGTAAGACCGGTTCGCGGAGTCCTGCCCGCGCTTTTGGCTGCCAGGGCTAAAGGAATAACCCGCGCTTTTATTCCTGCCGCAAACGCCATGGAATCTCGCCTTGTCGAAAACCTAGAGATCATTTCTGTTGATTCGCTTACTCAAGTGCACGATTTTTATACCGATGGCGTGGTGCCAGAATCAGAAATGCCTGCGAGGTTTACTCCAGATATTTCCCTTTTGCTCGACATGGAGGATCTGGTCGGCCAGGAAGGTGCCCGGCGTGCGCTAGAAATAGCTGCCGTCGGAGGACACCATCTTTTACTCATGGGTCCGCCAGGAACCGGTAAGACCATGCTGGCCCAACGTTTACCCTCTATTTTGCCGGCACTCACTTCGGCAGAAGCTCTAGAAGTAACCGCTATCCATTCAGTGGCCGGAAAATTGATCGACCCCGCCGCCGCAATTGCTCGGCCCTTTGTCGCGCCACACCATTCAATGACGGCCCCAGCCATGGTTGGTGGCGGAGTCCATTTCATTCGCCCAGGGGCTGCATCCTTGGCCCACCACGGAGTTCTCTTTATTGACGAGGCACCAGAAATGTCACCTGGGGTACTCGATGCACTGCGCCAACCCTTGGAATCAGGAGAAGTCACCATAACGCGCTCGATCGGCACCATCACCTACCCTGCCTCTTTTCTCTTGGTGATTGCAGCAAATCCTTGTCCCTGCGGAAATTTTGCCGGAAAGGGCAGAGGTTGCACCTGCTCGGCCTTACAGGTGCGTCGCTATTTGCAGAAAATATCGGGACCGCTGATGGATCGCATTGATATTCGAGTTTTCGTTGATCCTCCGAGCCGAGTTGATATGTTGCAAACCGCATTGGGTGAAGACAGCGCAACTATTCGTGCCCGAGTTGAAAGCGCCCGAGCCCGATCATTAGCTCGTTTTCATGGATTGGGTTGGAGCCTCAACTCTGAAATTCCGGCTAAAGCGTTGCGCAAGGAGTTCCGAGCCGAAAGATCAGCGATGAATCTGATTCATGATGAACTTGAGCGCGGACTTTTAAGTGCACGGGGAGTTCACAAAGTGTTGCGAGTTGCTTGGAGCATATGCGACCTGCAAGGGGCTGCCCTTCCTTCTCTGGAAAATGTTGAGGAAGCGCTCTCCCTCAGAAGTTCGGTCAAGGTGGGTATATGACCGATTCCTTCACTCCATCCAGATTGCGACTCTTCGCCGCAATCGAAGGCGGATCAGCGCTCTGGCATAACGAAATCTTCGAATTCGGCTGCGACTATGTGCTGAGCAAAATTCTCGATGGCGGGTACGAGCATTTCTCGGACTCAGTTGCACGAATTCGCCATCGACTTCAGCAGATTAATATCGAGCAATTACTGGAACAGGTTGCCGAATCCGGCGCGACCTTTGTAACCCATGAATCTCCTGATTGGCCTGCACAACTTGAAGCACTTGCAGCGCCGCCGATTGGCCTCCTCGTCAAAGGTAACCGCGGGTTACTTGCCAACCTTGATCGGTCGATCTCCATCGTCGGCACCCGAAATCCATCTACCTACGGCACGCGCATCGCTGGTGATTTTGCGATCGGCGCAACAGATCATTCCTGGAGTGTTGTTAGCGGTGGGGCTTATGGAATTGATGCAACGGCACATCGGGCAGCACTTCTCAATGACGGCTCTACTGTCGCAGTGCTGGCCGGAGGCTTTGGCCACAACTACCCAGCAGGACATGCAGATCTCTTTTCCGAAATTGCCCAAGACGGGTTGCTCATCACCGAAGTTATGCCAGAAGTTGCAGCTGAGCCCTTTCGATTTCTTACCCGCAATCGGATTATTGCCGCGCTCTCCCGTGGCACTGTCGTCGTGGAGGCCGCCTATCGAAGTGGCTCTTTACGTACCGCTCGAGATGCAGCCGAGATTTTCCGCCAAGTCATGGCAGTTCCCGGCCCAATCAATTCACCGACCAGCGCAGGTTGTCATCGACTTATTGCTGAAAGGTCAGCTGAACTCGTAACTTCTTTCTCTGACGTCTTGGAATTGGTTAATCCGCTCGGTTCTTAGTGGGAGACTTCGCTTATGCCTAATAACGAGACGCTTTCCGTGCCAGATCATCAAGATCAGCATCGCGCCGGATTCGTGGCGATTGTAGGTCGTCCTAACACGGGGAAGTCAACCTTGGTCAACGCGATGGTGGGCGAGAAAATTGTTATTACCTCTCCTCATCCCAACACGACCCGAAATCCAATCCGTGGAATTATTTCTCGGCCAACTTTCCAAATGATCGTCGTCGACACTCCTGGAGTGCATAAGCCGAAAACTCTCTTAGGGACCAGGCTCAACGCCATGGTTTCGGAAAACCTTGAGTCTGTTGATGCTGTTGTGCTCTGCCTTCCCGCTGATGAATCCATTGGGCTGGGTGATGAATTTATTGCCAAGCAAGTTGCTGGTCAAAAACGTATCTACATTGCAGCAACGAAAACCGATCGCGTGAAGCCAGAACAACTGATGCAGCACCTCATGGCAATTTCGGAATTTGCTAAGAAATTGGGAATTTCCTTTCAAGAGATCGTTCCGCTGTCGGCAAAGAATTCGGAGCAAACCGAACTCCTGCTCGAACTTTTGGTTTCCAGCCTCCCGCTCTCGCCATCGCTTTACCCCGAAGATATCTCCACAGATCAAGCGCAAGAGTTAATGATCACTGAACTCATTCGAGAAGTTGCTATTGCCGATCTCTATGAAGAATTACCTCACTCGGTCATGATCACCATCGACGAAATGAGCGAACGTGAAGGCAAGAATTTCTTCGATATTCACGCCACGATTCATGTCGAAAGAGATAGTCAGAAGTCCATCATCATTGGACCGCAAGGCACTCGCCTCAAGGCAATTGGCATTAAGTCACGTCAGGCTATCGAAGGACTTTTAGGCGCCAAAATTTTTCTTGGCCTACATGTAAAGATTTCTAAGGAATGGCAACGCGATCCTAAAGCGCTTTCTCGTATGGGATTCACCGAAAGATAATTAACGAGCAGCTTTTACTTTCCGACCTGCAAAATAAGAACCGATCAAGACTAGCGGCAATCCAATTGCGATACCCGCAGTAAGAGGCTCGCCCAACAACAGGACGCCAAGCACCACCGCGAAAGCGGTGTTGAGATAAGTGACCAACGAAGCGCGTGCCGGACCAATATCGCTCATTAATTTGAAGAAGAGAATGAACGCGGTTGCGGTGGAGAAGAGCCCCAGGGCTAATACGGCGAAGAGCGCCTTGTGTGAAGGTAGATGTGATGGCGCTTGCGCTACCGCGAAGGGAAGATAAAAAATGGCAGTGGTCGCCATTGCAACGCCGTTAATAGCGATTCCATTGACATGCGGGATTTTTCGATTGACTCGAATGACCGCCCAGGCATACCCAATGGCCGCGACGATGATCATTCCGATGGAAAGGAAGCTCTGTTTTTGAGAGAAAGTTTCGATGCCCACCACAAGGACGACGCCGATAAAACCGATTATCAAGCCAAAGAGGCGCTTGGCGTGCCAGACAGTTCGATCGCCATGGAAGGAAGAAATGATGGTGGACCAGATAGGCACGGTCGCCACCAGGAGACCGGCAAGTCCAGAGGAAAGTTTCTTCTCGGCAGTAGTGATGAGAATCCAAGGGCCGATCATCTCGGCTATGGCGTAGGGGAGCACATGTTGATAATTGCGCAGCGCATCCCTGAGGACGCCCTTACGAAGAGCAATCGGAACCAAAATAAGTGAGCCGATGAAGACTCGAGCAAAAACTATATCTGCAGGCGCGATCTCTTTAACTGCGACTTTCATAAAGAGATAGGGAATGCCCCACAGTAAACCGACAGCAAGGAATAAGAACCAACTTTTTCGGGACATGCGCTTACTTCGCGCGAGAATCTATGACGAGGCGGTAAAGATCTTCAGTTTGCGCGGCAATGGCATCCCATCCAAAGTCTTCAATTGCGCGCTGGCGTCCAGCCTGGCCGTAAGCAGATAATTTCTGAGGATCGTTCATGAGATCCATGATCTGCGCTGTCAGCGCAGCTTCAAATGCAGGGCCATCGCCGTTGTAATCCACGAGATCACCCGTTACGCCATCGACCACAACTTCGGGAATACCACCGACCCGCGAAGCCAATACGGCGGTTTCACATGCCATCGCTTCGAGATTGACGATTCCGAGTGGTTCGTAGACGGAAGGACAGATGAAGAGATCGGCGCTGGAGAGAAGTGCGGCTACTTGCGGTTGCGGCAACATCTTCTCCTGCCACCAGACGTTATTTCGTTTAGCTTGGAGGCCGGCGATAAGTTCGGAAATTTCTGCGCCAATGGCTGGCTCGTCGGGACTTCCGGCCGCTATTACCAATCCAATATCTGGTGAGACTTTTTCCCAGGCGCGAAGCAGGTGGCCCAAACCTTTCTGGCGAGTAATGCGGCCGACAAAAATTGCATATCTACCAGTGATTCCCAAACTCTCGAGAAGCGCTGGATCACTCTGGGGAGAATATTTTTGGGTGTCCACGCCATTTAAAATCGTGTGGATCTTGGCTGGATCAAGGCCGGGGTATGCCCGCACGATATCTTTCTTCATGCCGTTGCTGACGGCGATAATTGCATCGGCTGCCTCGTAGGCAGTTTTTTCGGCCCAGGAAGAAAGGCGATAGCCGCCGCCGAGTTGTTCGGCTTTCCAAGGGCGATCGGGCTCGAGAGAGTGTGCGGTAATGATGTGGGGGATGCCATGCAAGAGGCTGGCGTAATGACCGGCCATATTGGCATACCAAGTATGCGAGTGAACTAGGTCGACTTCGGAAAGATTTTGGGCGATTTCAATATCGGTGACAAAGGCTTGGAGAGCTGGATTCAAAGCTTTCATGGAATCGGGGAGGGAGTATCCGGTGGCATCTGATCGCTTTTCGCCAAAACAATGGACCTCGACCTCGATATTTTTTTGCAGGCTCTGGGTCAATTGCAGCGCATGAACACCGGCCCCACCATAGATATGAGGTGGCCACTCTTTAGTTACTAACCCGATACGCATCTGCTCTGCCGCCCCTTTCAGGCTATTCGCCGATGGGAGTCTAACGGTATCCTTCTGCCCATGGCCCGCCTCGAACTCCCCTTAGGAATCGTTCTCGCAGGGGGGGAAGGCAAGCGCTTGATGCCGCTTACCGCCGACCGCGCCAAACCTGCCGTTCCTTTCGGTGGGGCTTATCGGTTGATTGATTTTGTGCTCTCCAATTTGGTTAATGCTGATATTCGTAAAATCGCAGTCTTAACACAATATAAATCTCATTCTCTCGACCGTCACATCACAACGACTTGGCGTATGTCTACCCTGTTAGGAAATTACATCACTCCAGTTCCAGCACAGCAACGGCTCGGACCACGTTGGTACACCGGCAGCGCCGATGCACTTTTGCAAAACTTTAATTTAATTCACGATGAAAATCCTGAGCATGTTCTGGTTTTTGGTGCCGATCACGTTTATCGCATGGACCCTGCTCAGATGTTTGATTTCCATTTACAAACGGGTGCAGGAATAACCGTCGCCGCAATTCGCGTTAAGCGTTCCGAAGCATCTGAATTCGGTGTCATCGAACTTGCTGAAGATGGAATCACAATTAAGGCTTTCCACGAAAAACCTGCAAACCCACCAGCTATGCCAGGTAACCCCGAATACTCATTGGTGTCGATGGGTAACTACATTTTTAAGCGCGATGCGATGGAAGAAGCGCTGATCTTGGATTCGGAAGATCTAGAAAGTCGGCACGATCTCGGTGGAAATATTATTCCGATGATGACAGCGATGGGTGTTGCGCGTGCATACGATTTTGCCAACAACGTGGTGCCGGGCGAGACCGAGCGCGATAAAGGTTATTGGCGAGATGTAGGAAGTATCGACGCTTACTACGAAGCACATATGGATTTAGTATCCATCCATCCGATCTTTAATTTATACAATCGCGAATGGCCGTTGCTGACAAATCCGCCATCATTGCCACCTGCAAAGTTTTCTGAAAACGGTTCTGCCGTCGATTCGATTGTTGGGGCTGGATCGATTATTGCCGGCGGCCGAATGGAACGCACGGTGTGTTCCTTCGATGTATCAGTAGCCAGCAATGCACTTGTTCAAGGATCAGTATTGATGCCATCAGTCCGAATCGGGGCAGGGGCGATAATTCGTAACGCTATCTTGGATAAAAATGTCATCGTGGAACCTGGAGCCCAAGTTGGCGTGGATCACGAGAGAGATCGCCAACGATTTACTATTTCAGAAGGTGGCATTGTCGTCGTGGGTAAAGGCACCACGATCACTGCCCACTGATCTTTCCACAGCGCACTTTCCCGTCGCCAGATACATATAGGGTGACAAAGTGAGCGAAATTTCTGCAACCGTGCGGTCAGCCCTCGATGCTGCCGTTGCCGCCATTGGAGGGCAGCCACGCGAAGGGCAGATCGAGATGGCCGAAGCTGTCGCCAATGCTCTTTCGGATCGGCATCACCTCCTGGTTCAGGCCGGTACCGGAACTGGAAAATCTTTGGCCTATCTAGTCCCAGCGCTCGTGCACGGTAAAAAAGTGTTGGTAGCGACTGCGACTTTGGCACTCCAACGTCAATTAGTAGAGCGAGACTTACCTCGGATTCAACCGGCGCTAGAAAAAGAGCTTGGTCGCGAACTCACTTTCGCCGTTTATAAAGGCGTCGGAAATTATCTCTGTCTCCAGAAAATGAATAGCGAAATATCCGATCCTGATAACGAATTATTGCTAGAGATCTCATCGCTGGAAAAAGATGCCAAGAAACTTCGTGCCTGGGCCACGACCCCCGGAGTCTCCGGAGATAAAGATGATGCGCCCGAAGTCGACCGCCGAGTTTGGTATGCAAACTCCGTTTCTGGGCGCGAATGCATGGGTAAAGACGAGTGCGCATTCGGCTCTCAATGTTTCTCGGCCAATGCCAAAGCAAAGGCGCAGAGCGCCGATGTAGTAGTAACCAATCACACTTTGTTGGCCATTGAGATTGTTGACTCACATCCCATTTTGCCCGAGCGCGATGCCGTGATTCTCGATGAAGCGCATGAATTTATGGATCGCACTACTCAAGCAGTCACAGAGGAACTCTCCGCTGGTCGAGTCGAACGCGCCGCCAAGATGGCAAAGAAACATATGCCTGGCAAAGTTGCTGACGCCTTAGGAAGGGCTGCCGACGCCTGTGCCGAAGCGATTGCAGATTTTGCAGATGACGTTAGATCAGATCAATCCCTCAACGGTCGATTGCCCGATCTTCCTGCCCAGCTCGAAGCCCCGATTCGTAAGGTGAAAGAAACGGCACAAGCGCTGGTCAATCAGATCACCAAGGATTCGGAAATCTTGGATCCCGATTCTCAAGCAGAACGAATTCGGGTTAAAGGTGCCGTTAATGAAATTCTGCAAATTGTTACCAAGATGTTGCGTCCGGGGGCAGCTCAAGTTCTCTGGTTTGATCCCACATTTTCCACGCTCCATCTTGCGCCACTTGATGTATCTGCGGTCTTACGCCAAAACTTGTTAACTCAAACCCCAGTCATCGCCACTAGCGCCACTCTTTCAGTTGGCAAAAATTTCGATGCGATTGCTCGAGCAATTGGATTCATTGGCGCAACACCAGCCTCCAAAGGCAATTCATCCGAGGAGTCGGAAGAAGATGCCTTCGATTCCTACGGAGAAATCGACCCATCTAACGTTCAGATGTTGGATGTGGGATCGCCTTTCGATTTTGCCAACCAAGGCATGCTCTATCTGCCCAAGCACCTACCCGAACCCGGCCGCGACGGCCCATCGAAGGAAGTTTTGACCGAACTCGGCGAGCTCATTGAAGCCGCTGGTGGTCGCACTTTGGCGCTCTTCTCTTCATGGCGCGGAGTCGAACTTGCCGATATCCATTTACGTTCGGTCCTGGCCGAACTCAAGATTCCGATCATCACTCAAAGGCGAGGTGACAGTGTTGGATCTCTCGTCGACCGTTTTGCGAAAGAACCAACATCGGTATTGCTCGGCACCATTTCGCTATGGCAGGGGATTGACGTTCCCGGGCCGGCTTGCACTTTGGTCGCTATTGATCGGATTCCCTTTCCGCGTCCGGACGAGCCGGTAATGAGCGCACGAGCCGCACAAGCAGATGCTTCAGGCGGCAGCGGTTTTATGCAGATCAGTTTGCCGCGGGCTGCGCTTTTGCTTTCTCAAGGAACGGGGCGCTTGATTCGCTCGATTGACGATCGCGGAGTAGTCGCCATTCTCGACTCACGGATTGTCACCAAACGCTACGGCTCGGTCTTGCTCAATTCGATGCCACCTTTTTGGCGCACTAGCGATGGCGCCATCATCAAGGATTCGTTGCGCCGCTTACACAAACAATTCTCGGAGGATGGGCAATAACTTAGGCCAGGTATTGGCAAAACTGGGGTGAAGATTCTTTTCAACTACTTGATCAATGTGCACCCATTCAACCTGCTGAGATTCGTCATTCTGCTCGTGGGCAACGAGGTTTGGATCGGCCGATGCAATGATCGTGTCATAGCGCCAATTCCCGTGGTTATCTTCAAAAGTTTTCAAGGGATGCAGAAGATGTGGCTCCATTCCAATTTCTTCGACGGCTTCTCTAATCGCCGCATCAGTGACGCTCTCATGTGAGTCACGAGCTCCACCTGGGATTCCCCAAGTGTCGCCGTTGTGCACCCAAGGTGCGCGATGTTGGAGAAGCACAGCCCCGTCGCGGAAGAGCAAAAGTCCAGCAGCGCCATGGAGTCCCCAATGGCGGTTGCCGCAGGTGCATTCCACCCAGCCGTCTCCATCGCGATGTGCCACACCTCTAGAGTGGCACGAAAATTCAAGGTGCGCTCGTGTGGTTCTCCACAGATTTCTGCGATAACCCGACGCGGTTAAAACTCCTGATTTAGGGTCCACGTATGCGCAAGTTCTTAGCCATTTTCGTGCTCCTCCTTTGTATTCCATTTCCAGTCCAAGCAGCCAACTGCACGGGCAAAACCTGCATTGATGTCACGACAGATCCCAAGCGAGGTGGAATCGTGATCACGGCAACCCAGAATTCTCCGGGCAGTTCGCCCAAACCACGAGTCCGCGCCACCCCTCGACCGGTCCGTACTCCTCGTCCGCATATCGCCAAGGTGCGGCCAAAACCAGCACCCAGCAACACCAAAACCGGATCTTCAAAGAAAATTGTCCGACGGGTCAGCAAAGCTGCTCGAACATTCACCCCCAAGGTTGTGGCGGCGGTTTCCCTGAGCGATTCACTCATGCAATTAATCCCGTCGCGCGGTGTCTACTCACAACCCGCTGGCGCCGCACTTACGGGGCTTCCCGTCTACTTTTGGACGGACACGTCAACCTTCTTTGCAACGTCGGCCAGCATTTTGGGAATTGCCGTAGGCGTTTCGCTCCATCCAAATTTCGAGTGGGATTTCGGTGATGGTGCTCATGTGCAGACTACGACACCAGGAGCGGGTTATCCCACCGGTGGAATTTCACATGTTTATTCCAAATCCGGTCGATATCTTGTTCGATTAGCAATATCTTGGTCAGGAACCTGGAGCGCCGGCGGAAATCATTTTCCCGTTTTAGGCGATGTAATCCTGCAAAATTTCTCATTAGATCTCGTTGTCGCTCCTGGACCAACTCATTACTTGCAGTAGTCACACCGCTTCCTTCTCCACAGAAACCGTTTTTTCAAGTTCGAAGTTGCCGCGATATCTACAGGCTCTAGTCATGACAACACTCACTTCACCTCATGATCTTCTCGCTGCGGTTCCTTTTCTCGTCGGCTATCACCCGACTGACTCTTTAGTATTAATATCTCTTATTGATGAGCGCATCGGCCTGGCAATGCGCGTCGATTTTCCAACTGAGGCTGATCCCGAACAGATAGATTCTTTGGCCTCGCACCTAGTTCGCGAGAAATCTGATGGCGCTCTGATCGTTGCCTATTTGCCGGATTCGATCTCTGAAAGTGATTACCTTTTAACTCCACTACAGGAGGCGATAGAACTTCGTGGTGTTCCGATTCGAGAATGCCTTGAAATTAAAAAGGGAAATTGGCGATCGCTTTTATGTGCTGACCTTCACTGTTGTCCGACGTCTGGTAATCCGCTGCCCGAACTTTCAGATTCTCGCATTGTTGCTGAACAAGTTGTCCGAGGTAGAAGGTTGCCTTACAAGGACCTCGACGAGATGCGCGCTTCATTGACTTCCCTTAAACCCGACACAATCCTGAACCGGAAAATAAAGGCCTTTCCCGAGATCGATTACGAATCTAATGCGGTCCGAGAGCATCAGCGAGATGGCGCTCTGGCAGTGACCCAACTTTTGGCAGACTTTCAATCCGATGGAAAGTGCGAAGACCGAGATTTAGTTGCTCGTGTTTTAGCGCGACTTCAAGATTTACAGGTCCGCGATTATGCGATGGGAATAACCACATCGGAAAATATCGAGAGCCTTCAAACCATGTGGCATTGGCTGATGCGAGCAGCACCCAAGGGATATATCGCGCCAGTGGCTACCCTCTTTGCGGCCGTGGCATACGAAAACGGTGATGGCGCCCTGGCTGGAAGAGCCCTGGATCGGGCTTTTGAGGATGATTTAACTTATTCCTTAGCCAAACTGCTGCGTCGAGTCTTTGCCGCTGGCTGGCCACCCGAGAGTTTTACGCGAATGAGGGGTGAGCTTCACCCAAAGATCTGTGCAGCCATATTTGGCGAGTAGCATTTGAGCATGATCGTAGGCATCCCAAAAGAAGTTAAGAATAATGAATTTCGCGTCGCGGCTACCCCTTCAGGAGTACACGCCTTCGTCACGGCCGGCCATTCAGTGCTGGTAGAAACTCATGCAGGTATCGGATCGGCAATTTCTGATGCCGATTATGAGAAGGCAGGCGCGACGATCGTTGCATCTGCTGATGAAGTCTGGGCTCGCGCTGATCTCATCATGAAGGTAAAAGAACCCATTGCCGTGGAATATCCACGGATGAGATCCGGGCAGATTCTTTTTACTTACCTGCACTTAGCTGCCAGTCGAGAATGCACCGATGCCATTATCAAGAGTGGAATCACGGCAATTGCCTATGAGACTGTTGAAATAAATCGCCATCTCCCACTTCTCGCACCAATGAGCGAGGTAGCCGGTCGCATGTCGATTCAAGTCGGCGCCGCGACATTGCAAAAGAGCGCCGGTGGTCGAGGTGTCTTGCTCGGAGGTGTCCCAGGAGTAAAACCAGGAAAAGTAGTAATTCTTGGCGGCGGAGTTGTGGGCGTTGCCGCTGCCACAATTGCACTGGGTATGCGTGCCGATGTCACGATTTTAGATCTCAATTTGGCTCGCCTCGGAGAAATCGACAATCTCTTTGCCGGACAGGTTCGTACCCTTGCTTCATCGGCTTATGAAATTCAGGCCCAATTGGAAGAAGCGGATCTAGTGATTGGTGCGGTTCTGGTCCCTGGCGCCAAGGCTCCCAAATTAGTAACCGATCAATTAGTTGCAAATATGAAACCCGGCAGCGTTTTAGTTGATGTGGCTATTGATCAAGGTGGATGTTTTGAAGGTTCGCGCGCGACCACACATACCGACCCCACATTCCCGGTTCATAATTCTCTGTATTACTGCGTTGCCAATATGCCGGGTGCGGTTCCGGCAACATCGACTTTCGCCTTGGCTAATGCCACCATCCGCTACGCGCTCGCGCTGGCTAATAAAGGCTGGGAAAAAGCTCTGGCCGATGATCCCGCCCTTGGAGCCGGTCTCAACGTTCACCAGGGAAAGATTTACTACGAAGCAGTGGCTCACGCTCACGGCCTCTAGCCATCAAGCCTGCTAGTTAACATGCCCGTAACCTGGGCTGGAGAGAATTGCGCTCATGAGCGATGAGATCTCCCGCCAAGAAGAGTTTGTGCTGCGCACCTTAGAAGAGCGCGGTATTCGCTTTGTCCGTTTGTGGTTTACCGATGTACTTGGCTTTTTAAAGTCGGTGGCGATTGCACCCGCCGAACTCGAAAATGTTTTTGCTGAAGGTATTGGATTTGATGGGTCGGCGATCGAGGGCTTTGCTCGCGTCACTGAATCCGACATGTTGGCTAAGCCAGATCCTTCAACGTTCGCGGTGCTGCCTTGGCGTACCGAAGCTCCGGGTGCCGCGCGTATGTTCTGCGATATCGCCTCACCAAACGGTCAACCATCACCTGCCGACCCGCGTAATGTTTTGAAGCGCACCTTGAGTAAGGCCGGCGAAATGGGCTTTACCTGTTACACCCACCCCGAGATGGAATTTTTTCTCTTCGCAAAACCACCCGTCGCTGGTGAAATTCCTGTACCTGTGGATTCAGGTGGATATTTCGATCAGACCCCTTCGATCGTGGGACATGACTTCAGACGTCAGGCGATCACTCTCCTGGAAGCGATGGGCGTTTCCGTCGAGTTCAGCCATCACGAAGCGGCTCCGGGGCAACAGGAAATCGATCTGCGATATGCCGATGCCTTGAGCACCGCTGACAACATCATGACCTTCCGCCATGTGGTGAAGGAAGTGGCTTTGGATCAAGGTTTCCATGCCTCGTTCATGCCCAAGCCTTTCACCGATCATCCTGGCTCAGGAATGCATACTCACTTCTCGCTCTTTAGTGGTGAAGAAAATGCTTTTTATGAAGAAGGCGCACCTCATCAACTTTCGGCGGTCGGTCGCTCTTTTATTGCTGGAATTTTGCGACATGCGCGCGAGTTCACGGCGATCACCAACCAGTGGGTCAACTCTTATAAGCGCTTGACTGGCGGGGGAGAAGCTCCAGCTTTGGTGACCTGGGGCCATAACGATCGTTCTTCGTTAGTGCGAATTCCTTCTTATAAGCCAAAGAAGGAGAACTCCACGCGAATAGAAGTGCGCTCGCCAGATTCTGCATGCAACCCCTATTTAGCCTTTGCAGTCATCATTGCCGCTGGGCTCAAAGGCGTCACGGATGGGTATGAACTAGTCGAGTCAGCTAACCCTGAGAAGCTTCCTACCAATCTGGATGAGGCAATAACCGCTATGGAATCCAGCACTTTGGTCCGGGAAACATTAGGCGAAGATGTTTTTGAGTATGTTTTGCGGAACAAACGCGCTGAATGGGCCGATTATCGACGCCAAGTGAGCGCATTTGAGTTAGATCGGTATTTGCCCGTTCTCTAATAAGGGATATACCCTTTTGCCATGAGCAGCCTCTTCACTTCACTCCTCCTTCGCTGCCGCGGCGGGGCCAACTAACCGGTCACCTCGCCCGCGGGTTTTGGTTGTGCCGGTAAACACCAAATCCCGTGAAAGCCTTACAGAGGAGTAAATAAATGAATTTTCCAGATCAAATCCCCAGCGCAATGCCAATACATCGCTATGCCCCCTTTATTCCCGTTGATTTAACCGATCGCACCTGGCCAACGAAGCAAATAACCAAAGCTCCACAATGGTGTTCTGTTGATCTTCGCGACGGCAATCAAGCGCTCATCGATCCCATGGATGCCCCGCGCAAGCTTGCAATGTTCAAGTTGTTGGTGGCGATGGGTTACAAAGAAATCGAAGTTGGGTTTCCATCCGCTAGCCAAACGGATTTCGATTTCGTTCGCCGGATCATTGACGAGAACCTCATTCCAGATGATGTCATCATTCAGGTGCTGACTCAGGCGCGCGAACCCTTAATCCGCCGCACCTATGAAGCAATCAAAGGCGCCAAGCAAGCCGTCGTGCATTTATATAACTCGACTTCAACTCTTCAACGTCGGGTTGTCTTTGGTTTAGATAAAGATGGAATCAAGAAGATCGCAACAGATGGCGCCGAGCTTTGTTTACGCCTGACCGATACCGTGCCTGGCACAGTCGTCTCTTTCGAATATTCGCCTGAGTCGTACACCGGAACCGAATTAGAGTACGCGGTCGAGGTTTGTAACGCTGTCAATGACATCTGGCGTCCAACACCTAGCTGGAAGAGCATTGTTAATCTCCCTGCCACGGTTGAAATGGCCACTCCAAATGTTTACGCGGATTCGATCGAATGGATGCATCGCAATCTTGCTTACCGTGATTCAGTAGTTCTGAGCTTGCATCCCCATAACGACCGAGGCACAGGCGTGGCCGCGGCCGAGCTTGGTTACATGGCTGGTGCCGATCGCATCGAAGGAACGCTCTTCGGAAATGGTGAGCGCACCGGAAACGTTTGTTTAGTAACTCTGGGACTCAATTTATTTAGCCAAGGAATCGATCCACATATTGATTTTTCCAATATTGATGAAGTGCGGCGCACCGTCGAATACGCCAATCAGCTTCGCGTACCCGAGCGTCACCCATATGGTGGAGATTTAGTGTTTACGGCATTCTCTGGTTCGCATCAAGATGCGATCAAGAAGGGCTTTGAGCATCTCGAACGTGATGCGAAAGCAGCGGGCAAATCCATTGAAAATCAACTCTGGGCGGTGCCTTACTTGCCCATCGATCCCAAAGATATTGGCCGCTCCTACGAAGCCGTAATTCGCGTTAACAGCCAGTCCGGTAAGGGTGGCGTCGCCTATTTGATGAAGAACGAACATCATCTCGATCTTCCCCGACGTCTACAGATTGAATTTAGTCAGGTTGTTCAATCCAAGACTGATGAGGAAGGTGGCGAAGTTTCTGCCGATGACCTGTGGAATATTTTTGAGGACGAATACTTGCCTTCAAAGAACAATAACTGGGGTCGCTTCCGCTTAGACGGTTTGTCTCAGTCTTCCCACTTGGATGAGGATGTTCATCTCACTGTTGAACTCGCAGATTCTGGAACGCTGCACTCGCTCAAAGGCACCGGCAACGGACCGATTGCCGCATTTGTTGCCATCATGAGTGAACATATGGCACCAATGAACGTTCGAGTGCTGGATTATTACGAGCATGCGCTCTCAGCTGGTGGCGATGCCAAGGCTGCCGCATACCTCGAGTGTGAAGTAGGAGATCGCGTCTTTTGGGGCGTTGGTATCGACCCCAGCACAACGACTGCGGCCCTCAAGGCGGTAATTTCAGCGGTAAATCGCGGCCAGCGCACAGTTATATCCCTCTAAATTTCCGCTGTAACCGTTACGGTGTAATCCGTGGCTCTCTATCGTGATCAAGCGATCGTCCTTCGCACCCAGAAATTGGGCGAGGCCGATCGCATCATCACGCTCTTTACCCGTGACCATGGCCGTTTACGTGCCGTCGCTAAAGGGGTCAGACGAACTAAATCTAGATTTGGCGCACGCCTAGAGCCAACAAGTTACGTGGATCTGCAGCTGTACACGGGCAAGACTTTTGACGTCGTCACTCAAGCCGAAAGCATCGAAAATTTTGGCGATGCCCTGACTGCTGATTACCAGCAGTGGACCGTTGCATCTGCCATTTTGGAATCAGCTGAACGCTTCACTCAACAAGAGCACGAACCGGCTTTGCAACAATTCTTGTTAGTTGTCGGTGCCCTGAAAGCGTTAGCGCACAACACCTACGATCCATCACTTATTCTGGATGCCTATTTATTACGTTCTCTCTCCGTTGCTGGATACGCCCCGTCGCTCACGACCTGCTCGCGTTGCGACAAGCCCGGGCCGCATAAATATTTTTCTCTCGTCGGTGGCGGCAGCGTCTGTGTAGATTGCAAGCCATCAGCTGCAGCAACTCCCACGATAGATACATTGCAACTCATGTCCGATTTACAGACCGGTGATTGGGAGAGCGCCGTAACCAGCGAACTTCGCCATCGTCGCGAGGCTTCTGGATTGATTGCGGCTTATCTGCAATGGCACCTCGAGCGTGGCTTGCGCAGTCTTCCGTTAGTGGAGAGAGCGTAAGAATGGCCAAGAAATATGTAGCGCCATCACCTCATCCATCTGGTGCACAGCCACCGAAACTTCCGGCATCTGCAATTCCGCACCACGTAGCAGTAGTGATGGATGGCAATGGCCGCTGGGCAAAAGCCAGGGGACTTCCCAGAACAGCCGGACACGAAGCTGGGGAAGCCTCGCTCCTTGATGTGGTTCATGGCGCCATCGAAATCGGCGTCAAAGAGGTTAGCGCTTACGCATTTTCAACGGAGAACTGGAAGCGCACGCCGGAGGAGGTTCGTTTCCTCATGGGATTTAATCGCGATGTCATCCGCCGCAGACGCGATGAAATGAACGAAATTGGGGTCAAGGTGCAATGGGCAGGCAGACCGCAAAAATTATGGTCTAGCGTTATTAAAGAGCTGGAAATTGCTCAAGATATGACGAAATCCAACACCGTATTAACACTCAATATGTGTGTTAATTATGGGGGACGCGCTGAAATAGTTGATGCTGCCAGAGAGATTGCAGAACTAGCAGCGAAGAAGAAGATCAAGCCAGAGCAGATCACCGAGAAGTTATTCGCGAGCCACCTCTATCAACCCAAGATGAGCAACGTTGACTTGTTCTTGCGCTCTTCTGGTGAGCAGCGCACCAGCAATTTTCTACCTTGGCAATCGGTGTATGCCGAGATGGTCTTTATGGATGTTCTCTGGCCGGATGTGGATCGACGCACGCTATGGAAGGCTATTGAAATCTATGCCGAGCGTGAACGCAGGTTTGGAAAGGCTTAATTAGCAGTCACTGCAGATGCCGAATATTTCGGCGGTGTGGCCAATCTCGCGAAAGCCATTTTCTTCGCCAGATTTTTGTGCCCATTTTTCAATTGCGCCACCTTCGATTTCGACGGTCTTGCCACAGTTTTTGCAGACGAGATGGTGATGATGCGAATCGCCACATAAACGGTAGATCGCCTCGCCATCATCTTTGCGCAAAATATCGACTGATTTATCGTTGACTAAATTTTGCAAGGTGCGATAAACCGTTGTTAAACCTATAGATTCCTGGTTGCGTTTCAAAACAAGATGTAGCTCTTGTGCGCTGGCGAAACCGCCAACCCGTTCGAGGGCTTGAAGTACCTTCGTTGCAGACTTGCTCATAGTGCGGCCACCACTAACCACATGATGGCGACGCCAGCCAATGTTGCCAGCATGGTCATGCGCGAAGGGTGACGCGAGTGGGCTTCGGGCAGGATGTGTGAAGTAGCGATGTAAATGATGAAACCGGAGAAAATGGCAAGATAAATAGCGAGCCAGCTGCTGCTGATCGTGAGTGCGCCACCAATGGCTGCGCCGCTTATTCGAGCGATTGCATCGACGAGTAACAACAATTTTCCACGTGAACTCCAAGAGCCGCCCTTAATTAGGAGAGCAACGGTATTGAGGCCATCGCTAAAGGCGTGGACCAACAGAGCCAAGAAGACGGCAAAACCAAATGCATTACTGACATGAAATGCCAGGCCTAGGGCCATTCCGTCCAGGAAGACGTGACCGGCCATGGCAAGGGAGCCCACGGCGCCAGCAATATTTCCGTAATGCGTGTGATCGTGGTCGTAGTCAGAATCAGCGGGTTCGTGGGAGCCGGCGAATTGCTCGAAGAAATGCAGGGCCAAAAAACCACCTACAAAAGCGAGGGTGACTGCTGGTAGCCCGCCAATCTGCAAGGTGGCGTTGGCGAAGACCTCTGGCATGAGGTCAAAGGCAACTAGGCCCAACAAGAGCCCAGCGGAAAGCCCGA
Organism: Actinomycetota bacterium; assembly: GCA_947380835.1. GTDB lineage: Bacteria > Actinomycetota > Actinomycetes > Nanopelagicales > Nanopelagicaceae > CAIMZW01. The sequence continues at coordinate 23,645 of CANCSL010000001.1, read as the reverse complement.
GAACCAGGTGGAATCGATCTTTTGAGCGAAGTGCCACTGTTCCGCCCAAAGTGGTCGCTAATACGGTCAGGGCCGCGAGCAGTACTGGAGTCATAACGGGAGAGTACCAAAAATGAAAATGATTGTCATTTCCATTTTTCTACCGCTAGCCTTCGACCGTGATCGCCATTGCTCGTTTCCGCGTACCAGCCGCCTCGGTTCCGCAGTTCAGCCTTGACGCCGAAGCCGCGCTTGCCGCGCTCGCCGCCTGCGACGGCTTCATTCAAGGGGAGTTTGGCCAGAACACTGACGAAGCTGATCTTTGGGCGTTGGCAACAATTTGGAAGAATGTGGGTTCTTATCGCAGAGCCCTCAGCAATAATCGCGTGAAAATGGAAGCGGTACCCATGCTGGCGCTCGCAATCGACGAGCCTGGTGCCTATACAAGGTAAAATTCTATTTCTTGCGACCAGCAAGGAAGAGCCGACAGCCAGCCGGAAGAGAGAACAACATGGCCGCAGATAGATTAGACACCATCGTCAGCCTCGCTAAGCGACGCGGATTTGTTTACCCATCATCAGAAATTTACGGCGGCTTGCGCGCTGCTTGGGATTACGGCCCCTTGGGCGTAGAACTCAAAAATAATGTCAAGCGCCAGTGGTGGAAGTCCATGGTTCAGGGCCGCGAAGATGTTGTTGGTCTAGATTCCTGCGTCATCTTGGCCCGCGAAGTGTGGGAAGCCTCTGGCCACGTCGAAACATTCTCCGATCCGTTAACAGAGTGCACTGCTTGTCACAAGCGTTATCGCGCTGACCATTTAGAAGAAGCCTTTGAAGCGAAGAACGGCCGCGCACCTTCATCTATGGAAGAAGTTAATTGCCCTAACTGCGGCAACAAAGGAAAATTCACAAATCCCAAGCAATTTAGTGGTTTGCTGAAAACGTATCTCGGTGCAGTAGAAGATGAATCTGGTCTGGCATATCTTCGTCCAGAAACAGCACAAGGAATCTTTATTAACTTTGAGAACGTAGCGACCACCTCACGCAAGAAGCCACCTTTTGGAATTGGCCAAATTGGAAAGTCGTTCCGCAATGAAATTACTCCCGGAAACTTCATCTTCCGCACACGAGAATTTGAACAAATGGAAATGGAATTCTTTGTCGTTCCAGGTACAGATGAAGAATGGCACCAATACTGGATTGATACTCGTTTGGCTTGGTACAAGAATCTGGGAATCAATCCCGATCGCCTGCGTCTTTTCGAACACCCCAAAGAGAAGCTGTCTCACTACTCCAAGCGCACCGTAGATATCGAATACAAGTTCGAATTCACTGGCACCGAATGGGGCGAGCTCGAAGGTATTGCTAGCCGCACTGATTTCGATTTAAAGGCTCATGGTGCTGCTTCTGGAAAAGATCTCTCTTGGTTTGATCAGGAGAAGAACGAACGTTGGGTTCCTTTCGTCATTGAACCAGCTGCAGGTGTTGATCGCTGTGCTCTCACTTTCCTCATGGATGCCTTCACCGAAGATGAGGCTCCAAATTCCAAGGGCGAAATGGAAAAACGTGCGGTCATGAAGTTGGATCACCGTCTGGCCCCAGTCAAGGTGGCAGTTCTTCCACTTTCACGTAACGCTGACTTATCTCCTAAAGCCCGCGATTTAGCTGCAGAATTGCGTCAAAATTGGAGTGTTGACTTCGATGATGCTGGTGCAATTGGCAGACGTTATCGCCGCCAAGATGAGATCGGTACTCCTTATTGCATCACCATCGACTTCGATACTTTAGAAGATAACGCGGTCACCATCCGCGATCGTGACACTATGGCGCAAGAGCGCATTTCACTGGATCAGGTGTCGGCATGGCTGGCGCCACGGTTGTTGGGGTGCTGAAGCAAGCCACTCATAATCCACTTCGTCTTCCAATTGCCAACGGCCAGTTTGAAAATGACGAGGTGGTTCTCACCACGCCAGTTGTTTTAGCCCCGATGGCTGGAATTACCAATTCGGCATTTCGCACACTCTGTCGCGAACAAGGCGCTGGCCTTTTTGTTTCAGAGATGGTCACAGCGCGCGCATTAATTGAGCGCCATCCAGAGACGTTACGACTCATTACTCCCGGTAAAGGCGAGACGCCCAGATCTGTTCAGTTGTACGGAGTAGATCCAAAAGTTGTCGGGCTCGCCGTTCGAATGTTGATGGAAGAGAACTTGGCTGATCATATTGATCTCAACTTCGGTTGCCCGGTTCCAAAAGTAACCAGACGTGGGGGAGGAGCAGCGCTTCCTTTCAAACGTCAACTTTTTTCCAACATTGTTAATTCGGCTGTTCAAGCTGCAGCGCCTTTTGGCGTACCCGTTACGGTCAAGATGCGAATTGGAATCGACGGCGATCATCACACATTCTTAGACGCTGCCTCTTCCGCCGCCGACGCGGGCGTGGCCTGGGTCGCTCTGCATGCTCGCACCGCTTCGCAAATGTATGAAGGAACGGCGGACTGGAGCCAAATTACCCGTTTAGTTCAACATCTTGCCCCTACAGGAGTGCCGGTTCTAGGTAACGGAGATATCTGGAGCGGTGCAGATGGCGTACGGATGGTCGAAGAAACTGGCTGTGCTGGGGTAGTCGTCGGTCGAGGATGTTTGGGTCGACCATGGCTCTTTGCAGATTTGGTGAGCGCTTTCCACGGTTCTGATCAACGGACCGAGCCAACACTTTTTGAAGTCAGAGAGATTATTTATCGTCACGGAGAATTGCTAGTTGAGTTCTTTGAAAGTGAAGGCCGTGCGCTGCGCGATCTGCGTAAACATATGGCTTGGTACCTCAAAGGTTTCAGAGTTCCGCGAGAGATTCGATCTGCTTTTGGCATGGTTTCATCCCTCGGAGAGTTGGAATTCTTACTTTCCCAACTGGAAGAGCAGCCTTACCCCAGCACGGTTGCGGAATCACCTCGAGGTCGCAGCAGTCACGGGCGACCAGTTTCATTGCCAGATGGTTGGCTTAATGATCCTGATGAAATTCCAGCGATCACCATCGACGATTCTGTCTCCGGGGGATAGTCGTGTTTCTATTTAAGTTTGCCAAACGCTTAATAACGGTCATTGTTCTTCTCGTTGTCGTGGTGCCGCTCTACATCGCGTCTCAGATTTGGACTACGGGAACTTCCTCGCATCCGGTGAAAAGCGATGTCATTGTGGTGTTGGGTGCTGCGCAATTTAACGGCAAGCCCACCCCGGTGCTCCAGCTTCGCATTGATCGGGCATTTGCTGTCTTCACAAGTGGGATGGCCAAAAAGATCATCACGGTAGGCGGCGGAGCAATCGGAGATCGAACCACCGAAGCCCAAAGCAGCGCGAATTCGTTGCGTTTACTTGGGGTATCTGCGCCCAATCTCGTCGTGGTTCCAGTTGGTCGTGATACTTTGACGAGCACCAAGAATTACGTAGCAGAAATGAAGAAACGGGGATGGAAGAGCGTCATCGTTGTCACCGATCCCTTTCACTGCTTCCGGGCCATCAGCATGGCAAAAGATTTAGGAGTCCTTGCAACCTGCGCGCCTGATCAAGGTCAGGCAAATATCTGGAGCGCGGCCGGATCCAAATATGTAGTACGCGAAACCGGGGCATATCTGGCCTACAAAACGATTGATCGCATAGGTATCCACCTTTCCGATCACCTGAAGAACTAGACTCGAGCGCACTATGGTTCTTCGCGCAGCTCATGAGCATCCGGGATATACAGATGCCGATCGTGAACGTTTCTTGGACGAGCCGGCAAAGCGCCCAGGTCGAACCGAGTTCGCGCGAGATCGAGCTCGAATTATTCATTCGTTTGCGCTTCGGCGGTTGGCTGCTAAAACGCAGGTTGCAGTTCCGTGGGCTGCGGATTTTCCGCGAACTCGCCTCTCGCATTCGCTGGAATGCGCTCAGGTTGGACGCGAATTGGGCGAGGCGTTAGGCGCAGATCCTGATCTCATGGAAGGTGCATGTCTGGCGCATGACATTGGCCATCCGCCTTTTGGTCATAATGGCGAAGATGCACTTAATCAGATTGCCCAAAGTTGCGGTGGCTTTGAGGGCAATGCACAGTCTTTCCGGCTTTTGGTTCGCTTGGAAGCAAAGACAGTTACCCCTTTTGGAAAATCTATTGGTCTCAATCTCACAAGAAGCTCCTTAGATGCCGCCACAAAATATCCGTGGGCACGAACCGAAGCATCAAAGAAATTTGGCGTCTATGACGATGATGTCGAAATCTTTAATTGGATGCGCGAAGGCGCTCCGACTGGTGGCACCTCGCTCGAGGCTCAAATCATGGACTGGTCTGATGATGTTGCATATTCCGTTCACGATTTTGAAGACGCGTTAGTTTCAGGTCAGGTCAAACTGCACTTCTTGCGCAACGACCTCTCGGATCTTTTTTCGGTAGCGAAATCTACCTACCTCTCCGATATCACTGAATCGGAATCAGAAACGGCACTTTCTAATTTGCAAGCTCTCTCTTGCTGGCCAGCCGATTACGACGGGAGCCACCGCCACTTGGCGCGCTTAAAAGACTTAGCGAGTCAAATGATCGGGCGCTTTGCTTTAGCAGCCGAACGTTCGACCAGAGATAAATATGGTGACTCCGATCTAACAAGATATGGCGCATCTTTAATTGTTCCGCGGGCTCAACGCGTCGAGGTGGCTTTGCTCAAAGCTATTGCTGGCTTTTATGTCATCAATGCCGATGTCGCGCAAAAACGATATTTAGAACAACAGATATTGATTCATGAACTTGTCGAAAAAGTCCTTGCGGGAGCCCCGCAAACGTTGGAATCCTTCTTTTTGGATGACTGGGAGGGTGCCCATTCTGATGACGAACGCCTCCGTGTGGTCATAGACCAAGTTGCCTCTCTCACTGACCCTGGTGCCTACGCGCTCCATTCCCATCTGAAATAGGATCAGAGACATGTCCGGGCGCATACGAGATGAAGACGTAACTTACGTTCGCGATCATTCACCGATTGATGACGTAGTGGGGGACTTTGTCCAACTCAAGAACGCCGGCGGCGGGCAAAAGAAAGGGCTATGCCCTTTCCATGACGAGAAAAGCCCTTCTTTTCACGTAACACCGAGCAAAGGATATTTTCACTGTTTTGGCTGCCAGCAAGGTGGAGATGTAATCGCATTTCTCATGAAGCTCGAGCATTTAACATTTTCTGAGACCGTTGAGCGTTTGGCAGATCGTATTGGCTACACCTTGCGTTACGACGGCTTGGGAACTGCGCCAACTTCTGGGGTCAGCCGTTCTCGCTTAGTTGCCGCAAATACAGCTGCCATGGAGTTTTATCGCGCGGCGCTGCTCTTGCCTGGTCCGGCACAAGTTGGCCGTGATTTTCTGGCTGGTCGGGGATTCGATAAAGCATCCGCTGATCATTTCGGAGTCGGATACGCGCCTGATGAATGGGATGCGCTCTATAAAACTCTCCGTGCCAAAGGGTTTTCAGATCTAGAACTTTCACTGGCCGGCTTATCTAAGGAAGGCACCCGAGGGCCGATAGATAGATTCCGTAATAGGTTGATCTGGCCAATTCGAGATATTTCCGGCGATGTTGTTGGATTTGGTGCGCGCAAATTAGCAAGTGATGATGTGGATCAAGGCCCCAAATATCTCAATACCGCAGAGACTCAAATTTATAAGAAGAGTCAGATTCTTTATGGCTTGGATTTAGCGAAGAAAGAAATCGCCAAAAAGCGACAAGTGGTGATCGTTGAAGGTTACACAGATGTCATGGCTGCCCATCTTGCAGGTATCACCACGGCTGTCGCGACATGTGGAACTGCTTTTGGTGATGACCATATTCGAATTATCAGACGTTTGCTTATGGATGATGATGCATTCCGCGGAGAAGTCATCTTTACTTTTGATGGTGACGCCGCCGGTCAGAAGGCAGCCCTCCGTGCCTTCGATGACGATCAGAAATTTGTTGCACAAACATTTGTTGCGGTCGAACCCAATGGCATGGACCCATGTGAACTTCGCCAGGCAAATGGAGATCAAGCGGTCCGCGATTTGATCGCACGTCGAGTTCCACTTTTCGAATTTGCTATGAAAAGCGTGATCAACCAATACGACGTTCGAACCGCCGAAGGACGAGTTTCGGCACTCAATCAAGTGACTCCACTGATTGGAAAGATTCGCGATGCCTCGCTTCGGCCCGAGTATGCGCGTTTGGTTGCTGGTTGGTTGGGAATGGAAGTCGACACGGTCAGCGCCGCGATCAAAGCGATCTCTTCTCCAGGGAAAAGCGCTAACGCCGCCCAACGACCCAATGCAAATCCCAGTGATCCCGTTTTGATCTTAGAACGAGAAGTCTTAAAGATTCGACTGCAAGTTCCGGAAATGCTCTCAGCGTGGAGTGAGCTGGAAGCCGAAGCCTTTACATTTGCTCCGTACTCGGCAGTCCGAGCACTCATTGATAACAATCCAAATGTGGATATCAATCTGCTTTTGGGGGCGACCGATGATGAATCCCTTAAGTCTTTGATCACAGAACTCACGGTTGAACCAGTCCGCACGGATCGGGAAATTTCAGATCGATACATCACCAGCATCTTTGCCAAATTGCGTGAAGTGGCGTTGGGGCGCTCGATCGCCGAAATTAAATCCACTTTGCAACGGATTAATCCGCTGGAGGAGGAGGTCAGGTATGGCGAGGTCTTCGGGCAATTGGTAGCCATGGAGGCCAAGCGTCGAGTTCAAAAGGACCTAGCTTTGGGCGATGTTGGCTGAAAAAATCGACTTTTTCTCGTTTTTCTTTATTTCCATCGATTCGCTAGAGTTCGCATCTGGTTTGGAAGATATTCCCTGATAGCTCAATTGGCAGAGCAGCCGACTGTTAATCGGCAGGTTCTTGGTTCGAGTCCAAGTCAGGGAGCCAGTTTTATACGGGCAGGTTTCTCGCGTGAGGCGGTGAGCGCATGGCCAAGTCATTTATCTCCAGATCCTGGAGCTCTCAACCCATCTCTTTATCGATCCTCCGCCTTTGGCTGGGGTTAACCTGGATCTTCGCTGGGTGGAACAAAGCCAGCGATGCCGGATTCCTCAATCCCAGTTCAAGTCACTACATCGGTGCGCAGTTGACGGGCTATTTAGGCTCTTCGCCCATCGCCTTCTTCCTGCGTCATCTCATTGAACATGCCACCTTGGTCGGCTGGTTTGTCATGCTCAGCGAGTTTGCCATCGGAGTCGCTGTCCTCACGGGAGTAGCACTCTCACTGGCGGCCCTCGGTGGATTAGGCATGTCTGTTGGGCTTTGGCTCTCTTCCTCTTGGTCGGTTCACCCATATTTCCTCGGCAGTGACACCGCTTACGCGATTCTCTGGCTTGTTCTTCTCGTTTCCCTCCACCAAAAGTCAGCAAAATCTGGGCAGCGCGGAACCGGTCGAAATACAAAGCTCATTCCAGATATCACCGATCGCCGGGAGGTTATGCGGCTTATCGGTGTTGGCGCGGCTGCAGTTGCTGGTGCGCTTATTGGCGGCAGATTCAAGAAGACAATTTCTGTTCCGCTAGCGGGCACCGCGATCGTCAAGCTCGCTGATTTTCCGGTCGGCTCCACCAAGAACTTCCAAGCCGCAGACGGCAACGCAGCCATTCTCTTCCGCACGAAGGCGGGGGTTTTTGCTTATTCAGCAGTCTGCACCCATCAGGGCTGCATCGTCAGTTATTCCACTACGTCACAATGGATTGAATGCCCTTGCCATGGCGCGGCCTATGATCCCAACAGAAATGCTGAAGTCGTTCGCGGACCTGCGCCGGCGCCTCTGGCCAAGATCAAAGTAGCCATTTCAGGCAGCAACATCGTTCAGCTTTAATCTTTACTGATACCCACTCGTAACAACTTCGTAACTAGTCGGCGTGTATTGTCTTACCTATGGCCCTGTTCAAGATTCAAATCGCGCTCCCTGACCGCCCTGGTTCTCTCGGAGCAGTTGCCTCTGCTATTGGTTTTGCCGGTGGCGATATCCGCAGTTTGGTGGTCTTGCGCAGCGAAGAAGGCCGCGGAATCGATGACATTACGGTTGCGGTGCCCGGTTCGGACCCAACTGATTTACTGGAAGTTCTCAATTCCATTGGTGGAGTTGAAGTACTTACCGTTACGCCGGTTCAGTAAGAACCTTCGCTCCATCGCTGGGAAGTGATGTAAAGAATCTAGGCGCTTTAAAATTCTTGGCGGCAAAAGCGCTAGAGATAGCAGCTTTAACTCGGTCCACAGAATCCGCTGAGATCAATGCAATAGCACTGCCACCAAATCCACCACCAACCATGCGCGCTCCAAGGGCTCCTTCAGCGATGGCGGTATCCACTGCGAGATCGAGTTCGACGCAGGAGACGGTGTAATCATCGCGCAGCGATGCATGTGATTCGTTGAGAAGTTTGCCCAAGGTGAGAAAGTCGCGTGCCTGTAGAGCAGTGACCGCATCGAGAACTCGCTTCATCTCGGTCACGGCATGTTTGGCTCGCTTGAAAGTTAGTTCGTCAAGAGATTGCCCTTGCTCGAAAAGCTCGGCAACAGAAATATCGCGGAGTGAAGGAATGCCTAACTGACCAACTGCGCGCTCACAAGAAGCGCGACGTTCGGCGTAGCCACCGTCCACCAAAGAATGATGTGCCTGAGAATCGATAATAAGCAGTTCTAGATTTTCAGAAGCAATTTCGAAGGGAATTTCTTCGGTATGAAGATCTCGACAGTCCAGAAGAAGTGCGGCCCCCGCTTTGCCCATAAGCGAAATGGATTGATCCATAATTCCGCAAGGAACTCCCACATAAATGTTTTCCGCTCTTTGCGTCAAACGCGCTAGATCTTCCAAATTTATCTGAAGATCAAAGAGGTGGTTGAGAGCGGTGGCCACGGAGCATTCCAAAGCGGCGCTAGAAGAAAGACCCGCGCCGAGCGGTACTCGGCCATCGATCAAGATATTCATACCCGATAACTGCAAGTGGTTGGGTATTGCCCACAAGACGCCCAGCACATAGCGAGACCAGGGTTCTCCTGTGAGCGGGGCCAGATTATCGAGAGAAGTGACGTATTTATCTTTGGGGCGCTGAACGGATGCCACGGTAAGAGTGCGATCTGCTCGTTTTCCTATCGCCACAGTGGTCACATCTTTAATTGCAAAAGGCAAGACGAAACCATCGCTGTAATCGATATGTTCGCCAATGAGGTTGACTCGGCCGGGAGCCTGCGCTACAACGTCGGGACTGTGTCCAAATGCTTTTTCAAATTCACTGCGAATATCGGAAGCCATAGAATGAGAATTACTCATTAAATGATTTCCAAGCGTCGGAGACCATCGCATCCAAATCCAACTCTGGTTTCCAAGAGAGCAATCTTCCAGCCTTGGAAATATCGGCGATCAGAACGGCAGGATCTCCCGCGCGACGAGGTGCGCTCAGACAGGGGACGGGCCTGCCCAAAGTTTTCTCTGCCGAGGCGATGACTTCCTTTACGGAATATCCACCACCACTGCCGAGATTGATAATCTCGTGGCTCGACGGTGTCGCAACATTGAGAGCGCTGATGTGGGCCTTAATCAAGTCAACGACATGTACATAATCACGGATACAAGTGCCATCGGCAGTTGGCCAATCTTCGCCAAAAACTTTGAGAGGATTTACGGTACTCGCGCGCAATACATTGGGAATAAGGTGAGTTTCAGGATTGTGTCGCTCCGTCTGCCAGCCGCGCGATGTCTTGAGCGCCCCAGCCACGTTGAAATAGCGCAAACTTATTGCAGCCAAGCCATAAGCGTTCGCTTGAGCAGTGATCATGTAATCCACGGCAAGCTTGGATGCACCATATGGATTTGTGGGGTTGGTGACTGACTCTTCGGTGATAGGTATTTCTTTAGGTTCGCCATATGTGGCAGCAGTAGAAGAAAAGACTAATTTCTTAATACCTGCGCTGTGCATTGAATCCAGGAGAATCCGAGTACCTGAAACATTTGTCTCCCAGTAGATATCTGGTTTGTTTACAGATTCACCAACGAGGGACTTCGCCGAGAAATGCAGCACGGCATCAACGCCAGAAAGTGCGCTCTGAACCGCAGCAGCATTGAGGAGAGACTCGTTAAAGAATGTAGCTCGTGGGTCCACGCTATCTGCATGACCAGTGCTGCAATTATCTAAAACGTTGACGCTGTAGCCGGCATCTAACAACATCGAAACTGCGGTACCGCCGATATAGCCCGCTCCACCAGTAACTAGAACTTTCATTTAATTGTCACTTCCCTCATTTGTGCGGCCGACTGTTCGGGTTTCATATCCATAATAAATGCACCCATTGCAGATTCTGATCCCGCAAGATATTTCAACTTACCCGGGGCGCGCCGAATGCTGGTGATCTGCCAATGCAAACGCATGACATCTCGTCCTTCGCGGACGGGGGCTTGATGCCACGCGGCGATATAGGCCATAGGAATATTGAAAACGCCATCCAAGCGAGCCAGGACTTCGTGCGCAATCTCGGGGAAAGCGTCGGCGGCAGCTGTAGAAAGGGCTGTTAAGTCTGGAACTCCGACAAGTGGAGCAACGTGAATTTCAAAGGGGTAACGGGCGGCAAATGGAACGTAAGCGATCCAATGATCATTTTGGGCGATGATGCGAACTTGGTCTTGGAGTTCACGCTTGATGACATCATCCAACAGAATTCGTCCATGACGGGCAAAATATCGTCTCGCTGATGCCAGCATCTTTTCAGTGCGAGGGGTGAGGTATGAGTATGCGTAAATTTGTCCGTGAGGGTGGGCCAAGGTGACGCCGATTTCCTCGCCGCGATTTTCAAAAGGGAATACTTGTTGCACGAAATCTAATTGAGAAAGTTCGCGGGTTCGATCTCGCCATGCCTCAAGCACAGTCCGAATCTGTCGTGTTGAAAGTTCGCCGAATGAAGTTCCGTGATCTGAAGTAAAGCAGACCACTTCGCATATTCCAGCAGCCGCAGGGATCTCGGTCTCAATTCCGTTTTCTTCGGGAAGGGTCCAGCCTTTATCGGGAGATTTAAGCGAAGGGAAGCGGTTGTCGAAGACCACTACCTCGTAATCGCTATCTGGAATCTCGCTCAACATTTCGCCCGTCGTCGGGCAAAGCGGACAGAGTTCTTTCGGTGGCAGGAAGGTTCGACCCTGGCGATGAGCGGCGATCGCCACCCATTCATTCGTCAGTAGGTCCAGGCGCATCTCACCAATTGCGGGCTGATCGTCGGCGGGCCTGCGATCGGCAGCGCTTCGAGATTGGCCATGGGAGTCGTAATAACGAATCTTTCGCCCATCGGCCATCTCCAATTCGCTCCGGCGAACCTCGGCTTCCAGGGAAAGAATTTTCTCGTTAATCACGGAGCCAATCTTATAGTTGAGCGCCTTCTGGGCTTTCGTGCGCTGGAATTAGCGAGTCTGGAGTGTCCATTCCCACTTATGAAGCCCTGGCTTGATGATGTAGGCCGAGATGGTGTCTGGTCCACATGAGGCGGTCCCGAGACCGCGATGCGCAGCATCAATGGTGACGACGACCTTGCCCGAAGGGGAGAGTTCGACATCATGCGATGCAGCAACGAGGTCAAGAGTGCTGAAAGGGCTGACATTGACCTGATAGGGCTTTGCCATGGTGATGTGGATTCCTTCACCGGCCGAGTTGGTGAGCTTGATCCAGCGAACACCATTATGCCCACCATTTTCCTGAGGTCTGACATAAGGGATGTATTGATCCCAGACTGTTGAGGCATAGTGTGCGAGCTTGCCCTTCTTACGATCGGGATAGCTCTCGTGCGCACCTGCTCCGAAGTAATCCAGGTTAGTTAATGAGCCATCAACTTCAAAGACGGTTCCAACTCGAGCGACGTCGTTGAGTTCTTTGGGAAGGGTGGCTGACTCAGAAATCTTTAGTCCGCCAACCACTTGCTCGATAACCTGAACCTGCTTAATTTCAAATCCGGTTCGCGTTGCCCACGTTGTGCGAACAGTGGTGGCTTTGGCTCCGTAGGTTACCTTGACGCTCTTCTTGCTTAAGCTGTCAAGACCCCAGCGGAACCAACGCGTAGCTATATGGCCAATCCAATCGTTATCTGTTGGAGCGCGAAAGAGCGTTAACTGTGGCGCAACCACACCATGAGGTAAATGGATATCACCATTGGTATCAATGATTGATTTCAAGTTATTCTCTTTGGCTAGCTTTGGCCTCGCCAGCGCCTTTGAGGCAAGAGCAAATTGACTCCAACCAATTTCCGTATTGGTAGCAGCCCAAGCGGTTGCACTCTTCTTTATGGTAGTGAATGTAATAAATTTTTCACCAAGTAGCGAAGAGCTCTTCCATTTGCTGGTTGGGATTGTAAAAGTTACTTTCTTGCGAGGACCGATCTTGGGCAGAGCAACTTTCCCTGAAGTGAAGACATCTCCATTGGCCGACACTTCCCAACGAACTTCGTAAGAAGATGAATCGACGAAGAAGTTCTTGTTGAAGACCGAAAATTTACCGCCCGAAAGAGAAACCGCGGTGAAATCAAGTGGTGCGGCAATTGCTTTGAACTCTTGCATGGCTGGCTTTGGCGTCCGATCTGGGAAGACCATGCCGTCGCAACAGAAGTTGCCATCGTGTTTGGTTTCGCCAAAATCTCCACCATATGCCGAACGCTTGGATCCATTAGGCAGGTGTTGCTCGATGCCGTGATCCCAGAATTCCCACATAAATCCACCCTGCAGGCCAGGGAGCGTGTGGATTGCTTCCCAATATTCAGCCAAGGTGCCATTGCTATTGCCCATGGCGTGCGAGTACTCGCACATGATCAGAGGTCGATCAAGTTCCTTGGATTTCGCATAAGAAGTGATGGCGGCAATTGATGGATACATCGGAACGACTACGTCAGTGATCGAGTGGCCCTTTGTCCAGTTACCGCGGATCGCGCCTTCATAATGTAATGGACGAGACGGATCAAAACTACGTACATATGCAGCGGCGGCCTCATGGTTGAAGCCGTGACCGGATTCATTTCCTAGCGACCAGAGAATGACAGCGGCATGATGGATGTCTCTTTGAACCATACGGGCATTGCGGTCTACAAACGCATTTAAATAGCGTTGATCGTTGCACAGACTGTCTTGGAAAGCATGAGATTCAAGGTTTGCTTCTCCAACAACATAGAAGCCGAGCTCATCGCAGAGGTCGAGCAGCGCTGGATCATTGGGGTAGTGCGAAGTCCGAACGGCATTGAAATTGAAGCGCTTGAGAGTAAGTAAATCGTTGCGAATATCTTCTTTGGTAAGGACGCGACCGGTTTGAGGATGGAAATCGTGGCGGTTCATTCCGTAAATGATGACGGGCTGACCGTTGACCAAAAGATCATGACCAACGATCTTGACGCTGCGGAAACCAATCTGTTGAACGAAAGATTCAACAACCTTGCCTTTGGGGTCTTTGAGTTGGATGGTCAGGGGGTAGAGCACAGGATTCTCGGCCGACCAGGCTTGGATGTTGGGGAAAGTGAGATCGAAGGAGACATAACCCGGCGTTGGAGGTTCGAGCTCCTTGAGCGTTGAAACTACATCCGCGGGAATCTTGCCGTTCCAATATTCGCCATGGAAATAATTGCTGCCAACTCTGCGATGTTCTTCCGAGATTTCCGTCCAATTGGGCCGGACATGGGTGTCGAGGGTATGAGAGCGTTCCTTGGCGGCGGCCTTTGAAGAACCGCCCAGTGAAGCGGTCACTGTCCAGCCCACCAATGAGGCATCTTTGATTGAGCCGAGAAAGGTGCGAATGTTCAGAGTGCCGGTCTTGTTATCTGCAAGCAACCCTGGGGTGGCATAAAAGCGCGAGATGAAGACATCGTTGGTCGCGAAGATTTTTATCGAACGGGTGATCCCGCCGTGCCACCATTGATCTTGATCTTCCACGAAAGTGGCATCAGACCATTTCACGACCTTGATTTCGAGATGGTTTTCTTTTTCGTGGATGACATTGGAAATGTCGAAATCCGAAGCTAAACGAGAGTCCTTGGCCATGCCGACTTCGACTCCATTGACCGTGATGATGGCAACAGATTCAAAACCACCAAGTTGCAAAACAATGCGCTTTCCCGCCCAAGCGGCTGGAACTGTGAACTCACGCTGATAAATGCCAGTTGGATTTAGCGCCGGTACATCGGGTGGCAATTGCTCGAAAGGCATCTGCACGTTGGTGTAAATGGGCTTGTCCCAGAAAGCAGGATTGTCTTGCTGCATCGTCCAAAGTCCGGGCACAGGGATGCTCTCCCACTGTGCGCCAGGTAGATCGTCGGGGGAGTGCAATAACTGGAAGCGCCAAGTGCCGTCTAAGAGCAATGAATCCTTGTGCTCGATATTGAGCATAGGTAGACGGTTTACGGATGTGGTTTCTGGGCTGTTCCAATATTTCACGAAAACTCCAATTCAAGATGAGCAGGCAATTTCACGGCGCGACTAGCGAGCCAATGTCCAGGGGCAAACTCTAGTGAAAAGCGAAATGAAAAGGAATGATTGCTAGTAATCTCACCTCTGAAATGGAGAGTAAACGTGAGTTCTAGAGAATTAATTCAGTTGCGATCATCAAGCAGTACGGTGGTCTTTGAAGCCCATGAGCAAGTTCTTTCTATCTTGTATTGGGGTCGAGATATTGAAGTACTCGGCGATCCCGGTGATCTCAAAAGCGCCGTAACCAAGTCAGTCTCAAATAGCAGTACTGACGAACCTTTGACTCCGGGCATCATGCGTGAACATTCGCGTAGCTTTCTGGGGCATCCAACTCTGTCCGGTCATCGCGGCGGAAAAGCTTGGTCGACACAATTCTCATTGGTCGATTACTCTCATCAAGGAAACACCTTAATTGCTCAACTGCACGACGAAGCAGCAGCACTTCATCTGGAAATTTCTTACCACCTTACCGATGAAGGCATTCTCAAGATCAATGCAATTCTGACTAACAAAGGTGAGGCAGATTACTCGGTAGACCAATTCGTATACTGGTTGCCGTTGGCCGATCGCGCCCGCGAAATTTTGGACTTCACAGGTCGCTGGTCACACGAGCGCCACCCGCAGCGCCGTCCGATCGTTTCAGGTCTTTCTAGCCGCGAAATTCGCGAAGGTAGAACAGGTCACGATTACACCATCGCTCAAATTGCGATGACCTCCAGCACTAATTTTTCTGGGGGAGAAGCATGGGCTCTCAGCATGGCCTGGAGTGGAAACTCCGTCCACCATGTCGAGCGTTTAGCTGATGGCGTGCAATCAATTGGGGCTGGCGAGCTTTTGATGCCCGGCGAAATAATTTTGGCTCCCGGCACCAGCTACCAAATTCCTGGTGTCGTTGCCAATTACAGCGATACCGGTCTCGATGGACTCAGCCACAATTACCATTCTTGGCTGCGGGCAAGACCTCATCATCCCACCAATGTGCGCCCACGTCCCTTGACTCTCAATGTCTGGGAAGCCGTTTACTTCGCGCATGATGAAGAAACGATCAAAAAGATTGCCGATGCCGCTGCTGAAATAGGTGTCGAACGTATGGTTTTGGATGATGGTTGGTTTCATGATCGACGCCATGATCGCGCCGGTCTTGGCGACTGGGTCGTCGATCCGGCAGTTTGGCCAAATGGGCTGGGTTCGATTATCAAATACATCAACGACAAAGGCATTGAGTTTGGTCTCTGGTTCGAGGGCGAGATGGTTAACCCCGACTCCGATCTCTATCGCGCCCACCCTGAATGGATTCTCCACGAAGCCGATCGCGTACCTCCTTTGTGGCGCAATCAGTTAGTGCTAGATATTTCTCACCCGGGTGCTTACGAGCATGTGCTGGGCCAAGTCGATGCAGTCTTGTCTGAGTACAACATCGCTTACATTAAGTGGGATCATAATCGCGGTCTCAATGATGCTGGTCATTTAGGTCAGGCATCTATTCACAATCAGACCGCTGCGATTTATCGTCTCTTCGCCGAATTAAAACGTCGACATCCCAAGTTAGAGATCGAAAGCTGCGCATCTGGTGGTGCGCGCGTTGATCTAGGAATTGTCGATGTAGTCGATCGTTTCTGGACTAGCGATAACAACGATGCGCTAGAGCGCCAAACTATTCAACGTTGGACTGGCATCGCGATTCCACCAGAAATGCTGGGCACCCATATTGGTCCTACTCATGGTCACCAAACAGCGCGTACTCACGAAATAAGCTTCCGTGCCATCAACGCCATCTTTGGACATGCTGGTATCGAGTGGAACGTCACCGAAGCCAACGATGAAGAACGTGTCATCTTGAAAAAGTGGGCGGCTCTCTACAAAGCCAAACGTGGGATGTTGCACTCCGGGCGAGCAGTTCGAGTCGATCATCCCGATGCAAATGCTTTTCTTTATGGAGTTGTGGCACAGGATCAAAGCGAAGCACTCTTTGCCTATGTTCAACACCGTATGAACGAATCCAATTTTCCTGCCATGGCACTTATTCCAGGTTTGGATCCAAGGGCAACTTACGAAGTAAAGGTAGTTGGTGACGTGGGTAAGCCACGGGCACTACAAGTTAAGAATCCACCTTGGCTTAAAGGCGTTCGCCTCAGCGGTGCTGCGCTTGCCTCCATTGGAGTACGCCCACCAATTCTTGCTCCAGAAAACGCGATTCTCATTTCTGCAACCAGAGTCGATTAATTTCTGATCTGCCCTGCGCAGACGTCAACAGGGGTTGGTTTTACAGTGGGAATCTTCGTAGGCGTTGGCACCAATGTTGGTGTGGGCGTAGCCGTGGGAGTTGGCGCGGGCGCAATATCGAAAGTGACGGGAATTGAATTGTTCGCATGGGTACCAGTCTCATCGATGTAGTTGACCAAACCTAAGTAGTGGCCGGCATTTAATTTTGTAATGTTCAAAGTCCATCGTCCGCTGGCGGAACGAATTGCCTTTTGAGATCCATTCGTCATCAGCGAATCAAGCGAAGTGAAATTCACGGTTCCGGTTACAACAGGAGATCCACTCGGGCGTAGTACATCCACAACTATTTGAGTAATGTCCTTCGTAGTTTTACTCAACGTCGAAATCACATTCATCGTGGTGGGTTCATCGATGGGTAAGAAATCAAAACGAGTTGGAATCCAGATTCCGGCAGTCAACGCCAAGAAATCAGTCGACGATCCACCAAAGACATCGAGATCCACGCGATCGGTAGGTACTCCGTATTTCGGTCCTATGCCACACGAGGTGTACTGCCAGATCTGCCATTGGGTCGAGCAATCAGATGTTGTCCACGAGTGCGAGTAACACCCGACGTTTTTGATCCCGGGTTGGGCAGTTTGAACCGCTGGGTTGATGTTGTAGTGGGCAATCCACAAGGGATATTGAATAAAGTCGGCAGAGCGGACCATCGCATTTTCAAGAAATTGCGGATACGAATAAACAATCGGAGGTCGACCGGTCTTTAAGGCAACTGTTGCCAGCCACGTTTGCGCCCAGAGGGTTACATACTTCTTATTCATAAATTTTAGACACGTGCCGGCAGAATCTTTGCGCACGCAATTATTTTCCAGATCGAGAGTGA
The DNA here is from genome assembly GCA_947380835.1 of Actinomycetota bacterium. Taxonomy (GTDB): domain Bacteria; phylum Actinomycetota; class Actinomycetes; order Nanopelagicales; family Nanopelagicaceae; genus CAIMZW01. The sequence goes on along the minus strand of CANCSL010000001.1, from coordinate 6,103 downwards.
CCGGCAAATCCTTTGCGCTGTAGCCGCCGATCGTCGCCAGGCGCCACACCACTTTCTGAGCCTGAGCTTTGGCATCAGCAGTGATAAAAGCGGGGTCAACGCTGTCGGGCAAGGTGGCGTAATGATAGAAACCGGTATACAGACCAGCCGCCTGAGCCGAAGTACGGTCGACTTTTAAATATTTTAAGGCGGTGGCATCAGCGGCATCCAACGCATCTGATCCCTTGATCAAAACAAACCTAATGCCCGCTTTATACATCTTCTTAAAGTCGATGGTCTTATTTCCAGGATGCTGCCATCTGCTGATATCGATTCCGTGTATTCGATAGCCTGGACCCAAGGCAGCGACTTTTGCAGGTGCAGTCGCATCCGCTGAATTCACGAGTATGGAAATACTTGCTCCGATGAGGAGAGCGATGAGGGGAAGGCGACGTTTCATTCTTCGTGAATGGTGAGGTCGAAGCCAGTTACTTCGTGAATTGCGTTCATCAGAATTTCTGTGTGCTTGGGATTGCGAGCCATTGTGAAATCATGCTGGCCGCCAAATTTTTGGCTATCGGCAAAACTCAAAGTAAGTTGATCATTTTCTAGAGAAGCCAGGCGAGCATCGAAAAAGGCTAGCCAAGCGATTCGATCTTGTTCAAGAACGCGATCCAGCACAACATTCCATTGACGCTTTAGCCCTAGGAAGGGTTGCTCTGAATCGGACATGTTTTCATCATAGCCACTCTCGCTGGCGAGTTTTTCGAGTGGCAATTCTTAGTGGGGCGAGTCGGGCTCGAACCGACGACGACGGAATTATGAGTTCCGGGCTCTAACCAACTGAGCTACCGCCCCGACTGGCAGAGTTTATGCGAAGTCTTGGTCATTGTCAGATTCGGGATGTTTTGAAGGCATCTACGCACTTTCGGATATCAGATTCGGTGTGCTGCGCCGATATTTGAATACGAATACGCGCTTTTCCCAAAGGGACAACGGGGTAGGAGAAAGCAACGGCATGAATGCCGCGGTCATGTAATCCATCGGCGCTTTTGCCTGCCTCGGCCTCCGAAGTAAACATCACAGGAATGATGGGGTGTATGCCAGGAAGCAAAGTGAATCCTTGGGCAACCATGAGATCACGAAAGAGCTGAGCGTTAATCTGCAATTGCTTGCGCATTTGTTCACCTGAGCGAACTAACTCAAGAGCCTTGAGCGAACCAGAGACGACGGTAGGCGGAACGGCATTGGAGAAAAGATATGGACGAGCTCGTTGTCTGAGCAGATCGACAATTTCCCGATGAGCGCTTATGTATCCGCCGGAAGCACCACCGAGAGCCTTGCCCAAGGTGCCAGAGAGAATATCTATCCGATCTTGAACGCCACAGAGTTCGGGAGTGCCTGCGCCTTTTTCACCAATAAATCCGACGGCGTGGGAATCATCGACCATCACCATAGCGCCGTACTTCTCGGCGAGATCGCATATCTCGGCAAGGGGAGCGATATAGCCATCCATCGAAAAGACTCCGTCGGTGACGATGAGCTTTCGCCTGGACCCATCCGCACCAATAAGTTGGGTCTCAAGATCAGCCATGTCGCGGTTTCGGTAGCGAAATCTTTTTGCCTTCGAGAGGCGAATGCCGTCAATGATGGAAGCATGGTTGAGCTCATCGGAGATGATTGCATCATCTTCCTTCATCAGAACTTCGAATATCCCGCCATTGGCATCAAAGCAGGAAGGGAAGAGAATAGTGGCCTCTTGGTGCAGGAACTTTGAGAGCTCATCTTCAAGTTGCAGATGGATATCTTGCGTTCCGCAAATGAAGCGCACGCTTGATAAGCCATAGCCGTGTTCATCCAAACTTTGTTTTGCCGCTGCCACGATTTCGGGATGATTGGAAAGCCCTAGGTAGTTGTTGGCGCAAAAATTGATAAAAGGTTTGCCATCAATCTCTATAGATGTACCTTGTGCAGAAGTAATAGATACTTCTGATTTCTTGGTACCAGCATCACTTATCGCGGCGAGTTCAGAGAGTAATTCTTGTCGAGCGGTTTCAAACATGTTAGCTCCACTCCAAAATAACTTTTCCGGCACTGGATTGGGCGGCGATGGCGAAAGCTTCCTCCCATTGTGAAAAATGCAGGCGATGAGTGATCACTGGGTCGATATCAATTCCCTTTTTGATCATTGCGGTCATGGCATACCAAGTTTCGAACATTTCACGACCGTAAATTCCTTTAATTGTGGTCATGTTGGTGATCACCTTGGACCAGTTCACTTCAATGGGCTTGCTAGGAAGTCCAAGCAGCGCCACACGAGCGCCGTGACCTAGGTGTTCCAGAATTTGGGGGAGCGCTGTCGGACTTCCGCTCATCTCAAAAGCAATATCGAATCCTTCGGACATGCCCAAGCTATTCATGACATCTTTCAAGCTGTCGGTCCTGACATTAACCGCCACATCGACGCCAAACTTGCGGGCAAGTTCGAGCCGACTTTCGACTACGTCGGTGATAACTATGTACCTAGCGCCAATGAAGCGGGCTACCTGTGCTGCCATGAGACCAATAGGTCCTGCACCAGTAATAAGAACATCTTCTCCAACGATCGGGAAGGAAAGCGCAACGTGAACTGCATTTCCGAGCGGGTCGAAAATTGCCGCTAAATCCGGATCGATGTTCTCGGTATGTTTCCAGACATTGACCTCGGGAAGAACCACATATTCTGCGAATGCGCCGTCGCGATTCACGCCTAACCCAATGGTATTCATGCAGAGATGGCGCCTACCTGCTCGACAATTTCGGCAGAGCCCACAGACGATGTGACCTTCGCCCGAAACAAAATCGCCCACGTTTATCGTGGTTACGTCGGCTCCAATTTCTACGACGGTTCCACTGAATTCATGGCCGGGTGTAATCGGAACCTTGATGGTGGCGGCAGCCCACGAATCCCACGATTGAATGTGGAGATCGGTTCCGCAGATACCAGTTCGAAGAACTTTAATTTTTACATCGCGGGGACCGGCTATTGGTTCTGGGACATCAACAAGCTGGAAGCCAGGACCTGCCGTTAGTTTTCTCAGGCTCTTCATAGAACTCCTTGAGGTATGCCAGCAGTCTATGCTAACGATCGTGATGGCCAAGATTAAGGTTGCAGCAGTTTTTCTTTGCATGGCGCTTGTGAGCACTTTAGGAGTTCCAGCGAATGCCGCTCCCAACTACACCTTTCCCATTTCTGGATGCGCCGTTACTTACGGGAAATATCACCATAACTATCCTGCGACCGATATTTTGACGAAAGTGGGTTGCGCTTTCGTGGCTCCAACTTCGGGCACGATCGATGAAGTTAATCGAGTAGATCGATTTACTTGGAAAACCAATAAAGGCGCTGACCGTGGCGGGCTTTTTATTTCTATGGTCGGAGATGATGGCGTCCGCTATTACGGATCCCATCTTTCTTATATTCCAAAAGATATGGCGCCGGGGTTACGCGTCAATGTTGGGGATGTAATTGGCAAGGTAGGAAATAGCGGAGATGCCAAAGGCTTGGCTCCGCACCTGCACTTTGGGATCTCATGGCCGACTAAAGGTGGCATCTGGTGGGTGCGGCGAGGAGAGATTTACCCCTGGAGCTATCTGGATGCCTGGAAGGCGGGGAAAGATATCTCGCCCAGGAACGGTATTGTCAAGTTGGAGAAGAAGATCGGAACTGTTCCAAAGGTTCCTGCGTACTAATTCTTGAAAATTGATTTTAGGCATAAAAAAAGAGGACCAGCTAGAAGCCGGTCCTCTTTTGAGTTAATGGTTATTAGTTAGGAACAACTGCGTCAGCCTGAGGACCCTTTGGACCCTGGACTACTTCGAAAGTCACGGCTTGACCCTCTTCGAGTGACTTGTAGCCATTGCCTTGGATTGCAGAGTAGTGAACGAATACATCTTGTCCGCCACCATCTACGGCGATGAAACCAAATCCCTTTTCAGAGTTGAACCACTTAACTGTACCTGTTGCCATTGAGCTTTATCCTTCGGTATTTGTTTGACTCAAGAGGCTTATCCTCAAGTGCCGGTCTTCTTCTATACAGCTATACCGAACAAAGCTGCCCGATAAATCGGGGCCGAGAAACGGGGTACTGCCAAGCGTCGGACTAGCCCAAAGTGTAGCCGTAGAGAGGCGTAAATCACTAAACAATTTTTCAGCCTCTTTTGAGGGGCTTATTACAGCCCGGGCCTGTGGACTAGGCAAAACCGGCCGAAGTAGGGGAGAATTAGTTATCGGATTATCCCGGCGGCTCTCAAAGCGCCAAGGACGAGCCCTGAATAGCTTGATGGACTGGGGAAGGTCGCATCACGAGCTAGCAGCGTCCTGTGAAGCCTGAAAAGGGGGATTTGCCGATGATTTCGCCTACCAACCTGCCTGTGGGCGGGTTATCTGGAGATCTACGGATTTATTCAGCGCCTCGGGCGCTCATTCGCCATGTCCAATGGTCTCTTAATCAAATCTTTGGCCAACCCATTGAGTTGGAGTGGCAGACCCAGCGTTTGGCTGCCGGCACCCTGTCCACGGAGTACCAATGGCGCGGAGATGCCTTTCTTGCTTCCAAGATTGCTAGCACTTTAAAGAGTTGGCATTACCTGCGCTTTGAAGTTCGAGAGTTTTCGACTTCGGGAGGCGAGGGGGTTCTCTATCGCTGCACTCCTGATCTTGGCCTCCATCAGGCGGTCACATCCTCAACCGGCGATGTGATGATTCACGAAAACCGCATCATGACTTCGTTGGCGTCACATCACGATTTTGAATCACTGCGAGATGCGTTACATGCAACGCTGGGAACCGCCTGGGATGAAGAACTGGAGTGGTACCGTCGCGGAACTTTGGAATCTGAACTTGATAAGAAGGTTAGTATCTAATTATGAGTGAAAACCAGATCGTCCATAAAAAATCCAACGCCCGTTTCCTTTCATTGATCATTGCTGCGCTTTTACTTGCGGTCGGCATTGGGTTTGGATCAAGTTTGATTGGAAATGGCCTGGCTGCAAAAGCTGGAAATGCCATTACGGTCACTGGCTCGGCTCGAGTAAACGCCACATCCGACAATGCGGTGTGGACACTTAACGCGCAAGAAACCGCACCTAATGTAGCCACTGCAGTCAAAAAAACTGAAGCAGATGTTGTGGCTCTTTCTGCCTATCTAACAAATGGCGGAATTGCAGCTACCGGAATTGAATCCGGGGCCATCGCGACTTCAACTAACGATGAGTACATAAATGGCAATGCAACCGGACGCGTGCTTTCTTACCGCGCTAATCAAACTGTGATTGTCCGTTCTAAAGATGTCGCCCTCGTACAGAAATTATCGAATGGCATAGGCGTGCTCTTGCAAACCGGCGTCAATGTGAATAATTATGGCCCGGCCTATTACGTATCCAATCTTGCAACTCTGCGCCCATCACTCCTCAGCGATGCCATGAAGGATGCCAAGGTTCGCGCTCAAGCGATCACTGAAGCAGTTGGTGGCTCTGTCGGGTCAGTTCTTGCAGTACGAAGCGGTCCGGTACAAGTAACGACTCCGGATTCTGTCGATACTTCATCAGGGGGGTACTACGACACCAGCACAATTGAAAAAACGGTAACAGTAACTGTTTCTGTGGACTTCAAAACTAGTTAATTCTTATCCAGATTCTTCTGCATTGCTTGTGCCAGATCGCGCGCGGGCAATGCCCTGGATTGGCCTAGCTCTTTCACGATTGCTTGTTGATCATTCTCTGATCGATTTTGGCTCAATTTTGCTTTTGCTTCGACTTTAGTGACCTTCATTCGAATTGCAACGATTGCTTTAAGTTGCCCCTCGAAATATTTAGGATCGGACTCAATCGCGCTCCAGGGTTTGGCTCTATCGTGCTCGTGAAAATCTGTGAGATCAGAGACTATTTGACGTAATTCTTCGACGTCATGGCTGACTGAAAGAGTTCCCGACAAATGCACTGCTTGATAGTTCCACGTCGGAACGACCCGGTGATCGGTCAACTTATTTTCATAGTTAGTGGGCGAAATATAAGCCTGAGGTCCGTGCGCAATAGCCAGAGCCAAAGTCTCATCCGATATGGACTTCCACTGGTCATTCTGAAT